>PLKU01000313.1 GCA_003140705.1 Acidobacteriaceae bacterium
GGCGGATTGAGCCGCTCGCTGGGACAGCAGGGATTCGGAACCAGCTATCGCACCCGCTCAAAGGTGTCCGGGCAGTTGGACGGCGAACCGCTGCAAGTAGACTTCGTGGCCAATGCACGCAGTCTTGGCGCGCATGCGTTCAAGGCCAAAACACTGGCGGAGTTGAGGGATGCTTTGCAGAAGGCCAAGTCGCTCGACCGCACAACCGTCATTGTTGTGGAGACTGATCCATNNTACGAATCGTGGTGGGACGTTGCCGTGGCCGAGGTCTCTGAGTCAGAAAGTGTGCGTAAGGCGAGGGATCAATACGAGGCGGCGCGCAAGCGCGAGCGCCATCACCTCTGAGCTGCGAAGGCAGACGGCAACACAGAGGCAAATGAGAAACGCTATGGCCGATTCTGCGATTGAATCCGGCAATTCTGAAGGAACTAACGATGAGAAAGCTGTTGGTCGGTAATGCTCCGTGTTCCTGGGGCACTCTCGAGTTCGAGGCGGTGAAGGGCCCGCACGTCCCCTTCGACCGCATGTTGGACGAACTGGCGGAGACCGGCTACACGGGTACGGAACTCGGGGATTCGGATTACATGCCGACGGATCCGAGCATCCTGAGCGCGGAACTCGCTCGGCGCCACCTGGCGATGCTAGGCGCCTTTGTGCCAGTAGCGNNTAAAGTATCCCGCTGCTCATCCCGCGGGCATTGCTTGCGCAGTGAAAACAGCACGACTGTTAGCCGCGGTAGCCACAACTCCAGAGCCTTATTTGGTATTAGCCGACAACAACGGGGCTGAACCCGATCGAACTCGCTTTGCCGGCCGCGTCACAGCGGAATTTGCGTTGAGTTCCGCGGACTGGAAGATTTTTGCGGGCGGGGCTGATCAACTGGCGCGCGCCGTTTTCGAAGAAACCGGCTTGCGCACGGTCTTTCACCATCATTGCGCAGGGTATGTTGAGACGCCGGACGAGATTGCAACCTTGCTTGACCTGACCGATTCACGCCGGCTCGGACTGGTATTCGACTCTGGTCATTATTGTTATGGGAGCGGAGGCTGCGCGGTCGACATCGCCGCGGTCCTGGAACGCTTTGGAGACCGTGTCTGGTACTTTCACCTGAAGGATTGCCAACCGGAGACTGCAAGACGTGCGCGCGAAGAGCGATGGGACTACTTCACGGCGCTGCGCCATGGAGTATTCTGCGAATTGGGCAATGGGTGTGTGGATTTTCCTGCTCTGTTGCGACATTTGGCCGCACGGAAATACGAGGGTTATGTTTTGGTCGAACAGGACATCCTGCCGGGCATGGGATCGCCAAAAGACAGCGCACGGCGCAATCGCGAATATCTGAAATCAATCGAGTGCAATTTGGATTTGGGTCCGTATTGAGCAATCGTTCTTCAGCCATTCTTTACGAGGGGCACATTGAGCAAGCAAAAGCTTCAACTGGGAATCATTGGCGCCGGCCGCATTGGCCGGGTACATGCAGAAACACTGGCATTTCGTTTACCCGAAGCGCAGACCGTTGCCATTACTGACGTCAGCCAAGACGCTGTCCAGGCCGTGGCTTCCCGATGTGGCATTTCGAGGATTGCAGAATCAGCTTTGGAAATCATTGCCGATCCTCAAATTGAGGCGGTGCTGATCTGCTCTCCCACCCCCACACACGCAGATTTGATTGTCGAGGCGGCCTTGGCCGGCAAACACATCTTCTGTGAGAAGCCGATTGCTCACAGCCTGGGCCAGATCGACCGCGCCCTCGCCGCAGTTGAAGCAGCTGGTGTCCAACTGCAGATAGGATTCAACCGGCGATTCGACGCCAACTTCGCACGTGTTCGCAAGGCGGTGGCGGGCGGGGAGATAGGTGTGCCGAGCTTAATGCACATCATCAGCCGCGACCCAGCGCCGCCGCCTCTAAGCTACATTCGAACTTCAGGCGGCATCTTCGCCGACATGACCATTCATGACTTCGATATGGCGCGTTTCCTCATCGGCGACGAGGTCGAAGAAATCTATACAGCAGGTGGCGTGATGGTTGACCCGGAGATCGGTCGCGCGGGAGATCTGGACACTGCGCTGGTGGTACTTCGCTTCCGCAACGGAGTCATTGGCACCATCGACAACAGCCGCAGAGCAGCCTATGGCTACGATCAACGAGTGGAGATCTTGGGCAGCAAAGGGAAGATTGCCACGGAAAACTGCTATCCAAACCAGGCCATTGTCAGCACCGGCGATGCGGTGTATACAGACCTGCCGCTCAACTTCTTCATGGAACGCTACACAGAGAGCTTTGCAGCCGAATTGCGCTCCTTTGTGAATGCAGTTCTCGAGCACCTGCCGACAGAAGTGAACGGAATAGATGGACGGATTCCGGTGCAAATGGCCCTGGCAGCGCGGAAGTCGTACGACGAACACCGCCCCGTGCGCCTGGAAGAGATCACAGCGTGATGGGATCGGCCCTTGAGGCGATTGGATGAAATGGACGGTTCAATCACCGCAAGGGCGCATTCTTATTTGATCTCAAACTGGTCAATCTCAAATTGAAACTTGCCGGGCTCCTGTACATGGACGAAGCCAATTCCGCTGAGATCGCTGCCATCGGTACCGAATGTCGAGAGCAGAAATGTGTATTGCTTCCACTCCGGACCCGCCGCGAACGAGGTCATCGCAGGTAACTCACCGGAGTTGCCTGAGCGGCTCTCCGTCAGCACGACAAGTGTGTAGGTCTTTCCATCGCCCTTTGCCCAGAAACTGATGCTCTTCTTACTGGATAGATTGGCCGGCTGCATCGGTACAGGAGCCGGCGCATACAGGGCGCCTGCCCATGAAAACGGTTGACCGGCAACAACTTCGCCGGTGATCTGCAAAGCTCCCTTGGTGTTGTCGGCGCCGGGTGAAATAACTTGCATGCTGGCAATGGATTTCCCGCCATTCATCGAGTCTCCAGCGGCCATCCACGATCCATAATTAGCTGAGACCTTCGAATCATCAAAGTCGCTGACCATTCCCGACTCAGAACCCGCGGGTGGAGGAGGCAGCACGGGGCGCCAAGTCTCACCGTGTGTACCCGCGACCGTGAGACGAACAGTGCTGGTCTTATCGGAACTGGGTCCGACCATCAGTTCGAAGACTCCCGGCTCAACTACTCTATGCATATCGATATTCAGAATTGATAGCGCCTCCGGGGTCACATTGAACTCGACCGTCTTCTTCTCCGCCGGCTTGAGAGTGATGCGCTCAAATCCAATCAACCGCATCACGGGCTGAGTTACGGAGGCGGTCTTTTGGTGCAGGTAGAGCTGCGGTACCTCGTCGCCTTCGCGGCTGCCGGTGTTGGTCACTTCCACGCTGACCTTGGCCGTGCCCCCCGTGAAAATCTGCGCGGGCTCAACCTTGGGATTGCCAAAAGCGAATGTGGTATAGCTTAACCCGTAGCCGAAGGGGAACAGCGGCTGGCGGGTGCTGAACTCATAACTCCTGTTGTCGGACGGTTTGTGATTGTAGAAATCAGGAAGATCGCCCACCGTGTGAGGGAATGTGATCGGTAACTTGCCGCCGGGACTCACATCGCCGAAGATGACTGCAGCCGCGCCGGTTCCGCCTTCCTCACCGAGATACCAACCTTCAAGAATTGCCGGGACCTTTTCCGCAATATAGTTGATTGACAAGGGCCTTCCGTTGAGCAGCAGCACAACGGTCGGTGTTCCGGTTTCAACCACTGCCTCTACCAGCTCGTTCTGCGCGCCGAGCAGGTCGAGCGAATCACGATCGCCCCGGTGTTCCTCACCCCATGCTTCGCGGTTTGTGCTCTCGTTTTCGCCGACCACCAGAATGGCGACATCGGCCTTTCGTGCTGTCGCAACCGCTGTCTGGATGGAAGAAGTCTGAGTCTTTGGATCGACAAGCTCCACGTTATTCGCCCACCAGCCTTTGTAGCCTTGAGGCGCGGTAGTGATTTTGCAGCCCTCCGCGTAGAGCACCGTTGCTTTGTTCCCTACGCGGGCACGAATGCCATCAAGGACACTTACGCCCTGGCCGGGATCGCGGCTATACCCTCCCAGATGAACGTCCGCCGCATTTGGCCCGATCACTGCAATCGTCTTGAGCTTTGACAGGTCGAGGGGCAGCAGATTCTTCTCGTTCTTGAGCAGGACAATGACTTTTTCCGCCGCTTCTGTGGCAAGCTTGCGATGTTCTTCGCTGTTGGTTGTGCGCTCCGCGTAATCCGGGTCCACGTAGGGATGATCGAAGAGTCCGAGGCGGAACTTTGCGGTCAGCACCCGCGCCACCGCTTTGTCCACCTCACTTGCAGGCACCAGGCCCTGCTTGACCTGCTCAACCAGTGATCGATAGGCGGAGCCGTCGGAGAGGTCATAGTCCACGCCGGCGTCAAGCGCGAGCCGCGCCGCCTCTGGGTTGTTGGCGGCCACGTGGTGCGTTGACACCATCATCTGGATTCCGAAGTCATCGGAGATGATGTAGCCGTTGAATCCCCATTCCTGGCGAAGAACACGATCAAGCAGCCAATGATTCATGTGCGAAGGCACGCCGTCGATCTCGTTATAGGAGGCCATGACACTCCCGGCATGAGCTTCCTGGATCGCGGCTTCAAACGGCACCAGGAAATTCTCGCGGATGACGCGCTCTGAGTAGTTTCCTGGAGCTGTGTTTGTGCCGCCCTCTGGCTGGCCGTGCACAGCAAAATGCTTGGCTGTCGCCATCGCGTGATTATGCCCAATCAGGTAAGACCCGCCTTGCAAGCCTTCAATTGCGGCGACACCCATGCGGGAGACCAGGTAAGGATCTTCTCCATAGGTCTCTTCCGTCCGCCCCCAGCGCGGGTCGCGTGCGATATCCAGAACCGGAGAGAACACCTGGCCTACACCGCGCGAGCCAGCTTCATCCCCAGCCGCTGTAAACACGCGTTTCACCAGTGCCGGATCCCAGGTGCTGGCGAGCCCGAGCGCCTGTGGGAAGCTCGTACTTCCATATTCCATGAATCCGTGCAGCGNNGTCTCGTCTTTTCAAGCTGAAACCGCTGAGCTCCATTGCGCAAAACCGCCGATTGCCGCGGGGTGAACTTCATGTCCTCACCCCATGTATTCAAGATGGTCTTTCGGGCGGTCTCGTTGGTGTAGGTTCCGGTCGGATCGACTACTTCAAGCTTGTTTTCCCAGCCTGTCGCGAGCTGATCCACCTTTTCTTCCAGCGTCATTCGCGAGAGCAAATCTGCAACGCGCTCCTCAATGGGGAGGCCGGCGTCCTTGTATCGGGGCGCGCCGGACTGAGGAGCAGCCTGAACTTGGCCGGCTGTCTTTTCCTGGCCACTGGCGGCGACCCAAACATGAGCGAGCGACATCAGAATGCAGGCAAATACGTACGGCCGGGCACAGCGAATTGAGTTTGTCATTTGAGTCCAGGAACCTTGAGTCCTTTCAGGTTTGACCGGGGATCATTCTATTCACGCTACGCACAAAGCGACAGGAATGTTCCTTGAGTCCGGGAAGGGCTACGGCGCGGGAGCACCGGACGGTGAAGGCGTCATAGACTTCAGCAGGCCCAGATTGGACTGGACATTCTGCCAGCGAACCGGGTCCGTCTTCGTCTCAATCGGCAACGAGGGATCGGCATAGAATTCCAGAATGTTGTCGCGTAGTTTGGGCGATGTCTGGTCAAATTTTCGTTTAGATAGTTCAGCAAGCAGGCTTGCGTAGGTTTCGTCCGCCAGGGAGTATTCCCCGCCTTTGGTGTTATTGCCGCTGTCAAGATCGCTGTTGGGTAGTGTCAGGGTACCTGCGCGAACTTCTTCGAGAAAGCCACGATATCGATCAACCGTGGTATCGATGCTTTTGATGTACAGATCTTCAGTTTGAGGGGTCGGGTTATTGAATCCCAATCCTTTGAAGGGTCCAACTTTCGGGATAAATCGTAACAACGCAGCCAGAAAACGCGTGCCCAGACCGGGCTTTGAATAGGTCTTCCCCCACTCACGCTCATAGTCGGATCGGGATAGACGATACAGGAACTTCTTTCTTGCAAAGTCAGGCGTTTCTTTTATCAGGTCCTTCTTATGCACCTGCAGCGCCACCTGGGTCATCTCCGGAATCACCCGGCTCACAGCAAAACGGAACGAACCCACGCTAAGTTCCTCGTGAGTAAGTACGTCCTTTAATTCTAGCCCGTAGATCACAGGAAACGTCCGCTCCAGCAGCGGCTCCGCTACCATGAACCCGATGAAGTCGTGGTACTGCTCCGGCGCATAACGGTTTTTTGCCACCTGCAAGGTGTCGAATCCAAATTCGGTCTTCAGGTGCGCCGTCCGGTTTTCGGCATAGAGAACTGACCTACCGAATTCAGCGCGCAGTTTCGGGTATTGGATTGCGACAGACTGGTTGACTGCGGGGTGGCCGTTGATGTCCGACGTGTAGTGAGATAGGGCGCCCAAGGCAAACGCGTATTCGTTGACATCACGGCTTTGAGCTAGCAACTCTAAGACAAAATCTCCGCTACGGACGTAATGGACCAAGTTGCTGAATTCCTGGTTTCCGAATGGGTAGTAACCGAGATCCTGGATAACTGAACCGCCATAGGCGTAGGCATGAGCTTCCTTGATCTGCTGGTCAGTTAACCCGGGAAAGCGCTCGAGCAAGAGCGGCCGGATCTCTGACATCCAAAGCAAGTCGACAATCTCTTCGTGAGTTAGAACGGAGTAGCCGAACGCACCTCCCCTCATGATCAGCATGACCAGCAGCACCGCGGCAGTGCGGGCAAAGGGTAGAAGCTTCCTTTTGCATTGGCTGCTTGGAGTTGACGTTGACTTGCGCAAGGTTCAAATCACTCCGACAAACAGCAAAATGACGACTGCAAGAAGGATCAGGCCAATTCCCCCGGTTGGATAATAGCCCCACCTTCTGCTGTGCGGCCAGGTCGGAACTGCACCAATCAGCGCCAAAATCAAAACCACAATCAAGGTATATCCCAGCATGATTTTCACTCCGGACCTTTGGAATTGATGCGCGAAGCCGCTCTTTCTTTGCCCGATCGCGAAGACAGAGCAAGTCTCTCACGTTCGAAGCCGGCCAACTGAGCAATTGAATACAGGCTTCCATCGGCTCCCCTTTCGACATGACAGCGGTTATCCCGTGATTTGCATTGTTGCCCCTCCGGCTGCAATCATCGCTGCGAAGTTTCTGGTAGGGAGACGGAATAAATGAGATCGAATCAGCTCCTAGTTCTTGCAGCGGCTGCGGCACTGTCAACAACCCTCATAGCTCAGGGCTCAGGTTGGCCCCCGGCACCGGGCCACCTCACGATACCTGTTTGGCCAGGCATTGCGCCCGGCGCCCCGGCCAATCCGCCAGCAGAGGCCGACATGACGACCGCCAAAGACAATCTGATCGCCGGCATGCCGCTTGTTCACCTGGGCAATGTCTCCACACCGACGCTTACACTGTACACGGCCAAGGGCAATGCCACTGGCCTCGGCCCTGCGGTAGTCGTTTTCCCCGGCGGGGGCTACAACATCCTCGCGATCGACCTGGAAGGCACAGAGGTCTGTGACTGGCTCAATGCGGCCGGCATAAACTGTGTTTTGCTCAAATATCGCGTTCCCTTGACTGGGCCTTATCCCAAGTCCCCAGCAGCCCTCGAAGACGCACAACGCGCGATGGGACTTGTGCGAATGCACGCAACGGAGTGGGGCATCGACCCAAAGCGAGTTGGCGTGCTCGGCTTTTCAGCCGGCGGCCACCTCGCCGCGGCCATAAGCACCCACTTCGAGCAGCGCCTTTACGATCCGATCGATGCCGCGGACAAGCTCAGTTGCCGTCCAGACTTTGCCGTGGTCGTTTATCCGGGCTACCTGGCTCTGGCGGACAAGAATTTTGCGGCGAATCCAGACATCAACCCAACCGCTGACACTCCACCCACCTTCATCGTCCAGGCCGAGGACGATCCCGTGCACGTGGAGAACGCGGTGGTCTACTTTCTGGCGCTAAAAAACGCCAAGGTTCCGGCCGAGTTGCACGTTTACGCCCAAGGTGGCCACGGATACGGATTGCGACGTACCGCACTTCCGGTGACAACATGGCCTCAAGGCGTTGAAACCTGGCTGCACACCATTGGTGTCTTGCCCGCCGCATCGAAATAGCTCGCGGATACAATGACCTCATGCTGCTTGCGATTCTCACCATTTCTGACCGGTGCTCGCAGGGTCTGCTTGAAGACACTGCAGGACCAGCCGTGGCCGCGTTGCTGGGGCGACATTGGCCCGAGGCCGAGTTCTGGACAGGACTGCTGCCGGATGATGAAGATGCCATCGTTACAACGCTGAAGGAATTGAGCCAGCAAGGCGCAGCCTTGATCCTGACCGTTGGCGGCACTGGTCTTGGCCCGCGCGACCGCACTCCGGAAGCGACCCGCAGGGTAATTGACCGGGAAGCTCCGGGACTGGCCGAAGCCATGCGATCTCAAGGTGCCGAGTGCAATCCATTTGCATGGCTTTCCCGGGGAGTGGCTGGCTTGATTCGAAACACACTGATCGTTAACCTGCCCGGCAGCCAGCGGGGCGCCGAAGAGAGCCTCACTTCTATCATTGCCCTGCTTCATCATGGCCTCGAGGTCGCTGCCGGAGGCCAAGCCCATCCTTGAAATCATCTCTCTACAAGGCTTGCATCGCCTTAGCGATCCCTCTCGAGGCGCCGGGTATCTGGCCAATCTCAAATCCAGGAAAACGATTTCTCAAGTCTCGAGTCCAAGCTCCCTTCTTTTCGAAGATGGGGCCCTCTACTTCAAGACAATGATGCAGAACGTCATGTCCTACAACCACTTGTCCACTGAATCAATTTGAAGGTGTTTGAGAAACAGTTGGAAAGGGTACAATCGCTCTACCCTTGTCAGCCTTGCGCAAAAAACCGCAAAACCGGCTGCGACCGGCAGCCATCAGCATCCGCGATGTCGCGCGCCGTGCCGGTGTCTCCATCGCTACGGTTTCTCGCACTGTCAACGGCATTGCCACAGTCGACCCCCAGTTGGCCCTCCAGGTCTGGCGCGCGATCGAAGAGTTAGGCTACCTGCCCAACACTCAGGCCAGGGCACTGGTATCCGGCCGCAGTCGCATGCTGGGTCTGATTGTCTCCGAGATCACCAATCCATTCTTCCCGGAGTTGGTTCAGGAGTTCGAAAACCTCGCCGTCGCGCAAGGATACGAGGTATTGATCGGTTCCACAAACTACGAAACCGCCCGCACAGAGTCACTGATTCGTCGCATGCTGCAGCGTAAAGTCGACGGGATTGCCGTCATGACCTTTGGGATTGAGGAGGACCTTGTGCAAAAGCTGGTGGACCGGGAGTTTCCGCTGGTGTTTGTGGATGCCGGCCCGAACCTGCCCAACATTCGCATCTTGAAAGTGAATTATGGCGAGGGGATTCGTCAGGCCGTGCAGCATCTCGCCGCCCTTGGTCATCGCAGCATTGCTTTCATCAGCGGTCCGCTCCGCCTGCGTTCCGCGGTAGCGCGGCGCGACGCCTTCGTGAAGTCGATGAGTGAACTGGGACTCACCACGCCCACGCAACACATCGTTGAGGGCGACCACACCATGGAGGGCGGCATTGCAGCCATGGAGTCTTTGATCTCGCTGAACGAGTTGCCCACGGCAGTTCTCTGTTCCAACGACATGACGGCCATAGGCGCTCTCCACGCGCTTTACAAGACCACGCACGGTGTTCCGCGGGACATCTCCGTCGTTGGCTTCGACGACATTCACCTTGCGCAGTTCATGCTGCCCCCGCTCACCACGGTTCAGATGTCGTGCAAGGACCTGGCCGTGGCAGCAGTTGAGGCTTTGCGTGCCGGCATCGAACGGGACCATCCCAAAATCATGCAAAAGGAATGGCCAGTATCAACCCGGCTGGTGGTGCGCCGATCCACAGCGTTCCCGCGCGGAACCTTGCCGGCACTCGTTGAGGGTGCGGCCGGCAAGCGTCGGGGCATCAACGCGAAGTAGTTCGGTTCATCACCGTTTTAATGCGCAACGATCAGCTGCAGGCGTCACTTTTCCTGGCCGAACCGCCATGAGATAGTCCCACCCACCCAGGACACCATGCGAATGCCCACGCTCTGCTCATTTGTCCCGCAAGCGAAGTCGTTCGCGGCCCCGCTGGGCCCTGATCCCGTTGCGCAATATGGAGAGGTGCCCATCTGCCAACCTGGACTGAAGGTCTCCGTCGTCTGGCCGGTATAGCCACGCGCCACCATTCCGTTTGCACCGAATTCCAAGCGGCCGTTCAAGAACGAGCGAACAACCGCCAGCCTGGTTTCGCCGACTGGTATGGCTTCGTAGGCGCCAGGATGCTGCAAGTTGCCGAGGTCCGACTGTTTGTGGCCCACGTATTCGTACTCGCCTCGAGCGTGCAGACGAAAGGGCAGTTGGTCCAGCGTTGCAAGGGCGTCGAATATGGTGCGGGGCGCTTCTGGCGTGATCTGCGCGGGAATTGGGATGCCGTTGATTGTGGTACCCAGCAGGCGCGCGTCGGCTTTGGAGAGAATGCCTTGCACTGTGCCGAAGTTGCTGAATTGATGGCGCACGCTGGCGGTCAGAAACCTCAGCGTGCCCGGCCCAAGCGGCTGCTGCGTGCCGTTGTCAGGATCGATCTTGCCCAGGGTCTGCGTGGTTGTGGTTCTGCCCATTGTTACCCGAAGATCAGTGGAGGAAATCACTTTTTCAAGCCTTAGTTGCCCGGAGTGGGAGCGCTCGATGGGAGAAGGCAGCGCCGCTCCGGGTGAAGTGGCTGCCGTGGTCCTTGCGACCGCGATGCGGGGATCTTCTGTGAAGAAAGCCTGCCCCATGCTGAACGAGGCTGAGGGCAGCAGGTGGGCTGAGCCTGTTCCCGGAGTCCAGGCCAGCGTGGCCTTGGGAGCCAGAAAGGTGCTCCACAGATCAAAGGAATCGGCGGAATTCATCAACTCTGCGTTTTTCAACTCGATGGTGTCTGGCCGCAGGCCCGCGTAGAACCGCAAATGCTGCCCCAGGTCGCCGTGCAGCGCCACATAGGGCGTAGCGTCGCGTATGGTAACGTTGCTCGACATCACTTTAAGGAACGGTCCGTAGACGAGAGAATCGTCTGAAAGATAGTGGTCCAGATTGTCGCGGTGAATATCGTCCTCGTGGTAGTCGAAGCCAGCCATACCCTCGAGCCACCCGGTAAATGTGTGGGTCTCGCGCAACTCTGCGCCTTCCACCGTGCGAAGCTCGCTTTGGCGGATGAGCCCTTCGCCGAAGTTCGAATAGAGTGCAATGTTGTAGGTGCGAAAGAATCCGGAGAAAGTCACTTCATCTTTCGGCGCGAGCTTCCACAGGTCGTCGACAGCCTGGATCGAGGTGTGAGTCTGGTCAAACTGGCGTGGGTCGACGGTGTCACCCAATTGCATCCCATGCCTAGTGGAACCAGGTTCCCCTCATGCGACATGCCCCAGTAGCCGAGGCTGACCAGGATGATTTCGTGCTTGCCTGGATCGAAGACGCGGAACGCATTCCACTTGAATTGCTTTCGGTGCTCGAGCCGCTTCATCAGTCCGTTGCCGTAGTTGGCTTCGAGAGCCAGCCACTCCTTCTTTTCAGGATTCTTTGGCGCCAAGCCAGCTGCAAAATCGACGTCGTGACCGTCGCCAGTGACGATCAGAAAACGGCTGAGTTGCGGGCGAAGGCCGTAAGTGGCAGCCAGGTTCAGCGCATGATTGCCCTCAAGCACATTGAAAGAGCCGCCGTCTGTTGTTACGCTGCCCAGCCCGCCGGAGACAAATATGTTGGGGTCAGCGTACCCATTCCCGTGCGCGTTGGCGGAGAAGTTGTTTGTGACCAGGTAACCGCCTACCGCAATGTACTGGGCGATCGGTTCGCCGTGGTCGCCGGCTACGCCGGGCACAAAGTACTGCGGCGCCTTGATACCGCCTGAAGCCGTCTCGATGGGCAAGCCGGGAATCGAAACTGGTGCGCCTGGACGCCCGGGGTTGGCGTCGAGCAACTCCTCACGGACCAGCACCTTTTCTGATGGATCCGGAGATGTGAGTGCGACATCGCTGACGTCACTCTTGACGATTATTTCTTCAGTGGTCGTGGTCAAATGCTCCAGGCGCATGCTCAGATTCGTGGTTTCGGCACTGAATTGCATCTTTCGAGCGACAGGGGCAAACCCTGCGGATTCAACAAGCACCCGGTACTTGCCCCATTCGGGCAATTGGATGGTGAAGGCACTGTCGGTTCCGGTCGTCGAAGCCACCCGCAGGCCGGAGGCGGAATCGAACTCGACGTGCGCTGCTGGGACAAGCCGTCCCAAGGGATCCGTGACCGTGCCTTCGATTCGAGCAAAGCGATACTGCGCCGCGAGAGCGGGTGCGCAGGCGAGTATTGTCAGCAGCGGTATGATAATTTCGAGTTTTGTGTTACTCGCCGTCACGGCTCTCCCCGCGCGAGACACTCCAGGGGAAGAATCAGAGTAACACAAAGATAAAGATCGTGCTACCAGCTTCATGCTCCATTTCAGAATCTCGATTGAGCAGCGAAGGGGACGATTGCATTTCTCCGAAGATCATCGACACGATTACCGGGGACCGCGTCCGGCTAGCGCGCGTATTCTAAGCCGACCAGGAGGTTTAGATGCTTTTGAAAATCGCCTTTCCGGCATGCGGTCTTCTTGCGTTCGCATGCCTTGCCGCTATCCCAGGCTCACAATTGTCGACCGACACTTCGCAACCCTCCGCAAAGCCCCAATCGCCGAACGCACCCGCTTATACCAAAGAGGGCCGGTTGCTCTTCCCGGCACACTATCGCGAATGGGTGTTTCTGAGCTCTGGGATCGATATGAGCTATAACCGAAAGGCGCTGGCTGCCGACCACGCAATGTTCGATAATGTTTTTGTGAACCCGGAGGCCTATGCACAGTTCGTTCAGACCGGGACCTGGCCGGACAAAACGGTGCTGGTTCTGGAGTCAAGAATGGGAATGGATAAGGGTTCCATCAACCATCGCGGCCATTTCCAAGGCACCGAGTTGATGGGGCTTGAGGTTCACGTGAAGGATGAGGCCCGCTTTGCTGGCAATTGGGTTTTCTTCGACTTTGACAATGAAGTGAGTGGAAGCTTGTTTCCGAAGGAAGCGGCTTGCTATTCCTGCCATGCCGAGCACGCCGCAGTTGACACTACGTTTGTGCAGTTCTACCCGACGCTCTTGCCGATTGCAAAGCAGAAACACACGTTCAGCGCGAACTATCTCAAGGAAGAATCAGAGGCAAAGTAATTGGGCTTCACGGGCAAGGCTGCTGCTAATTCAGAAACATCGTCCGGTAGAGGGTATCGCGCTGAACGGGCTTGAAGCCGGCATCGCGGATAATCCGTCGCAGCTCCTCTTCCGTGGTGCAATTTGAAGTTCCGGCGGCTCGAACGACATTCTCTTCAAGCATTACCGAACCAACATCGTTCCCGCCGAAGTGCAAGCCCATCTCCAGAACTTTGAGTCCCTGCGTTACCCAGCTGGCTTGCACGTTCTCAATGTTATCGAGGTAGAGGCGAGAGATCGCGAGCACCTTCAGGTATTCGACTGAAGTCGCTTCTTCCCAGCCGCGGCCGCCGAGTGCCGTGTTGCCGGGCTGAAAGCTCCAGGGAATGAAGGCGGTAAAGCCGCCCGTCTCTTCCTGTAGGCGCCGGATGACTTCGAAATGATTGATGCGCTGCTCGAAGGTTTCTCCCACGCCGAACATCATGGTAGCCGTGGTCCTCATGCCCAACTGGTGCGCAGTGCGATGCACGCTGAGCCAATCCTCTGTGCGGCACTTAAGGCGCGCCACGCGCTTGCGGACGTCGTCGTCCAGAATCTCCGCACCGCCGCCGGGGATGGAGTCGAGTCCAGCATCGCGCAGGCGTGCGATGGTGTCGCGCAGGCTCAGTTCTGAGTACTTCGCAATGGCCAGCACTTCTGAGGCAGTGAGGCAGTGCAGCCATATCTGCGGAAAGCGCTGCTTGATGCTGCTGAACAGCCGCTCAAACCAATCGATCTTGAGATCGGGATGAATGCCACCCTGCATCAGCACCCCGGTTCCGCCCATCTCCAGCGTCTCGGCGATCTTCTCGTANNTGATGTTGCGGTCGATGATGTACGTGACCACACCCTCGGGATGGATCTGACGGCGCACAGCATCCGCCTCAAAGCCCAGGCCAATTAAGTCAGGGGATTGGAAGTGGTCGAGTGCCTGTTGGCGAGTCAGCGGCATACTTTCGATTCTAACAACTCTGCAGTTTGGGCGCGAATCAGCTGGAACTCGGCTTGCGGTCAATCGATTTGTCTTGCGTTTTGCGGAACAGGAAAAGTCCACGTGTTCGCAGTTGGCGGCCCTGCGTACGAGCAAGATTAGAGGCGGTCGAAATTCCGCTGAAAAGAACGAAGAAGTCCCAAAACGCGCGGAACCAACCTTTTGTCTCTCCGGCTGCCATCGGGATGACCCTCCTCCGCAATCGCTTTCAATTGAATGTCGTCGCTCACTTCATTCGAGTAGTTAGAGGGATTGCGAGCTTCACGATTTCTTCGACCGGGTGCTTCGTATGGGATTGAACTCGCTAATGTCCCGATTCCGGTTTGGGTGCGGGTTTGGGGGCGGGCTTTGCCTTCCTTGCCGGGCTGGAGACGCCCATGCTCATCAGAAGATAGCCAAATCCTTTTCGCAGCGTGTCGAGTACGCTCATCGTTTGAGTCCTTTCCAATCGAGCCGGACGCCCGCTCAAGGCACCCGGCTCGTTCGGTTGCCGGCAAACGCCCGCATACTCTACTTCTGCGACATCTTTGACGCCGAGGGCGGCTGCACAGACGAAACCGCCGGGAGCGTTTCGCCGCTCAGAATCTGCACGGTAGCAGGAGGCAACGGTTTGTCGGCATTGGCCAGGAGCAGGCTCACCTGCCACATCTGGGTATCCGTCAGTACTTCTTTGAATGCTGGCATGCCGGTCAGCCGGATGCCGTTTGACACCTTCCAGTAGGTCTCCCCCGGAGGATCGTCGCTCACGCCGACCACATCGTTGTGGGGGTGCTTTTCCCATAATGGCGGCGCATCGGGAAACATGTGTGCGCCAAAGGAAGAGGGCTTGCCATGAAAGCCATGGCACGCGGCGCATCGGTCGCGGTAAACCTGCGCGCCAGCAACCAGATTCTCGTCATTCACCTGAATTGGCGGAGTGCTCACCATTTCGCGATCGATCCGCGCGTTCAGCGGAACGCTGGTTATCAGCCGTTCCTGCGGCAGGCGCGGGTCTGCAACCGCCACCGGAACCCAACCGTAGTGAAACCATGCCAACACTGCTACGGGCACCAGAATCACGCCCAGAACCATGCCAAGCAGAATTCGAACCATATTGCCCAACGCCTCCGTTCGTCTCCATCCTAGAGCATTCACCTGCTTTCGGCACAAATGTAAGCCAATGTTTTGATTACAAGGAAAAGGGGAATTGGAAAGATTCCCCGGACGACGTTAATTTGGATTGGGATCTGGTTGGCACACACGCTCTTCGGAGAAAACTGGACGACTGCCAAGGGCTCACCGCACGGCGTAGTCCAGGCTCAAATGTTGGCCGACCTGAAAGCGATCGTGTGAGCCGCGCTAGCCAAAATCAGGCCTAAATTCAAGGCGAATCCAATTGGGATGCGTCCAAAACATTACAGGTCTCGCAACCGCGCGTCTGGATTCCCGGTACGCGGACAATGTTCACTGGGTCGAGCACTTCCCGCCGTGTAGTGAAGAACAGGCTCTAGGTGGTTTAATACCTAAATGGGGGGAGCGCTTCCTGCAGTTGAAGTGTGCTTCCGTATTCCCGTGGAGGAAACCCGAGACCGATGCATTCTTTTCGCCGTCTAGCCCTTTTGCTGGCGCTCGTTCTGCCAGCCTTGTATGCCGCCCAGGCTGAAAGCTCAAGTTCGAGCAGCAACCCCGCCACCCCTACTCCTGCAGCAGCTCAAGACCAGGCCCAGCAGCCGGCCGCTCAATCCCAGCCTCAACTCAGCGTACAGGCCCGCATCAGGGCTCGCAGGGAACAGCGCCGCGTGGCTGCGATTCACGATGTCTACGATCATCGCTACGAAGTGTCTGTCGGCATGGGATTTCAGAGAACGCATGCAGGCGTCCCTCAAAAAGTGAACGAATATGCCTGGGACGTCGGTGTGACAAAGTACCTTAATGAACGCCTGGGCCTCACCGTCGATGGCCGAGGATACTACGGCACCCCATTTGTCGGAATCAACTTCAGCGGCATCACTAAGCCGGCCATCAGCCAGTACGCGGCTCTCTTTGGACCCACGTACCGCTTTTATTTGCAACCCAAATATTCCATATCAGCCCGGGTCCTCGGCGGGTATGCGCAAGGCAATTTCTCCGGCGATACGAATGGATTCGGCGGTCCCGCTCTGGGGCTTTATCCAGATTCTTCGACCTTCGCCGTCAGCGGGTCTGTGGTTGTTGAATACAACCTGGCCCCGAACATCGGACTTCGGGTTGCACCTGAGTATTACATGACTGGCTACAGCTCAACGCTGCAGAATGGACTTGGATTCACCGGCGGACTGGTCTACCGCTTCGGCAAGCAGTAAAGACCAGGTAACCTGAAAAAGGCAAACGGGCTAGACGAAGCCTGAAGCGCTTCTGCCTACCCGTTTGCTTTTCACGTAAACCGCCTGGGCCCTACTCCCCAATTGCCCTTACTGCAGTATTGGAATCCCTGCAATGCGGAGTTGCCACTCTGCAGGCCCCGTCTCGTGAACGCTGGTCCCCTTCGAATCCACCGCTACGGTCACGGGCATATCACGCACGTCGAATTCGTAAATGGCCTCCATCCCCAGATCATCGAAGGCCAACAGGCGGGAGCCGTAAATGGCCTTTGAGACCAGGTAGGCTGCGCCCCCAACCGCCATAAGGTACACTGCGCCAAACTCGCGGATGGCTTCGATGGCTACAGGGCCCCGTTCGGCTTTTCCGACCATTCCCAGCAAGCCGGTCTCTGCCAACATCTGGCGGGTGAACTTGTCCATGCGCGTGGCAGTCGTCGGACCCGCTGGGCCGACCACCTCTTCACGCACAGGATCGACAGGGCCGACGTAATAGATGAAGCGATCGCGGAAGTCCACGGGAAGCTTTTCGCCGCGGCTCAACATATCGGTCATGCGCTTGTGGGCAGCATCACGGCCTGTCAGCAGTTTGCCGGTCAGCAGCAGGACTTCACCTGGCTTCCAGGTTGCGGCTTCGGCGCGTGTCACCGTGTCGAGGTTGACGCGTGTGGCCGTGGAAACATCGTAGGTCAGCTTAGGCCAGATATCCAAACTTGGTGGGTCAAGATAAACAGGGCCCGAACCGTCCAGCACGATATGTGCGTGGCGTGTGGCCGCACAGTTGGGAATTATTGCGATGGGCAAGTTGGCCGCGTGGGCCGGCGTGTCCAGCACCTTTACGTCCAGAACCGTGGTCAGGCCGCCTAGCCCCTGTGCGCCAATCCCGAGACGGTTTACCTTGTCGTACAGCTCGATCCGCAGTTCCTCAGAGCGGTTCCTTGGGCCGCGAGCGATCAGGTCCTGGATGTCAATCGGGTCCATCAAAGCCGTCTTGGCCAGCAGCATCGCCTTCTCCGCAGTACCGCCGATGCCGATTCCAAGCATTCCCGGCGGACACCATCCTGCACCCATTGTTGGAACAGTCTTGAGAACCCATTCAACAACAGAGTCTGATGGATTGAGCATGGCAAACTTGCTCTTAGCCTCGGACCCGCCACCCTTGGCTGCAACCGTCACCTCAACGGTCGAGCCTTTCACCAGTTCAACGTTCACTACCGCCGGAGTGTTGTCCTTGGTGTTTACGCGCTTGCCCGCCGGGTCTGCCAGGATGGAAGCACGGAGCTTGTTGTCGGGGTCAAGGTAAGCGCGGCGGACACCTGCGTCGACCATCTGTTGCAAGTCCATCGGCTCTTCACCGGGTCCGCATTCGAAGCGCACGGCCATGCCGATCTTCACAAAGGCGTTGACGATGCCCGTGTCCTGACAGATGGGCCGGTGCCCTTCTGCGCACATTCGGCTATTGATGAGAATCTGGGCAATGGCGTCCTTCGCCGCGTGGGACTCTTCCCGCTCATACGCTTTGGCAAGGCTGGTGATGTAATCCAATGGATGGTAATAACTGATGTATTGCAACGCGCCAGCAACGCTGGCAATGAAGTCTTCCTGGCGGATGACGGTCATGGCAACTCCTCTGAACACTCTAGGGTAACGGACATGGAGGTCTGCCGTCTTCCCTGCCAGGGCGCGAATCAGCTTACGAGCCTTATCGTCTTTCGCGTTCTGGCTCTGCGGGGTCGTGCGCATCCCATCTTGTCGACTGATGAGACTAATTGATCGCAGTCGAGGCAAATTGGGCATTCCGGCACTCCCGCAGCCCGCGGAATGGCCTAATCTAGAGCCATGAACGATTCCAATGAGTATTCGGTGCTGAATCTGACGCCAGACCCTACTCCGGACCCGATTGCTGACCCCATGCCCTACGAAATTTTCGACTGCCTGGTGATAGGCGCCGGACCGACCGGGCTGGCCTGTGCCATTGAGGCACAAAAAGCTGGATTTCGTGTGGTTGTGGTGGACAAGGGTTGCTTGTGCAACTCGCTCTTTCATTATCCGGCACACATGACATTCTTCACGACGCCGGAGTTGCTCGAGATTGGCGACATTCCGTTTCCCAGCCCCAATGCCAAGCCCACGCGCGACGAGGCTCTCCAGTACTACCGCCGCGTTGCGGAGCATTATCGCCTTGATCTGCGGCTCTACCAGTGCGTGGAAAAGGTCACGGGCTCGGACGGCGGCTTCACTGTGCACACTGTGGACCGTTTCGCCAGGCCGGGAGCCATCCTCTCCCGCAAGCTTGCACTCTCGACCGGCTATTACGATTTGCCCAACAAGATGGGCATTCCCGGCGAAGACCTGAATAAAGTCCACCACTACTATGTCGATCCGCACCCCTACTTCGAGATGGATGTGGTGGTGATCGGAGGTAAGAACTCAGCGGCAATTGCGGCGCTCGAACTATGGCGGAGCGGAGCGCATGTGACATTGGTTTACCGAGGAGCAGAGGTTCAGCCTCATGTGAAGTACTGGATCAGACCAGATATCGAAAACCGGATCAAGAACGGCGAAATCAAGGCGTTTTTCCGTTCTAACGTAGTGGAGATCACGCCGGACACAGTGGTCGTGGAGACGCACGAGGGGCGCGAGATCCTGCGCAACGACTTTGTTTTTGCGATGACTGGCTACCATCCTGACTTCGACTTTCTCGAGTCCATGGGCGTCCGCTTCGAGGGCGAGCACCGACTGCCGGTCTGCGATCCCGAGACGCTGGAGAGCAATGTGCCCGGGATCTATTTGGCTGGAGTCATCGTGGCGGGCTCACGCACAAATGAGATATTTATTGAGAATGGGCGCTTCCACGGACGGCAAATTGCCCGCGCACTGGCATCCAAGTAAAGATGGGGTTGGCCTGGGGCCTGGAAATCCATAAATGGGGAATCCTTCTTCCGAGGGTTAACGCTTGCGTATTCGATGGTGGCCGCGGTCAATTAAATGGCAGATGCTGGCGGGGTTGGTGCTGCTTGAGGCGCTCTCGATCCTGCTATTCGCGGCGCTGCTCATTCGCCAGCAGTCACAGGAAGTGCACCAACGCATGATGCAGGGCCTTGTGCACCAGGTCACATCCATGGCTTTGCAGGCAAAAGAAGCCTTGCTGCAAAACCGGCCAGTATGGGTGGGTCTTTCTGTGAAGATGGTGGGCGAATCGCCCAGCGTGGCTCTTGCAAAGGTGACCGATGCGGCTGGCAATGTGCTCTTTGTCAGCGAAGGCGTGCCAGAGCAATTCCCTCTCAATTCTGTCGAGCGTGCTCAGATTCCCCTGATGACCAAGGCCGAGCCGCGTGTGTTCTCCCTGGGCAAGGACCAATGGGAAAGCGCCAGCCCGATCTTTACTGGCAACGACCTGCGAGGGTTTGCCTGGGTGAAGAGGGAGCGCGCCTGGGACTATGAACAGCTCAACGCGATCTTGCGCGATACCGTGATCTTCGGCGTCATTTGGATTGCCGCATCGGGAATGCTCGTGTTGCTGATGGACCGGTCCATTTCGCGGCCTCTCGCCATCCTCCACCGCGGCACCCGGGCATTGATGAATGCGCCGGAGAGCAGTGGCAGTTTCCCTTTGCCGGTGGCTGTACAAAACGAAATCGGCGACCTCATCGAGGCCTTCAACCGAATGGTCGCATCCATTGCGGAGCAGAGATCGGGGCTGAACGATACGCTTTCGCTATTGGACTCAATGCTGGCTAATGCGCCGATCGGTCTGGCCTTTTTTGATCGCAGTTGCCGGTTCGTGCGCGTGAACCAGGTGTTTGCCGACATGACCGGCGTCCCGCTGAGCCGCCACCTGGGACGCACACTGCTGGAGTTGTTGCCTCATCCCGTAGCCCAGGAACTTGAAAACACAGTGATCCGCGTCTTCGCAGAAGAAGAACCAGTTCGAAATCTGGAATTGACAAGTCCGTCATTGAGTGCCGAGCCGGGCGCTAGAGAAAGGATCAGCCGCCACTGGACCTGGCTCGCCAGCGCCTACCCTGTGCGCACCACACCGCAGCAAGTTCGCTGGGTGGGCGTGATCGTCCTCGACGCAAGTGACCGCAAACGCAGCGAAGAGGCCCTTCGCAAGACTGAAAAGCTGGCTGCGACGGGTCGCCTGGCTGCATCCATCTCCCATGAGATCAACAACCCCCTTGAGGCGCTGACAAACCTTCTGTTCCTCTTGCGAAATTTCTGCCAGCTTGAGGCGCCGGCGTTGGAATATGTTGTGATGGCCGAACATGAGGCCCGCCGCATCGCCGAGATTACCCAGCAGACGCTTCGCTTTTACAGGCAATCTACGCTCCCGGCCCGGGCAAATGTAGCCGAACTACTCGATTCTGTGATCAGCCTTTACCAGGTTCGGCTCAATACCCTCAACATCCAGATTCAAAGGAAGTACGACCCGGATTTGGACCTGTTCTGCTTCACTGGAGAATTACGCCAGGTATTCTCAAACCTGGTGGCCAATGCCATCGACGCCAGCAACAACGGAGGCAGGCTTCTGATTCGCGCCCGGCACTCACGGAATTGGAAGAATCCGGCGCAAACGGGAGTCCGCTTCACGGTTGCCGACACCGGCGCCGGTATGGAGCCTGAAGTTCTACAGCGGATCTTCGAGGCATTCTTCACTACCAAAGATGTGACCGGAACCGGCCTGGGGCTTTGGGTGAGCCAAGAGATCATCGCAAAGCACGGGGGTATGGTTCGCGTACGCAGCCGCGCAACTGGTTACGGAGGAGCCACTGGCACGGTCTTCCAGCTTTTCTTCCTCGACGACCCCAACCTGACTGCACCCGCCAGGCAAACTGCCGCTGCAGCGGTTTAGAAGAATAATTCTGAAAAAAGTACTTGCGCGCTAAGCAATCTTGTGTGCTACAGTCAGTAACACTATGACGAGTAACANNATCTTTCAATCGTCTGGCGCAACGCATCGGTCACCGCCGACAAGGTGCGCGAGGATCTGGGCCGACCCCTCAAAGACTCGACGATTCGCACGGTATTGAGGCGTCTTGAAGAGAAGGGCTACGTCGCGCATTCGGTTGAGAACCGCACATTCGTTTACCGTCCGGCAGAAACGCGGCAACGAGTGGCCGGCCGGGCCGTCAAGCGCATCATGGACTGGTTCTGCGAGGGGTCGGTGGAGGCATTGCTGGTAGGCATGGTGGACTCAAAGGTGCTTGACCAAGCCGAATTGCAGCGCCTTGCGGAGCGCATTGCAGCCGCTCAGAATACGGCTGTTCAAAAGGAAGGCTCAATCAGTCAGGAAAAGGGGAGGAGAAAATGAACCCAGCCTTTATCTCTTCAATACTCGAAGCCGCCCTTCGGGCCATAGTGTTGGCTCTCACGGTTTGGGCCNNCCTGGGGCCTCGTGCTGGCTCTTTCTCTGCTGATGCCGCTGATGATGCGCTGCCATTGGCTGTCACCTGCAATCGCAATCAAGGTTCCTTTCCCCGCGTGGATGCAGTCATCGGAATCCCGGCCGGCGACGGCGCCCAATGCGATCTCTGCGCCAATCTCCGCCGTGTCCACTCATCGGTCGCCTGAGCGCTTTGCATCTTCAGAACCATACCCGGCGACGGGAGACCGCTTTCCTGCTCCGACCGTCTCGAGCATGCGGTTCGATTCGCCGAGTCCAGCGCAATCTAAGCCAGAGCCCGGATCTCAAGCGGCTCCCGTGACCGGATCAGGCTTGAGTCTTCGCCAGCCATTAACGCTTGCCGGCGTGTTCTATTTGATCGTCTGCGCGGGGCTCCTGCTACGGATGACCTATGGCCTGTGTCTGGCGATGAAGATTTGGGCGTCTGCGCAACCAATCTTGCCAGAACAAGGACCGGACTTCGCCCCAGGGTTGCGCTGGCGGTGGAGCGAATTGGTTGCATCCCCTGTCACCATCGGTTCTGGAATCGTCTTGCCGGCGGACTATATCCACTGGGAAATGGAGAAGTTGCGCATTGTGCTGGCTCATGAGGGTTCTCATATCCGCCAGGGAGACTTTTACTTGCAAATGCTTGCTGGGGTCTATTCCTCTTTATTTTGGTTTAGCCCGTTCGCATGGTGGCTAAAACGAAAGCTTTCAGAGCTGGGTGAGGTCATCAGTGATCACGCCGGGCTACAGGAGGCTGCCAGTTGCACCTCGTACGCCCGGATTCTACTTGAATTCGCGGCAATGCCGCGCCCAACCCTAGTAGGAGTTGCCATGGCTCGCACCAGTAATCTTTCTCGTCGCATAGAGCACTTGTTGAACGATTCAAGTTTTCGTCAGGCCTTTGCAGGGAGCCGCCGTCGCACGCTTCTGGCCGTGCTCCTGGTGCCAGCGGCACTCTTCGCTGCTACTTCGCTGGTTAGGGTTGAGGCGGCGCAGGCGGCGCCACCAGCCTCACTTCAAGGTGTGCCCGCGGCTGTACCTGAGCCTCCTGCTGAGCCTGTGGTCGCGGTCCCGGCGAAAGTTGGCCCGGTCGATCCAGTGCTCGCTGCACCGCCTGCTCAATCTCAAGCCCAGGTAGCGCCCGCTGCTCCAACTGCGCCCGTAGCGCCCGGCGGAGTGACGCCTGTGGCGCCTGCGAACGAGTCCGTTGCTCCAATGCCGCCTCCGCCTCCGAGCCAGAGCGGCGACACTGTCGGGGACTCCCAGTCCGAGACCACCACCAATTCAAATGGCGATGCTGTCCCGTCTAAACGCATTTACAAGGGCCGCGGTTACGCCTATTCGTATTCCACGAACGGCGACTCCTGGGCTCTGGTCACCGATCGGAGCGAGCACGTTATGTTCTCAGGTGACTGGCACAACAGCACAAGGGACATGCTCGACAAGGTGCGCAGCCAAGGGCACGAGAAATTCCTCGTCTTCACGCACGACGGCAAGTCTTACTTCCTGGATGACCCTGCAGTGATCGGCCAGATTGAGGCTATGTACAAGCCGATGGAAGACCTTGGCCGCCAACAGGAAGAACTGGGTAAGCAACAGGCTGCGCTAGGTAAACAGCAGGAAGGCCTTGGCCGCCAACAACAGATGGCCAGGATACCCACACCCGATCTGTCTAAGGAGATGGCGGAATTGAATGCAGCGATGGCCAAGCTTCAGGAAAAACAAGCCGGCACTATCAGCCAAGAGGAGCTGGCCGACCTGCAACGTAAGATCGGGGCCATACAGGGAAGACTTGGCGCTTTACAAGGCAAGATGGGTGGAGAAGAGGGCAAATTCGGAGAAATGCAGGGCAAGCTAGGCGCGGAACAAGGCAAGCTAGGCGCAGAACAGGGGCGCCTTGGGGCCGAGCAAGGCAGAATCGCGAATGAAGCCAACCAAAAGGTGATAGCGATCATTGGCGAAAGCCTGAGTAACGGCAAGGCCCACCCTGTCCAGTAGCTTTGCTCCCGGCAAAGCCACAGCGGACGCAACGCAAGCTGGACGCTTCCAGACGAGCGGTTACAGCATCTTCAGTCGAAACGCCGGAGTGCAGGATATTCGTGGGCTTTCCAATCGAATGACGCTCCACGGGGAAATTCGCCGAGGTAGTTGGCGCCGGATTTCCCCGGAAACCAATTCAGATTATCTTCATGTTCTGGGACGAACCTGCGCCGAAAGAATAGAATTCCTTCGTGCCTCTAAAAGTCTTTTGATCATGGAGATGAATTCTCAATGCGCTTTCCCGCACTTGCCGCAATCGCTCTATTAATGGCCACCGTTGCCTCCGCGCAAACCACTACTCCCTGGGACTACGAGGGCAAGCGAGGCGCGCTGGTCTGGGCCAAGCTCGATCCGGCCTTCAAGGCGTGTTCGCAAGGTCACGAGCAGTCGCCAATCGATATTCGTGGTGCCCACCTGAATAAGAATCTCCAGCCCATTGAATTCCATTACATCGCCGGCCCGGTCACCATGGAGCACAACGGCCACACGATCGTGGTCCACGTAGACCCCGGCAGCTACATCGTCGCTGATGGCGTTCGCTACGACCTCGTCCAATTCGACTTCCACCACCCTGCCGAAGAACCGGTGAATGGTAAGTTGACTGACATGGATGTCCAGCTGCTGCACCGGAGCGCCGACGGCAAGCTGGCCGTGGTGGTCGTTCGGCTTGCCGAAGAAGTGGGCAATCCCAACGCCGTGCTTGCCACGCTCTGGGAGCATCTGCCCAAAACGGCCGGCCAGACAATGAAAGTCACGGATTTGGTGAGCCCCGGCGGCCTGCTTCCGACGGACCGTGGCTATTGGACCTACATCGGCTCACTCACCACCCCTCCCT
This sequence comes from Acidobacteriaceae bacterium, assembly GCA_003140705.1. Taxonomy (GTDB): domain Bacteria; phylum Acidobacteriota; class Terriglobia; order Terriglobales; family Acidobacteriaceae; genus Telmatobacter. The sequence continues at coordinate 24,899 of PLKU01000313.1, forward strand.
GCACTGTGGGTGTTCGATGGTTCATCTTCGAGCAGGAGTTAAGTCTCAGCCGCGACCAGTTGCGCGCTTTCGGAGCGCTGTTCGAGGTCAATTCCCGGCCCCTTCAGGACACGCACGGCCGTCGCATTGAAGCAAACGAGTAGGGTCGCAAACACAAGGGCTTTATGCGAAGTGTTCTCGGGATAATCCCGCGCCACGTCCGGCTAAGGAGACTTACGCTCCTGCTCCCTCTTGTTTTGGTTGTGCTCTCGATAGTTCTGCTGCATGCCTCGCCGGGAGTGAATGCAGCTTCGTTGAGGTATTGGCCCGGCACATCAGCCAAAAATTGGCAGGCAAGCCCGCAATCTCCCTTGTCCCGTAATGTCGTTGCAGAGACCTCTAGTTCTCAAGCGGCAATAATTTGAGGACCAGGCTCTGATCGCTCGGAACACGAATTACCTCTACCTCGGTCAGATCATGGATCAGGTAGTGAGCAGCATCAAGCGATTCGATTGAATGTGAAAAGGTGGTTGCCACCACCGTGCAGCCCGCGGCCCGGCCAGCTTTGGTTCCAGAGGCCGCGTCCTCAAAGACCACGCATTCCTCAGGCGCGAGGCCAAGAAGCGCAGCGCCAGCCGAATAGGGAGCAGGATCAGGCTTGCCTTGGCTGACACTCTCAGCAGTAATGATTCGCTCTGGCACGGGAATGTCGCCTGCGGCAAGCCGCACCCTCGCGAGTGCCTCGGTTGCGCTTGTCACAACCGTCCAACAAGATTTGGGTAGGTCAGCCAACAGCTTCATTACTCCGGGAAGAACCGCCACCCCTTCCGTGTCCTCAATCTCCAAATCTTCGATGATTCTGTTCTCCACCTCGGGGTCGAGGTCCGGCCGCAGCTTGGCAACGGTCTCAATGCTCCGGCAGCCATGTGCGATCTGGCATGCATAAACCGGGTCTACGCCGCGCATCTCGGCCCATTTTGTCCAACTGCGCTCCACCGAGCCAAGCGAGGAGATGAGAATTCCGTCCATGTCAAAGAGGATTCCCTTGCATCGGATCAGGACAGGGGAAAAAGCAACGGATGAGACCATGATTCGATTGTATCGGGAAGCAGCTTAGCGCTTTTTTGCAATCGTTTCATGGGCAACGGGAAATATGACCCTGGGAGGATCACCGAACGTGACTTTGGCATCAACCACTCGCTTCCACCCACCTTGTTGCACCTGGTTCTGCTTCAGCGCAATCGTGCCGTTGGCAATCTCCGCATCCGCTGTCCAGCGATCGAAATGCGCGAGCGCAGGAGGAACCATCGATGTTGCAGCCGAGGCAGCTGGAGCCACTGCTTTTGTCCCGGCCTGAGCGCCAACAGCACCATGCCGCCACTCGAAATGCAACGAGCCCTTCGCCGAGGCAGCCAAATCCTTGTCTGTGAACCCTGAGAGCTCAATCTTGCCGTCCGCCGTCATCACCCCTCCCGACCATCGCAATCCAAGTAACTCTCCTACGGCCACAGGATTGAGCTTCTCGAACTGTCCTTCCAGCGTGTAAGTGGGCCTGTCTCCAGTGCGAAATGTGCCGGACCCATGGCAGCTTCCGCCCAGCACTCCTCCTTCAAGGTCGGTGATTTCAGCGCCTGTGGAAACGATGCGCAGAGTTGCCGAAGCACCTTGCAGCGTGACCGGCCCCAGGATGAGCGAATCCGCCTTCACTGTGCCCTCAAGCTCCGGCCAGGCCAACGCGCTTGACTGCTTGGATGGATTCAGCCTGGCAATCAGCTCTGATATCAAGGTGCCTTGCTCATGCGCGCCCAGAATTGCAGCCTGAACGACGCCTGCATCCAGACCCGCGAACTGCATATCGAACCTGGGAGTGCAGAGGATCGGTGGATTGCAAACTGCAGGGAATCTCAAATTCACCATTCCCTTCACAGGACCGTAAGAGAAATCCACGTCATCCCAACGCACTTCTTCGGGGTCAATATGAAGCGTGGCGTTTGAAATCTCCACGTGGCTGGCGAGGTAATCGGCCTTCCAATTCGCGTTGTGCAGAGTCACTGTACCTGTGAGAGTGTCCGTCGCGGGCACGGCAGGTTCACCTGTTTGCGGCGGAGAGGCAATCGGCACCTTCCCTTGACTGGACAAACTGGTTGGTGCGACGGCAGGCGGCGGACTGCTGAAGGGTGTAGTCTCCGCTGGCAGCCACGGACCCTCCGCAGTCAGGTCTATGACCACAGGGTCTCCTGCCAGCGCGTCCAAAGCCGACGCGTTTGCCATTCCCGCCAGGTACGCCAGTTCCCTGGCTCGCACAACGCTTGCCTGGCCGCGCAATGCTAGCTGGTAGCCGGAAAGAGTCAACCTGGGCGTAACCGTCAGGGGGCTTGCTCCTCCGGCGGAAATCGCCACGCTCCCGTAGAGCGCCGCGGCGGTCGAGAAATCTCGGCCCGATGGTTGAGCTCCCACCGGCTGAAGTACCAGTCTTGGCGTCTGGATAGGTGTACCCAGCCCGTCCCCACTCAATTGAAAGCCTTCGATTACTAGACTCCCAGTGAGCGGTCCCGGCGGAGCCGGATGTGCCTTGTCAGACCCTGCTTTGCCCCGCTTGGCTTTACTTGCATCTTTATTCTGCTTACTCACTGCGGCAATCTGTTCTGGAGTGAGTTCGGCGTAGGTAATTTTCCCGGTGATGGTGCCCTTTACCTCCAGCCCCGGGCCGAACCCGCTGCGCACTGTGCGCATCGCGTCCAGGCCGGCTGCCACGGGAATATGGTCAAGCCCCACGGAGAAGTGGGTCAGACCGCTGTCTCCAGAAAGGTCTCCAGCAACGTGAATCCGGCCGTCGCCGAGGGGAGAGTCGCAAGCCAGATTCTCGAATGCCCTACTGGAAAAATGATAGAGAAGACCGCAAGTTGCGTCGAAATCAAGTGGCGCCGCCGGAGCAAATTCGGCGCGATGCACACCCGTGGCCCGCAATCGTGTCTTGATCTGTGCCGCATCGGCTGTGCCGTCCAAGTTCAGTTCGGCGGTCAGATCGCCGCGCCAACCAGGGTCGTAGCCTATGATGAGCCGAGCAAGCTGGCCGAGTTGCGCGTCGCGCCACTCCATATCGAGATGCACCGGCATCTCCCTCAATTCGCCCGCACGTTTTACGCTTGCTTCAACCAGCACCACCCCGGTGTCAGCCAAATCAAGGCTTACATCGGTGCGGGCTGGTTGGCCGCGCATGCGTATGCGCCAGTCGCCAGGCTCCTCCTGCCAAAAGGATAGATCGGTATTGACCAACGAAAGCGGGAGCTTCTCCGAGCCGCTCTTGAAGTTGATGCGGGAGTTTGTTGCCTCAAGATACGGGAATGGCGTTGCTCTCCGATTACTTCCCGGCTCGCTGCCTGCCGCGTGCTGCGTACCGCCGCTTGCGTTGGTCCCGGCGGGCGCGGCAGCCGTTCGGAAAAGCGTATCCAGGTTCCAGCGACCGACATCGGTGCGCACCAGGTTCAAGCTGGCGTCATCTACGCTTATGCGGCTGATCTCCAACTTCCCTCGCCAAAGGGAGAGAATGCGGAAAGAGGCGGTAACCGTGCTTGCGTGCAGCACCGGTTCAGCGCCATAAGCCGGATCATCTTCGACGGTCAGGTCGGTAAGCAGCAAGGCCGGCCTTGGCAGCAGGTGCAGTTCCACCGAGGAAAGCCGCACCGGCCGTCCCAGCGACGTGGACATGAGCTGAGTGACTTTGCTCTTATAGCGGCTTAGGCTGACCAGCGGAGGCACAAACAACACCGCGAGGACGGCCAACAGCGTCGCCAGGGCCAGCCGCAGCGGGCCGAGTTTTCGTCGCCGGCCTTGCACTTCTTCCGTCATGGTCTTATCGGTCGTCAGTTGTCAAAAGTCAGTGGCCTGTGATCAGTCATCAGGATTTGCGCAGATCACTGATCACGGCTCATTGACCACTTTAGTTCAGCGGATCAGGTGCAGTGTCCGATTCCAGCGCGTGTCTGAGATGAAGTGCAGCGCCACGTGGCCCATCCAGGCCAGATTGTTGGCGATTCCGGTCTGTTCCAATTGCTCTTCTGTCGATCTGAACGACCAGTAATTCAGCAGCGGCCTGCCTACGATGTTTTCCCTGGGCACGAAACCCCAAAAGCGTGAATCGGCGCTGTTGTGCCGGTTGTCGCCCATCATGAAGTAATGCCCCGGAGGCACCACAAGGTCTCCATTTTCGATGTAATGTGGAAAGTCGACGGCCCACGACTCGGGAATCAGGTTTCCCGGCTCTGGATCAGGGGGCAGGGACGGAAACTCGTCGAGAAAATCGTTATGATTCTCCGGCGTTGTAGGCTTGGCGTGCGGCTGGTCCTGGGCAACGCCGTTGATGATCACGACGCCGTTGCGCAGATGAATATGATCGCCGGGAATGCCGATGAGCCGCTTCACCAGGAACAGGTATTGGGGGGCTCCGGTCACCGGGTCCGGATCAGACACCGGCTTATAAAAGACCACGATATCGTTGCGCTGAGGTTCCCGGTAGTGAACCAGCGGCATCCACTTGGTGGGTGGGGCCAGCGTAATCCGGTCCACAACCAAATGGTCGCCAACTAGCAGGGTATTCTCCATCGACCCGGACGGAATCACGAAATTCTGGCCCAGAAACGTGAGAATAAACAGACCTACCACAAGCACCGAACAGATGCTAGCCACCGCCTCGTACGGCGTCTCTTCCACCTTTTCTTCAACGGGAACTGTCACGGCCTCAGACGGCATTTGGGTGGGCGGCGTTTTTTTCTTCGTCATCCTGTCGCTCTTATTAAGTGGTGAGTAGTCGGCCGTCAGCGGTCAAACTAACAGCGGTTGGTAATCCGGGTCCTGGCTGCTTCCTGGCCTCTAGTGAACCACATGGAAGATTCGCTTCCAGCGCGCAAAACCCGTTAGTTTGGCCGAGAGTTCCCTATCGTGTCCGAGTCTATCATCTGCGGCCTGTTGGACATCGGTCGTCGAAGGCCGGGTCAGGGAGAAGTAGATGACTAGTGGCCGAGCGACAATATCCGCCCGAGAAACGAAGCCCCAGAAACGACTGTCCTTACTGTGATTCCGGTTGTCGCCAAGGACAAAATATTGTCCATCCGGGACCACTAGCTCTCCATCACGGGTCAATCCCTGCATCTGCTTCCACCAAAGCGGATCGACCGCCGGGTCGGTGTAAACCTTGGCGGGAAAGTCGTCGCGGAAAGGGTTCGGTGGCGCGGGCTCGAACGCTGCGTAGGGCTCATCAAGAACCCGGCCGTTCACCAAGACCCGCCCATCCTCGATGCGCAGCCTGTCCCCTGGAATGCCAACCACCCGCTTGACCAGAAAAGGGGGCTGTGGATGGTGAAAGAAAACAATGTCTCCGCGTGCAACATCGCGATACGGCATCAACCAGCGGCCAAGACTGTCTGAAGGAGCATAGACCTGCTTGTTCACCAGCAGAAAGTCTCCCACCAGCAGGGTCCGTTCCATGCTTTCCGATGGGATCAAGTAAGGCTGGAGAACGAAAGTCAGGAGAAATAGCGCCACTACCACCGTCTGCAACAGCGACGCGAAGGCCTCGGGCACTGTCGGCAAATGCAGCCGCAGCCGCGAAAGTCGCGGCTGGGGTGGAGCGGGCATTTGCCCGATTGATCCCGGTGTGCTCATGGCTCGGCTTGCTCCTCCTTCTCCGCGCCAGAGGTCCGGGTATCGGCTTTGCTCTGGGCCGCTCTGAACCGCTCCAACGCCTTTCGTGCTGCATCCTGCTCGGCCTGCTTCTTCGTGCTACCCGTGCCTCTGGCCAGAGGCTTTCCCGGCTCTCCTTCGCCCACTTTGAGACGAACCTCAACCTGAAAGCGCTTGCGGTGGTCCGGACCGCTTTCACTCTTGAGCCGGTAGACCGGCGCTCCTGCCCTGGCTGCCTGCAAGTGTTCCTGCAGTGCAGACTTGTAGTTTCCCAGCGCGGCCCCGGAACGCAACTCCTCGGCTAAATGCTCGGCCGCCTCGCCCATCACCCATCGATGCGCAAACTCCCTCACCGGTTTCAGACCGCCGTCAAGGAAGAGAGCCGCCATCACTGCCTCCATGCTATTCGAAAGCACAGTGCTCTTGCTCCTTAGGCCGCCGCGATCTTCTCCGCGACTCAACCTCAGATGGCTGCCCAATCCAATCGCTACAGCCACTTCCGCCATGTGCTGCCGGCTCACGAGTTGAGAGCGAACTCGGGTCAGCTCACCTTCCTGCCACTCTGGATGGGCAATAAACAGAGCCTCTGCTACCACCAGTCCCAACACCGCATCGCCCAGGAACTCCAGGCGCTCATTATCTCCCGCGCCCGTCGATTGTTCGTTCCCGCTCTCAACCGGCTGGTCGGGCACTGCCCGTTCAGAAGCAGCCCGCTCGTTCGCACGGGAACTATGCGTTAGTGCTCGGACCAGCAACTCCGGCCTGGCAAATCCATGCCCGAGAGCCGTTTCGAGTTCGGTTAGAACTGCATCCACCTTCACCTCGATCGGTTCAAATCCTTTTGAAATTGCAGTGGGAGAGTTTCATCGGCTAAAGTTCACGCCCCTCCAAGGGTTCTGATGGAACGTGCTCGCGGCCGAGAACACTTACTCATCTTTCACTGCGGCTTCTGGGTACCATTGTCGCCCGTCGTTCCGGTTCCTGGTTTGCCAGCTGGCGCAGCGGGGGAATCGTCATCGACATCCTCATCGCAGCTGTGACCCCGCACCGCATACGCGGTCTTGACGCCGCGGTCCGCGGCCAAGCGCGTATCCTGCTGACCATCGCGCGCGGCAAGCGCTTCCTTATACTCTGAAATGGCTTCATCGCGCTTGCAGTCCAGATCCAGCATGCGACCCAGATAAATGTGCGACCATGCCAGCAGGCGAGGTTCCTTCGTGGTAGCCAGCGTCCGTTGGAATCCGTCGATCGCTTCCTCGGGATGCCCTGTCAGGATGGCCGCCCGGGCCAGGATGAAGTTGGCGCGCGCGCTGTCAGCAGCGGATTCAAGCGTATCGTCATGCACCGTGAGGACCTGGCGGGCCATGGAACTTGCCGTTGCCACATCTCCGCTCGCCAGCCGCGCCTCAGCCAAATCCAATCCAGTCAACTTGTGCGGCTTGCTCTGTTGCAGCACGTCTCCATCCGCATCCTTGTCGAATTCGATTTGGCGGGCGCGACGCACCTGCTGGTCCACATCCATCGAGTAAACCATTTCGCCGATCGAATCGCGCAGGCTGGCGGGGTCCTTTTCAAACTGAATTAACTGTTCATAAAAGTACTGCGTTAGCACAAATCCCTGGGTCATATCATGGTGCACGGCTGCCAATCGAACCACGTCGACCTTCTGCTGGTAGATCTGCCGCTCATGTTCGTAACGCGGCAACTCCGAGCGGTCCACACCCGCCGGGATCGTGAATGCCGGAACGCCCGTATCCATGGTCCGCGCCTCGATGGCCTTGATCAGGCACTCGATCGTCAAGGGAATCGTGTCAGAGCGGTATCGGAATTCAAGCGGCGCATCCCGAATCACTTTCAGAATCGGCTGCGTCCGATCAACGGCCGTTGCACGCGAAAACAGCAGCGGCTCGATCACGTAATGCAAATATGTGTGGCGTACATCGCCCATGCGAATCTGACCATTCACCGGTGAAAGTACCACCACGTAGTCGGTGCCATAGACACGTGCATTCACGATGTGCGGCGAGAGCATTGGCTCAATAACCACAACAAAGCGCCTTCCTTCGTAGGTGGAGGCGGGCAGCTTCAGGTAAAGATTTGTGCCCACAATCATCTTCGAAAGCGGATCGTGCAGCTGATCAGCCTCCCGGTCGTAAATAGGGTGCACCGCGAGCCAGATTCCATGCAGATCCACGGCTGCCACGAAATCCTTGAGAAAGGGAACAATCTCCACTACTTGCGTCGAGTCTGGCGGCATTTCTGTCAGTTCTGCCGAGGTCTCCAGCTCAGGCGGAGGTGTCAAATATAACGCGAGGGAGATGTACTGCGAGATGTCCCGCTCCGTGCCCGTCATTCGGTGCTGGGCAATGTAAAGGCAGACTTTGTCCCTTTTTGCGCGAGCGTCCTCGCTCTTCGCAAGTGCAAGGTTGATCTCATCGCGAACTCGCTTGCGCACCGGCGCGCTTTCATCAAGACCTTCGTCGTAACCGCATGCGTTCAGCGCCGCTGCCATCAGGAACACCTGTTCGGAGCTCACCAGCGAGATTGTCGGACCCGCAGGATCCACAATCGAAGGAGCCTTCTCTTGCTGGAATCCCGCAGAAGATGAAGCCTGATTCTTGCCTGAACCGCTCTCTTGTGGTTGTGCGTGAACGGGGAATAAAGGGGACATTACCAAGAGGCAAATAGCCGAACGAGAAAGAAAGGCGAGTGATCGAAGACTGCGAATCGTCATTGGGATCCCTGCATGTAAGTCTAGTTAGACGTACTGGCAGGGTCAAACGGGAGGCAGGGACCCGCCCATGTTGCAATTCAACCTCGAGTGGGTGCTGACAGAACAGATGCCTCGCGGCGGTCATTGGCACAAATGGAAACCCCCCCCGCCCGGCCTAAGCCGGACGGGGGCTCTTCTGATGCCGTTTATGGGCTACCCGCGCACTGAAACGCCAGAGAATGACAGTACTTCCACACCCCGCACCGGCTGGCCAAAGAATCGAGCCGGTTCAAATCGACTGGTCAGAAGCATGTTTTCAATCTGCGAGCGAGTCGCTTCATCATTGGGACCGGAAACGATGCGGTAGTCGTACATCTGACCNNTGACCAGCACCGTTGATATAAGCCTCTATGACAACCGGGCCAGAAAGGCCGGCGATCTGATCGGTGCCCGCACCACTCGAGAGACTCACCAGTCGAGGCGCCGTTGGATTTCCAAGCGGCTCGTCCTTGCTGGCCTGCGCCGACTCGGGATGCGCAAACATGCCGACCAGGACAATGACCGAACCCAGAAGAAGCACCGCGCTGGCAAAGCCGGCTGAGGCCTGCAATAGGAACGGACCTAAAGTGTTCTTCCAAGCCAGGTTCCAGGTGTGGAATGGGCTGCGACGGCTCCGCGCTCGCTCCTGGCTTACAGCAACGCGAATGCGCAACAACAGGTCTGCGGGCTCCGCTACGGGCCCCAATCCGGCAAGGGACGACTGCACCTGCCGCAAGGATCCCCACTCATTGGAACACTCCCGGCAACCATCAAGGTGGGCGGCGATGCGCTTCATCTCGTGTCCGTTCAGTCGGCCATCCAAATACTCCGTAAACCTTGCCTGTACTGCATCGCATCCGCTCATCGCGCCTCCTCTCCCAGACCTACCACATATCGAGTGCGCGCCGGCTGGTTGACTCCTGCCGGCGGTGCTGTCAGGATCAGCTTCAAACAAGCTCGGCCGCGGACCAACCTCGACTTCACCGTCCCCAGATTCACGCCTTGCATCTCCGCCACTTCTTCGTAAACAAATCCCTCGATGTCCCGCAAGATCAGAGTGGTACGAAACGGCTCCGGAACCTGCTTCAACGCCGCTTCGACACGTTCGCGGTTCTCCAAATGCACCATCGCTTCGAATGGAGATTCGGCATGATCCACCAACATATCGATCAGCCGCGCGGATGAACCGCATTCCCCTTCGCTCATCTCTTGCTCGATGGGCACTTCCTGCTGCTTGTGCCGCGCCCACCAGCGGCGATGGTTTGAGGCCTCGTGCAGGGCGATCCGGTAAATCCACGTCCGCAACGACGACTCCCCATGAAACTTGCCGACCCCGCGGAACACTTTCACAAACACTTCCTGGGTCA
>PLKU01000243.1:0-11302 GCA_003140705.1 Acidobacteriaceae bacterium
ATGAATAGCTGTGCGGACAAATTCGCCCTTCTTCTTGCCGGGGCAGACCGCATCGACCTTATGGCCGACCATCTGCAGGGCCTGAAAGGGAACCATGATTTCGTAGTCTTCAACGAAATCGCCGGCGAGCAGCAACAGTTTTGCGGGTCTCATCGTCTATGCCTCCGCTACAAGTTTGCCACTGGCGGGGCGGCCTTGTCCTGGAGTTTTGCACCGATCGCCGACCAGATCGCCTGGCGGGGTCAAGGTGCCGGACAGATTGGAATGGGGACCACGAACGAATACTTTGGCGGGGTAGCGCTTACAGGTGAACGAGTCCGCGTTGCAGCGCAGTGACGACTGCTTGCGCCCGGTCACTCACGTTGAGGCGCAAGAGGATGACGCTGACATGGCATTTGACGGTGGACTCCATGATGCCGAGCTCGGTTGCAATCTCCTTGTTGCTCTTCCCGCCGGCAATCAGCTTGAGCACTTCGAGTTCGCGCGCGCTGAGTTCAGAGTTGGGAATGCGTGACGAGAGGGCGCGAGAAACGGGAGGAGGAAGAAATCGCCCGCCAGCCTGCACGCGATGCAATGCACTGACCAGCGCATCATGAGGCATTCCCTTGATGATGTAGCTGCGGGCTCCGGCTGCCAAGGCCNNCATGAGAGTGATGTCGGGAAGATGCTTCTCAAAGAGTTCGATCGCTTCTTCGCCACTACCGGCCTGGGCAGCCGCGGTCATGTCAGGCGTAGCTTCAATAATGGCGGAAATCCCGATGCGCATGATGGGGTGGTCGTCTACCACGAGGACCCGGAATTTAGTTGCCGATTTCATTGCCGCCCGCTCTTCCATTGCTTCGCTCCGTCATGCATTTGTTCCACTTCCCCAGCGAATCGTGTGCACTATGGAGGCGAGTGGTCGAAGACGGAGNNACGTTTCCCTGCTGGTCAAAAAAGCTGCGCTTGAGCAAACCGCCCTGAGCCGCCGGTTCCCACCAGAATAGGCCTTGGCCGAGACCATTGGGGATGGCGCGGACTGCGGCGTCAACAGCGGCCAGGAAGTCACTTTGCCCCTCAGGGCTCTCAGGGAAGTCTGCCTTCCTCCCAGCCATTTCGCCGGGCACCCAATTGTAGGCAGCTTCCACAACGATGATCGGCCGGTTATAACGCAGAGCAAGATGATTGAGGTTGACGCGCAGGTTAGCTATGTCTCCATGCCACATGGGGTAGTAAGAGAGGGCTATTACATCGAAAGGAACATGCCGGGCAATGATTGCATCGAAGAAGGAGACCGCGGCGGCATAGTCGCCGCTGCGATCGATGTGGATCATAATGCGCGGAATGGGACCATGGCCGCTGCCCGCTTTTACGCCCCGGATTCCAGCCTTTACCAGGTCAGCGAAGTTGTCCCAGTTTCCGGGCAGCTTGCTGTCGGGCCAAAGCATTCCATTGGTGATCTCATTGCCCACCTGGACCATGTCTGGCGGTACGCCCGCGCGGCGGAGAGTGGCGATGACGTCGCGAGTGTATGTAAAGACCTGATGCGTGAGTTGCTTGTGGTTGAGGCTGCTCCACGCGGGGGGGGTCGGCTGCTTACCGGGATCGGCCCAACTGTCTGAATAGTGCAGATCGAGAAGGAATCGGAAGCCCAACTTTTTGGCACGCTGGGCCAGAGCCAACGTGTAATCGAGATCGTTCGGCAGACGATCGACACTTGCGGCGGGGTCGTGAAAGAGCCGAAGACGAACCCAGTTGTAGTGGTGGTCGTGCAGAATTGCCAGCACATCCTTTGGCTGTCCATTTTCCTTGAAGACCACCCCCTTCCGTTCGCTTTGGGCGAGAAAGGAAACATCCGCTCCAACGGCATAAGTCTGCGTGACCCCGGCAGGACAAGTGCTGCAGGCGAGTGCGGCAAGCAGGATCGAGTTGAAAAGAGCACGCATTGCGTTTGATTGGTTCCGATCTTTGATCAACGTGCTTGAAGCGCTTGGATCATCGAATTTCCTCGCCGGCAGAGCGGAATCGGCGCGCACTGAGAGCCGCCGGCTAATGACTGCAACCACCAATCACGAGCTGGTATTCCGGCACAAGGCGAATCGCGTTCAGTTTATCGACCTGTCCATTGCCGGCGAAGTCCGGGAGACGTGGAATCTCCAAATTGACGGGCGCGTCCTTACGAAGTGGAAGGATGCTCAGTTCAAATCTGCTCGCGTCTTTGGAAGTGAGAAAACGATTCAGCCCGATGAACCAGGGCTCACCGAAATAGAAATCATCGGTCAACAAGTGGTGATTCGCATAGAACCTTGCTACATCGCCCCGGTAATCCACTTCAAGAAACAGCTCGCTGAGGTTTTCCATGGCGCCGGGCGGCACCACGACCGTCCATTTGGCGGCCTGTACGAAATGCGTATAACCTCAAGTAACCTTGAGGTCAAGAGAAACCTTGATGAATGATCCTGTTCCAGGCCGCATCGCCCTAGAACTTTCAGTAGGTCAGGTTGCTGAACGCAGTGGCGCGGCGGTTTCTGTCCTCCACTTTTACGAATCCAAGGGACTGATCAAGAGGCGGCGCAATCAGGGAAACCAGCGACGCTACGCTCGTGAAGTACTTCGGCGAGTTGCGGTGATCAAGGTGGCTCAACGCNNTATCCCTCTGGCTTCTATTCGCAAAGCTCTAACGGCTCTACCTGGCGGCCGAACACCAACGGCAGAAGACTGGAAGAAGTTGTCATCAAGGTGGAAAGCTGATCTGGATGATCGGATCAGCCGATTGACGCGGCTCCGCGATCAGTTGGATGGCTGCATCGGATGTGGTTGCTTGTCGCTGGGGATCTGTCCTCTTCGCAATCCATGGGATGAGTTATCGGCACAGGGTCCAGGACCCCGGTTGCTCGAACCAGATTTGTGACCGAAAGAGCCTGCTGCTTAAGACAGTGACAAACGGTTCCCTCTGCCTGCGACGGGCCGGGAAAGCACTCATGCCTGGCGCAGATTATTTCACTGTTTCATCACCACTTCGAGGTTGTTCAAGGCCGCGGAATCAGCTGCAAGCCTCTAAGACGGAGCCAGCTTCAATGACTCTCAAATCTCCCATAGTCCCGGGCGATTCATCTATGATTGCGCCGGTGCCCCGCGAAGGGTTTGTCTGAACTGGAAAGAGGGTGGATCGGATGCGCTGGAATTTGTGCAGAACGGTGTTTGTTTGGCTGGTGGTGATGGTTTTATCGTCGTTCTTGCATTCGCAAACTGGGAGCGGTGCTGAAAGAGCTTACTCGTTTGTCGATCCGCTGTCTGGTAGCAGCGAGGGAGGCAATACATTTCCCGGCGCGACCGTTCCGTTCGGCATGGTCCAGTGGTCTCCAGACACCACGGCGGATGGGTGGTATCGATATAAAGATCAGACGTTGCGCGGGTTCAGCCTCACACACGTGAGCGGAGCGGGATGCTCGATTTATGCCGATGTGCCGGTGCTGGGGCTGGTGGGACCCGTTGAGGATTCGGGTAAGATTCCGGCTGAAATCGTAAGCGGCTTTTCGCATGACAAGGAAGTTGCAAGTCCCGGCTATTACAGCGTTGTCACTGCGGATGGAATCAAAACGGAACTTGCAGCAAGCGAACGCTCTGGCATAGCTCGAATCACATTTCCTGAGGGCCAATTGCACACGGTTCTTATCAAGGCCAGCGACAGCGCAAACGTAAAGGACTCAGGGCGCGCGCACGATGAGACCGAGGTCCAGGTGCGCGCGAACGGCACCATCGTAGGCAAAGTGGAGAGCGGTGGGTTCTGCGGCACGTTGGACAACTACACGCTTTACTTTGTGATGTCATTTCAGGGGAAGGCTCAAACGCACGGAGCCTGGACAGATGTTGTGCAACCGGGTGCAAGCTCTGCGAAGGGGCATCGTGCTGGCGTATACGTGACGTTCCCGGCGAGCAGTGAGCCGATCGTCTTGAAGGCTGGGATTTCCTTTGTGAGCGTGGAGAACGCTGAAGCGAATCTGCGCGCGGAGATAAGCGGATGGGACTTTGATGCTGTGCGCAAACAAGCGCGGGACCGGTGGGTGGCGGCTTTGGGACGCGCACAGGTGGATGGCGGTAGCCCAGACGATCTGCGTATTTATTACACCGCGCTTTACCATATGTTTCTTTCACCGAACGTCTTCAGCGATGTAAATGGCGATTACATCGGGTTTGACGGCAAGGTACGTCGGCTTCGTACTGGCGAGGAACAGTACGCTAACTTCTCTGATTGGGATATCTACCGGAACACCATTCAACTGCAGGCATGGCTCGATCCAGAGCAGACGAGTCAAAAGCTGCAATCGCTGGTCCGCGATGCGGAGCAAAGCGGTTGGCTGCCAAGGTGGCCGGTGGCAAACGACGTGAGCTACATCATGGGCGGGGATTCGCCTGCCAACGTGATTGCTTCAGGCTATGCATTTGGGGCGCGCTCTTTTGATGTAGCCGGCGCGTTGAAATTCATGGTGCACTCCGCCACGAAATCCGGGACAGGGCCACATGGAGGATCGGAGAGACCGTATCTGGACGAGTATTTAAAGAACGGCTACATAGCCGTGGGCACAGATGGCATGCGGGAATCAGCTGCGTCGATCGGCCTGGAATATGCGAGCGCAGATTTTGCGACGTCAAGGCTCGCAGATACGCTTGGCGATCACGACGACGACGCCACGTTGCTGAAGCACTCCGGGAGCTGGCGAAGTATTTTTGATCCGGAAAGCCGGTTGATCCGACCGCGGTTGGCCGATGGAAGCTTTGTGAAGGGGTGGGACCCAGAGCACTTGATGCCGCGACATCATAGCTGGGATGTGGCGAATCAATTCGGTTTTGAGGAGGGATCTTCGCTTCAGTATTCGTTGATGATTCCCTTTGATTATGCAGGCGTGATGGCTGCGATGGGTGGAGACGAGCAAGAACTGCCAAGGCTCGAGAAGTTTTTCAGCACAACCACAGGGTGGGGCGTACCGGGGTTTACGGTGGGAAATGAGCCCGATTTTTGTACGCCCTACGTCTACCTATGGACGAGCCAGCCATGGAAGGTGGCAGAGGTCGTCGAAAAGACTCGGCGAGAGGCGTTTCACACCGGGCCTGCGGGGGTGCCCGGAAACGACGACCTTGGAGCTACCTCTGGGGTATATGTTTGGAGCGCGCTGGGACTGTATCCCGTGATTCCGGGAGTAGGTGCGGTGGCGCTGGGTAGCCCGCTCTTCAAGCATGTTGTCCTGGAGATCGGGGGAGGGAAACGACTGGAGATCGACAGAAGTGGCGAGGGGATCTATGTGCAGTCGGCACGGTTGAATGGAGATGCGCTGAACTCTGCATGGCTTCCGCTAGACAGACTGAATGCGCAGATCAACCGGCTGCAGTTTGTGATGGGGACCACGCCGAATCGGAGTTGGGCAACTGGCGACGCGGACAGGCCACCATCGTACAAGGTCACAGACGAGAGATAACAGACCGGATGAGAAGGCTGTTCTGCCTGAAAAGCGATACGGAACGCCATCTTGCCGCAATCTTGATATACTTTTGTGGTTGGGCATTGTGGCGCGCGAGTTGTCTATCGTGCCTGTAAGGCTTGCAATGGGTTGCGAGCAGAACGGCTTGACGGTGGCTGGATTGCCGTGTGGCCGCGCAATTCATATGGATCGTCGCTTGAACAGTGGACTACATAGTCTATTGCAAGTTATTGATTGATTAGGGCGGGAGTAGTTCAGTGGCAGAACGTCAGCTTCCCAAGCTGAATGTCGCCGGTTCGATCCCGGTCTCCCGCTCCAACACCTGAGAGTCGATCACAACCTGCCCAGATGAACCGCGGAGCCGCCGCTTCCGGCGGATGCAATATTGATGCGAATCGATTCCGGTGAAAAAGTTGGGAAGTCCCTGATCATTCGGTGTCGGGGTTGGGGAGAATGATATTCCTCACAATCTCATCCATTTCGCCGCAGGCTGCGATAAAAGCTCGCAAGGTCCTTCTGGTGGAGCCGAAGGTGTCAAACTCCTGATGTGATAAACCGCGTTCGGTGTAGGCACGCTGGAAATCGGGAAACTTGTGCAGGAGAGTGTCTACAATCTTTGGATCAACGGGGTTTTGCATCCGAGGAATCACCTCAATCTCACTGGCGTTATAGCGGCGCTGCCAGGCGCACGGCGGGGAGATGACTACGTCGCCGCCAATAAACTCGCTCCAATGCATGTGATTGCGGAACGCGGCGGAAAGAAGGCGCAGCCGGTATCCCCGTTCACGATAAAGTGCATAGGCTTTCTTGAAGACTGCGATCCCTGCCCACTCAAGATATCCGGGATCGACGGAAAGCTTCTCCTTCTCCATGACGACCTTGAGCCAATCATCGAGGCGACCGACCATGATGGTGCAGACCGGCCCCATGGTGGAAATGTCCAGCCCTTCTGCTTCCCTGCTGCTCAGTCCGCGCTCCACAGCTTCTGCCACTGTGATGGCCTGGGGCAGTGTGAAGCTGACCGTGGCGTTGATGCTGATGCCAAGGCGGGTAGCTTCTTCAATGGCGACAATGCCCGCAGATGTGGCTGGAATCTTGACGATCATGTTGGGGGCGAGTTTATTGAAGCGGATCGCCTGGGCAAGGATGGCTTCGGAGTTGCGATAGAGGCGCGGATCAGTCTGGATGGAAAGGCGGCCGTTGCGCCCATTCTGCTGATCGAAGATCGGCTTGAGCAGCTTTGCCGCATTGGCCGACATTTCTTCGACAATCTTCCAGGCAATTTCATCTTCCGTAGCTTGTGGGTAGGCTGCAGCCAAGGCTTTGATGCGGCCGCTCCAGGTGGGCATTTCGCTCTTGAGAACGGAGACCACGATGGACGGATTGCAGGTGGCTCCGACGGCGCCATGTTCGATGGAATACGAAAGCTCTTGGATGGAGGCCGAATCGTTCCACAGACAGGTGGGCGTAGTCTGCGTCATTTGGAAAAGCGGGCTCTTGTATTCGACCGTCGAATTGACTTCAGCCATACAACCTCCATCGAATGCACACGTGTGCGCCGGAATCATACCATTCCCTTACGAAATGGGGCAAGGCAACTGAACGGCAGCCAGATACCGCGATCCACCTTAAAGACGCTGATGAACGCGTTCAGGTTGAATCGCGCGACAACCTGCACCAAGGGAAGGCCAGCATACCCAAATCATGACGTTTAGTGCAAGATCTTGCCTTTGGATTGCTGGGGCTCACGCGGTTTTACACGGGCTGTCGATTCTCTGACAATCAACTCAGAATCAATCCTGATCTTTACTTCTGACTCTTCCCCTGAGATGAGGAGCAGAAGATGGTCCATCGCGAGTTGCCCCATGCGCCTCATCGGCTGGCGAACAGTGGTCAGCGGAGGTTGAGTGTAGGACGCAATAAACAGATCGTCGAAGCCAGTCACGGAGATGTCTTCAGGGACGCGCAGCCCGTGCATGCGAATGGAACGCATGGCCCCCAGCGCGGACATGTCGTTGTAGCAGCAGACGGCGGTTGGCGGCCGATGCAGTGCCAGCAGAGTATCCATCGCGCGCATGGCAGCTTCCGGTTTGCCGTCGCCATGCACCACTAACTCTGGGAGAAACGGGATGCCAGCGGCGTCAAGGGCCGCACGGTAACCGGCGAACCGCTCCACATCCGATTGATAGCCAAACTGGTCGCCCAGGTACGCGATGCGTCGATGGCCCAGGCCGGCCACATGTGCTGCCACGGCCTGAGCGCCTTCAAGATTGCGAATCATTACGGAATGGACAAATGCACCCGGGTACTGATCATTCACGAGGATGATGGGGACGCGCATTTGCGACAGCATAGGCAGATAGAGTGCCCCCACGCGTGAAGAAGTGACGATGATGCCGTCCACCCTGCGCTCGGCGAAATACTGCACAACTCGCTTTTCGCGTTCCGGATCTGCATTGGAGTCGGCCAGGAATACGCTGTAGCCATGGTCGTTGGCGGTTTGCTCAATGCCGCTGACCACCTCGCTGGTGAAGGGATCGGCGACTGTTGTCACAACGAGCCCAATCGTCCGCGTCTGCCTGGTAACCAGCCCGCGGGCGATGGCGCTGGCTCGATATCCCGAATCCTCTGCAATTTTGCGGATTCTTTCGGCGGTCTTGGCATTCACCAGGGGGCTGAACTGGAGAGCGCGGGACACAGTGGGATGGGATACCTGAGCGAGCCTGGCAATGTCTTTGATGGAAGGCTGGTGTAGGGCGCGCTTTGAGCCGGGGCGAGCGACTTTTGTAACTTTCCCATCACCTTCGTCAATCATTGCCTACGCACTCCACGGCCCGGATTCTGCAGCGCCGGCAGCCTGACCAGTGCGCCGGACGGTTATTGTCTGGATAAGACTAGCTCATCCACGGAGTTCAAGATAGTCAATGGTGGCCATGTCTTCCTTCTTGATGGAGCCGCGCATGGCTCCGGCTACAATCTCCTGCGCCAGAAGGCCATCGCGATGCGTGATGGGAAACGGCAGTGCCCGTCGGCAACACTCGAGGAAGGTTTTGAGCTCTTCCTTATAGGCCTCGCCAAAACGGTCAATGAACTCCGGCAGCGGCTGCTCATATCGGCGCATGGAAAAGGTCTTGCAGGCGATGGGTTGCTTGGACTCCCGAGTTCCGTAGGCTTCTACGATGACTTCCAGGAGCTTTTGGTTGAATCGCCCGATGTGAATCTGGCCCTTCTCACCAAAGATCAATGTTTCACCACGATAGCCGGAGACATGATTACGAGTGACTTGAAGCTGGCCGATCAGTTCATCTCCGAAATCAAGCAGCATCAAAGCGTCGTCAAAGTCCTCCTGGCAGGTGGTATGGCGGTGATTGAAGATGCGTGAGCCAATGGCGAGCGCGGACTGAGGCTTGCGGCCGGTGAGCCACACGATTTCGTCCACATTGTGCACTGCCATATCCGGGAGAATTCCGGGGCTGAAGAATCCATCTGGCGCAGGGCTTGAGTCTTCGAGGGCAGAGTAAATCTTGAAGATGCGGCCAATGGCGCCCTGATCGATGAGTTGCTTGGCATAAAGGAGAGGCGCATCAAAACGGCGTTGGAAACCGAGCATCAAAGACTGCGGATGCTCACCATCAAGCAGGGCCGCGAATTCTCGATCGCCATCCAAGGTCCCGGTGAGCGGCTTCTCGAGAAAAACGCGATGCCCTACCCGAATCATCATCAGCGCGTGCTCGCGATGCAGCGGAGTATTGGTGGCAATGATCGCGACGTCGCAGAGACCCGACTGGGCAAGCGACTCGATGTCATCGAAAAAGGGCGTTGAAGTACCGCTGAGCGAATGAAAAGCGTCTGCGGATTTTTGGTCAGTGGCGGAAATGCATGTCAGCCTGCATAGGTCAGACTCATGCTCAAGTTCATGAATGTGCAGTGCATGGATCTTCCCCATTCTTCCCAAGCCGACAACACCGACGCGAATTGGTTGGGTTGAAGATTGCAATGCAGACGCCCGCGACCCTGTAGACATTTTCCTAACTCTCTTTCACCAGTTGGAATGATGACAATACGTTAGCAGAGATAGGTACTGAGATGCGGAGGGTTGAAGCTGAGAATGTGAAGCCGGGGCACGGGGCATCACTCTAATCTTCGGAGCGGAGACGACTGGGTTGCGGTTTGCCGCTGTAGAACGCCGACCGCCCCCTGCGCATGGTGTTTGCACAGGGGGCAGTTGAGATGCGGAGGACTGAAAAGGGCTGAATTAGCCAGCCTTCTCAAGCAGACACAGAGACAGGTCGCGACGCTCGACCATATCGCTGGTGATTTCCAGATCACGGACCCGCTTGTTGTTGGGGAGGTGATACATGAGGTCGAGCATCAGTTCCTCAAGAATCATGCGCAACCCACGGGCACCCACCTTGCGCGCCAAAGCTTCACGGGCAACCGCGCAGCAGGCTTCTGGTGTAAAGTGCAGGCGGACGTTTTCATATTCCAAGAGGCGCTGATACTGCTTGAGGATCGCGTTGCGCGGCTTGGTGAGGATCTCAATCAGCGCAGCTTCATCCAACTCGTCGAGAACTCCCATGACAGGCAGACGGCCAACGAACTCAGGAATGAGTCCGTACTTGATGAGGTCCTGCGGTTCAGTTTTGCGCAGCAACTCGGTATCGCGATGTGAACGAGCCGCTGACTCGGCTTCGGTATCTGTGGCTTTGAAACCCAGCGCCTTTTTGCCGACGCGGCGGCCTACAACGCGCTCCAGGCCGACAAACGCTCCACCGCAAATGAAAAGAATGTTGGTGGTGTCAACAGCGGTAAATTCCTGGTGCGGATNNTCTCGTCCTTGCGGCCGATCTTATCGATCTCGTCGATGTAAATGATGCCCTGCTGGGCACGGGTCACATCGCCGTCAGCAGCCTGCAACAGCTTGAGGATGATGTTCTCTACATCCTCGCCCACGTAGCCGGCTTCGGTGAGAGTGGTGGCGTCCACAATGGCGAAGGGAACATCGAGCATCTTGGCCAGCGTGTGCGCCAGCAAGGTCTTGCCCGAGCCTGTGGGGCCGATGAGCAGGATGTTGCTCTTGGCAAGCTCCACTTCATTGTTGCGCATGCGGTTCATCTGGATGCGCTTGTAGTGGTTGTACACCGCAACGGCTAGTTTCTTTTTGGTCTGGTCCTGGCCAATGACGAAATCGTCGAGGAAGCTTTTGACTTCCTGCGGCTTGGGTAGGTGCCCTGCCGTGGTGGCGGGCGTCGCATCTCCTCCACGGTCGTCTTCGAGGATGGAGTTGCAGACGGCGACGCACTCATCGCAGATATAAGCGCGAGGGTAGTCGCTGGGCGACGAGATGAGCTTGGCCACAGCGTCCTGCGACTTGTGGCAGAACGAGCAGCGCAGTGCTTCTTCAGGTCCCGTGCGCGTTTTCATCGGACAATTCCCTCTGGACGACTCTTTCCGTTAAGTTCCGCTAACAGCGGTGTGTGCCCATTACTTGATAGTAGTAGGAGGCCGGTCAATGATTTCGTCAACGATGCCGTATTCCTTAGCCTGCTGTGAGTTCATGATGAAGTCGCGCTCGACGTCGCGCTCAATGCGATCAAGCGGCTGACCCGTGTGCTTTGCCATGAGGTTGTTGGTGATCTCGCGAATGCGCAGAATCTCGCGCGCGTGGATGTCGATATCGGTGGCCTGTCCGCTCAACCCACCCATGGAAGGCTGATGGATGAGGATTCGTGAATTGGGCAGGGCGAAGCGCTTGCCCTTGGTGCCGGCAAGCAGCAGGAACGCGCCCATGCTGGCCGCCTGGCCGATGCAATAAGTGACCACATTGTTCTTGATGAACTGCATGG
>PLKU01000243.1:11383-13967 GCA_003140705.1 Acidobacteriaceae bacterium
CTCGTCTGCTCAACCACCATGGGAACCAATGCCATTGAATATTCTTCCCGTACTTCCGTTGGGGGCCGCTTGCTCCCCGTTAAATTGTGACCGTGCGGTCATTGCAGTTCGCCAGACGCACGCCCCTTGGTTCCGACCGACGGCCTACCGGTTAGGGAGCCGTTCGTACATCACAGTCGCGGTTTTCTCTCGCCGCAATTGTTCACGGATTCTAGCCAGTCCGCCGTCCTGCGTCAATCGCGCCTTCAGGGTATCGAATGGTTCGCGGGACTGAAGAGCTGCCATTTGCAATTCGTGGTCCATGCCCTCGTCGCTGACGGTGATGCCTTCTTCGTTGGCAATACGATCCAACAAGATGGAGGTCTTTACCTCGGCGGCGGCGCCGTCGCGTTGCGCGGCACGGAGGCGGGCAAAGTCCAGCTTGCGCATCTGCTCGGTATCCATGCCCTGGGCCGCCAAGGCACGGAGGCCGCGTTCAAGACGCGCGTCAATCTGCTCCTGCACCAGAGACTCTGGAATGGCGAAAGGATAGCGCTCAGTGAGAGCGGCGAAAAGCCGGTCTTTGGTTTCGCCTTCAACGCTGCGGCGCTTGCGGTTAGCCAGGTGCTCGCGGACGCGGGCTTCAAGGTCGGCATAGCTCTCGTAAGCCCCGATTTCCTTGGCGAAATCGTCGTCCAGGTCGGGCAGCGTGCGCTTTTTGATGGCCTTTACTTCAACTTCATAGGCTACTGTTTTCCCGGCCAGCTTCGACTCAGCGTAATCAGCGGGATAAATGACCTCAGCCTTGAGTTCCTGGCCAGGTTTGGCACCACGCAGTGCGGTGGAGAAAGCCTCCACTGTGTCTTTTCCGCCAATCTCGACCAGCGTGTCTTCACCGGCAACAGGCTCGGCGCCGGCGTTGTCTGCAATCTCACCCTTATAGGTGATCTGCGCCCAATCGCCATCCACCAGGGCCCGGTCTTCCTCAACGGGCTCAATGGTGGCGCGCGATTCGCGCAAGTGGCCGATCTCGTGCTGGAACTCTTCTTCAGCGATCTTCACGGTCGGCTTGTCCACCGTCACACCTTGGTAACCCTCGATGGAGAATTCGGGAACGTATTCGAAGACTGCCTTCACGTGCAGGGGCTGTCCGTCTTCGACAGTCAGCTCAGTCACCTGGGGCTGGCCAACGGGCTTGACGCCCATATCGAGCACAGTCTTGTTGAAGCGCTCGGGCAAGAGGCCGTCGATGACGTCCTTGCGAATTTCGGTGGCAAAGCGACGCTTGATGACCGATTCGGGAACCTTTCCGGCGCGGAATCCCGGAATCTTCGCATATTTTCGATAATTGCGAACCACGGTGCTATACGCCTTGGAAACCTCATCGGCGGCAATGTCGAGCACCAGTTCGCGTGTGCAGTCCGGATTAAGGACCGGACCGTGGCTGTGGCCGGTGTGATCGTGGCCGTCGTAGTCATGATCGTGACCTTCATGCCCAAGCTCAAGGCTGCTTTCGTTTGCAGTCTCACTCGCATCAGGCTGGGGGTTGCTTTCGAGGGTGTCGGTGGAACTCAAAGTTGGGTGCCTTCCAGGCCCGCCGCAGCGAGCCGATCAAACTTGCAATCCTGACTGCGGAACACAGAATCAGGCCGCAGATACCACTTGGGCCAATAGGATCCACCGTGGAAAATATCTGAAGCCTCACCAGCGCAGTCCAGCTGGGGGAATGCCTCTTCTCATGGTATGAGGGTTTGCTGGCAGGGTCAAACCGGGTAGGGTGAATACGGGGCGGAAATGCACCGCAAAAGGCACGTTACTGGTGAGTCACGTTACTGCTCTGAGGCCCAGGGTTTGCGGACGTAGGGCAGGAACCGGGGGTGGGCGGCGCCGCATTGGGCATAGTGGGTACGGGCTTCGCTGAGGCTGAGGGCTCCATTAACGGTCAAGCGGACATCCGTGGCGTCGTCGTCCTCCTGGCCATCGTCCTCCCACCAGCAAACCGGGCACAGAGCAAGCGCTCCCGCTGTTTCCAGCGTTTTATATCCGCAGCAAGGGCAGCGAAAACGAGCTTCCACCGGAATCTCCACCGTGCATAGACGAAAATAAGAGACTTTGGGGTTACATGACCACGGGCTGGTCAGCTCGAGACCACTGACATCCGGACTCATTTCAGTCCCTGGAATTGAGCCCCCTGCTCCCCTTTGTTGTTTATCGGCTGCAGGACAAAAAATGCGCCGATCGTGGATTTGCAGAAGAGTCTCTGAAGACCGAGGCGTGGATGCTGCACGAGGCGTAGAATTCCGGACGAGAGAGGGCTGAAAGATCATGCAGCGTTCGACTTACCGATCACATGTACCCTGGAGCCTGCTGGCGGTTGCGTTGTNNGCGAGTTGCCATTGTGGGGCTTGAACACGGGCACGTGGAAGGCTTTCTTGGAGCGCTGCAGAAGCACCGCGAGGTGGAGCTGGTTGGCATTGTGGATGCCGATCCGGCGCTGGTGGCGAAGTACGAGAAGAAGTATTCCCTGGCGGAGAGTCTGTTTTTCAAGAGCATGGCCAACATGATCGAGGTGCGCCATCCGCAGGCCCTGCTGGTTTACACATCG
>PLKU01000307.1 GCA_003140705.1 Acidobacteriaceae bacterium
AGGAGCGGCGACCTTGCACAAGACTCAAGAGGGCGCACCTACTCTGGTTTCGCTCTGATCACGCGTCTTTGTGGAGGAAGTACCGGTTCCGTTCTTCCCTTAGACGCTACGCCTCGCCTTGAGCGTGAAACATTTATCGCAATGAGAATCTGATGGCGATTATTTCTGTAGTGAGNNGAGATTCCCGACGGGATTCATCGTACTCAATTTGTGGTCATACGATCCGAAAATACTTGACACCCCTCTGAAAAGATGGGCAAAGTTGAACAGATTACCCGCCGCCCAAGTAAACCCATGTGAAGTCGGATCGAAATGTGGAATCGTGCAGGTTGCGACGGATGCTTTAGGCGAATGGAGACGATCCGGCATCCCTGGGCCTTGCCTGGAGCAGCTGATTGATTACTTTTAGCAGCAGCTTTGTTAGACTGATGGCAATTCTTCTGCGCGCTACTCCCGCGGCCATCATGTAATGGCCGCAACCGTAAGTGAGCTCTTCGATGGTTGAACTTGAAAAGCCGCGATTTGACCCCGCCGCCTTCCTTGCGAGCGTTGGCCTGGAGCGAAGAATCATCAGATTGGCGCCGAAGGGTGCCTTCTTTTCGCAGGGAGATTCCGCGGACTCGGTCTTTTATCTTCAGAAGGGCCGCGCAGAGGTCACAGTGGTTTCTGCAGCCGGGAAAGAAGCCACCATCACGCTTCTTACCGCCGGCGTCGCCATGCCCGACAATCCAGCCGCAAAGATCGCCGCCGTAGCCGAGTCGGCCGCCACCACCAGATATCGCGATGAGCCGAAAGCTGCAAATGCCGCCAGCGGAAGAATGAGTGAATAGAGCCCCGTTACCACCGGCATTCCGGCGATCTTGCTATATCCCAGCACCTGCGGAATATCCATCGTCGCCAGCACGACCCCGGCCAGCAGGTATCGCAGGGCGGCTGCGCGTTCGAACGGTCGTAAGCCTCGAAACAGATTCACAGTTCCATCAATACCTCAGCCCCTCTCCTTCCTATACCCGAAGTGTCGAGCCATTCTGCAAGAGACCCGTTGCCCTGGAATTCGTCGACTGGGAGCATCATAAGCAGGTTCCACATTAAGCATGGCGGTTTGGCAGATCCGGTGTGATTTGGCTTGCGCCGGAAGAGAAATGGTGGAAATGATCGGTACCACCTGATCATTTCCGCCAACTACTTCATGGATCGCTTTCGCAAGCCCGGTTTCAATGAATAGAACGCCCGTATCCGGGTTCATAAATCGTTGCTCGATTTGGTTCTGAACGATTGAGAGGTCCGAACTCGCAAGGCTTTGCGCCTGTGACCTGTGCGATTGAGTTGGTGTAGCGAAGCATTGTCAGCGGGCGGCGAAGGAAGCCGCCGTGTCAATCCACGACGGCTTCATCTTGAAGCTTCTAGCCGTTCTGGTTGCTCTGATCGGGATGGATCGTTCGATAGCTCGAATTGCCCTTCGACCAGACGAGCATCAAGAGATCCTTTCCGTCCTTGTCCTGGTGTACCTCGGTTGCAAATTGACTTGCGGAGTCGGCCGGCTTGCGGTCGACCTCGAGGATGATATCACCAGGCTGGATACCGGCGTCGTCAGCCGGGCTGGCAGGGCGGACATTCTCGACGACCACACCGTGAACCTGGTCTGGCACGTTGAACTGTTGCCGGGTTTCGGGGGTAAGGTTGCTGACCGCAAGACCAAGTTTGCCGCTTTGCGGGCCGTCCGGGCTGTCATTGCTCGCCTCTTCGCTATTGCCATGGAACTGGCCCACCGTGAGTTCCAATGCTTCCGGCCTGCCGTCGCGGATCACGCCCAGAGCAATCTTCGTGCCAGGAGCCATTTCACTTACGGCAACCTGAAGGGCGCTTCCATTCAATATCTTTTGTCCGTTGAGCTGTGAGATCACGTCACCAGTTTTGAGGCCGCCGCGGCTTGCCGGAGAGTCTGGCATGACCTGGGCAACAATTGCCCCGTTAGCATCCTGCAGATTGAAGAAGTGAGCATTGTCGGGCGTTACATCGTTCATCTCGATGCCGATGTAGCCGTGTTCGACCTTACCATTCTTGATCAGCTGTTCGGCTGTGGCACGCACGATCTGCGAAGGAATCGCGAAGCCTGCACCGGCAAACGAACCGCTGTTGGAAATGATAAACGTGTTGATGCCGACTAGCTCGCCATGTGCATTCACCAGCGGGCCGCCAGAATTGCCGGGGTTGATGGCGGCGTCGGTCTGGATGTAGCCCCCGGGCTTGCGTGCATCATCGGAGTACGGGTTGGGCCGATTGATTGCGCTGACGATGCCGCGCGTTACTGAAAACTGGAAGTAGCCGAATGGACTGCCGAAGGCCAACACGGTTTGTCCGGGTTCAAGTTTTGTGGAGTCTCCCCATGCAATCGAGGGAAGGCTCGATGCGTTTACCTTGAGCACGGCAAGATCGGTCAGCTTGTCGACACCGATGACCTTCGCGTTCAGGATGCGCCGATCATTCAGCGTGACCTTGATACTGGTGGCGCCATCTACCACGTGGTCGTTGGTGACAATGTATCCGTCAGGCGAGATGATGATGCCGCTTCCTACACCGTGCTCAATTTGCGGCTGAGCGGGCGGCTGGTGCATCGGCCCAAAGAACTGTTGCAGGCCGGGTGGAAGCCCCTGCATCATGCCGTCGGAAGTGTCATGCTCGCTGGAACTCCGCGAGGTAACGGCGACGTTGACCACTGCCGGGGTCACTCGCGAGGCAACCGCCTCCATGGCATGATCGAGCGAAGTGAGCGCCGAGACGCTGTTTTCGTCCAGCGCCGACGCGGCGTGAACGCTGCCGTGGCCGACGAAGATTGCGGCGCCCAATGCGAATGCACCCACGACCGCTGCGGGAGCGGAAAACTTCTTGATTCCTGCTACTAATTGATTAGTTACTGGGGACATGGACATTCCTTTCCGGGTTGGAGTTGCGGTTAGATTTGAACGATCAGCCAGCCGTTCGCAATCGCAACGGCAGCATACGAAGAGCGCCGATCTTGGGAGACGGCGATAACCAGTTGCGGAGGCGGCTCGGCACCTTCCCAGTCAGTCAGCACTACCCACGCCTGTTGGTTCCGGAGAACCTGGTTCCGCGTCACACTTTGTTTTGAGGCGGTGATGCGGCGATGGTTCGTGGCATTTTGAGTTTGGGGCTGTCCCAGCGGCATCACCGTCTTGACCAGCCTGGGAGATCCGTCAAATTCCGGTCGGTACATATTGTTGGGGCTTATGGCCGGCAGGGAGCGCGCAAGCGCTTCTGTTCGTGCCGCTGGGGCGAAGCTTATAAGCTGTGGGCTGCGTGCCAGAACAATCGCACCGATCAGAACGCTAAGGATCAGGCTGCCGGTCAAAATTATCGCTTGCCTTCCGTGCATCGACTCATCAGGCCGTCGCAGAATGCGGTGCACACGGCTTACCAACTCCGACTGCCGCTCCCAGGCGCCCAGCATCAGCGAAAAGCTGCGGCGAAGCATTGAAAATTCTGCCAAGCGGGTCAGGCAAGTGGCGTAGGCCTTGCGGGCGCCGGTGGAGTAGAGGACACGATCATCGCAGGCAAGCTCCCGTTCCGCGCAGAGTTTGCGTTCCACCCAGATTAGAACCGGGTTCAAGGGGAACAGCACTAGGCCAACCTTCTGCACCAGATTGGTCCAGTCGTCGGCGCGGCGCAAATGCTCCATCTCATGCAGCACCACCTGCCGCAACTCCAGGGCAGAGAGCTTCTCTACCAGTCCCTGAGGCAAAAGAATGCGTGGCCGGAAGAATCCAAACACACTGGGACGCTCGACTTCGGCTGAGGAACATAACTCCGCCGAACGGCCGCTCTGCCCATCTCCAGCTTTGCCATCGAGGAATGTTTTCAAGGCTAAGTCAACGTGGATTGGGGTAGCCCGTCTTGCCAATCCACGAATTCGAATGGCGCTCAAGATCAGTTGCACGCCCCTCCACAGGGAGAGCATCGCCCATACGCTGGCGATCGCAACACTCCAGACCGGGTCCAGATGGAAGGGCGAATGAGAAATACCGTTCTCTGGGGCCCCTTGCTCCCCGAGAGAAGGCAGCACCTGTAGCAAGGCCAGCAGCAGGAAGACGTTCGTCCAGACAACCGAACGGGCGGCTGCGCTCAGGCGAGGAATCAATCGAATGCAGAGAGCCACGCACGCGGCTAAAACGGCCCCTTCCCAAATCGCGGAGAATAGAGCTCCCGCCGTTGTCGCGGATACAAGTGAGATAGTGTGAAGGAGTGGGTTCATTTAGAACCTCTCGGTAGTTTCGGATAGGGCTTCGTCCGGCAAATTCGCAATCGCCTCTTTCAAACGCCGCAATTCTTCGGGGCTGATCCCATCGTCGCCCAGCAGCGAGAGTAGTAGCCGCTCCCTGGAGTTGCCGAAGAACCGTTGCAACACGTGACGAACTTCTGATCGGCTCGCCTCAAGCTCACCGATGCAGGCACCGTAGAGAAATGCTCTGCCCTCCTGTAGGTGGCTGACGTAGCCCTTCGTCTCGAGAATCCGAATTGTCGTAAGAACGGATGTATACGCCAGTTCTGTCTCGCCTGACGTTGCGGTCACCATGTCGGCAACTGTCGACTCTCCCCGGTCCCATAGGACTTTCATGAGCCGGAGCTCAGCTTGGGTCAGCGTAATGGATCTCTTTGGGGGCATTGAAATGTTCGGTCCCAAGAACCGGATCGTAGATCCTCCCTGCACTATCAGACGTTAAACTAATCATTTAGTTGCTGATGTCCTGAACTTTCTTTT
Organism: Acidobacteriaceae bacterium; assembly: GCA_003140705.1. Classification (GTDB taxonomy): domain Bacteria; phylum Acidobacteriota; class Terriglobia; order Terriglobales; family Acidobacteriaceae; genus Telmatobacter. Next base: position 4,778 of record PLKU01000307.1, read on the forward strand.
TTCGATGTCCTCACCTAAGATCGGCCACTGTCCGCGGCATTTCGCAGATTCTAGGACATTTACAACCATTCACCCAAGCAGGCCGCCACTGCAGCCATTAAGATAAAGAGATCTGCAAGAAGACTCCTGATAAGCCTGCTTCCAACTCCTCCATCGCAAATCTAGTCGACTTTTTCAACAGACACTTGGCATTCCACCAGCTGATGTGTAAACGGCTCTGGCGCTAGCGGAGAATTCTCATTTCAAGTGGACTAGCTCCGAAAATGCCGGGAAACTGAAGCCTGCCACGATTCTAGGGAGCGGAAGCAGCATCTTGCGCGGCGAGTCTGGCCATTTTCTCGCGGTGTTTGCGAATGAAGTGTGCGGCAATATCGGGATAGAACTCCCGTACAGCAGAAAATGCTATGTCGCGCATTACGGAGTAGCCGAACTTGCTTGCCAAGACCGGAAATGTGGTCGCGCTGGGCGGGTAGTAGTACCGCGAAACCACCTGGGTGAGCACCTTGCCACCGATTCCGGCGATGTTTGGCGTTTCCCTACCACCATAGGTGCGGGTGACGGCTTGCCGGCTGATCACGTAAAGGGAGCGGACAGCAATACTGTGGCTGTTGCCGAGTTCGTAGTAACGGGTGTCCTCGTGGAGGGCGCTGGCAAATAGCCACGCGGACAAATACGTGTTGTCGGTCTTGTCGAGGAATCCGCGCCAATTGTAGGCGTAAAAGCCGCCGATGCCCTTGCCGAGGGCCGGGTGTGTGTTCGTGCCTTCGGCGGTCAGAGAGGTGATACCAAGAAAGATGAAGGAGGAATAGTNNTGGGCATGAAGCCAAGGATGCGCTGCGGCTCTCGACGATCGAGGGGGATGGGAATGCCGTTAGCGTCGACAGGGCCGCTGGAATGGGGCTTTGGGGGAGCATTGCCGTGGCTGGGGTCCTCGACAGGCGGGCTTGTCTGCTGGTCCAGAGGGAGCAAAAATTCGGACACTTTAGCTAGATCCGCCGTGGAGGAGTATTCCCAAGCATTCGACACTTGGGCGCTGATGACAAAGAGGTTGGCCAACGCTTGTGGTGGGTCTGGGAGTGTCACCGACTGGGCGGTGCTGCTGGCGGCGATACCGAGACAGATGACAGCGACAATATAACGCAATAGGGGTATTTACTTGACG
>PLKU01000451.1 GCA_003140705.1 Acidobacteriaceae bacterium
TGGGCATGAGCGGCCCCTACGATAGCGTTATCGGCGTTGAGAAGGACATGGTGCTGCACAAGTTTCTCACCAGCATGCCCAGCAAGTTTGAAGCTGCCAAAGGCAACCCGAAAATGTGCGCCGCGCTCGTCACATGCGACCCGCTCTCCGGCCGCGCTTCTGCCATCCAGCGAATCATGCTTGGTGAGTGACAGTGAACATTGGGCGGTGCACTTCTACTGGACCGCGTTGCCTGCGAGGTCGATGTCTTTTACAGTCGAGGGCAGTGGTGCGGCTCTGACATCACCCAACGTCGGCGGCAGGCCGGTGATCGTGAGCAGACCTACCGGCATATGCGTAGCCTTCAGCAATCTCCCCTTCGGATCGAAAGTCATGGTCCACTGCATCAGCTTGGGAGCGGCCGCGGCATCCGTGAACTCAATGATGGCTCCGCCGCGAACCGGAATCTGCACCATCGCGGGGACGGCCGCCGGAATCTTCTGGCTCTCGGTGTCCTGAATCAAATTCAGTGATTGCGGATGCCCGCCCGCCAGCGCGGCGTAGCAAAGTCCTGTCCCCAGCCAGTCCGGAGCCTTATCAGCGTTCTCTTCTCCACGAATATGATTGAAAGCCGAAATTGTAAGCGCATTGATTGGTGCGGGCGAAAACAGCGAATAGCCGCGCATCCGAATGGGAATAATCCGCACCCGCCCATCCCCACCGCNNAACAGACTCACATCCCCCGCGCCACTATCGCGCATAAAGCGCAGGAAAATATGGTTGGGCAATGCCGGGCAGACCAGTTCCTCATAACTCCATTTACCCTTGTCGAAATCCAACCCCAGGAATCCAGCGCGCTCCCCGATCGAAGACTCCGCATCCGCCTCCAACTCGCGATCCTTCTGGCTCATCTGGTCTGCGGAACGGAACTCAACCGCCGCTACCTGACCAGGGGGCTCGCTGTCCGGCGGAAACGGCATTGGTGGCTGGGCATTGGGCACNNTCGGTGAGACGACCGGAGCCGCTTCGGTCTGCGCCTTCAGCGAAGCACAGACTGAGCCGGTCAACGCAACGGTCAGGACAAGCGGCAGGATTCGGAGATGAGCCATGCTCCCCTAGATTACCACTGCGCCAGAGGGGTCTCGGCACTTGTGCAACACGCGCAAAAAAGGGCAGCCCGCTTGAGGCTGCCCTTTCAACTCCCCCAACCATTCGAAGATCCGGAGATTCGGTTTTGACTCTACAGTCTAGTGCGCTGCGGCGGCCTTGTGACCGGCCGCCGGTTTGTGCACCGGTGCGGCCTTCTTCTTCTCTGGCACAATCACGCCGTCGCGAAGAACGATCTGCGCAGTTTGGGCGATGGTGGCCGTGGCTGGAATCTGCGTGTAGGTGTCGTAGCTTCCATCCAGCTCGGCTGCGGGCTGAATCTTGAATTCGAATCCGACGGCCGGGATGTCCTCGTCTTTAATCGGCGTCTTCATGTTGACGATGAAGTCAGGAATCTTGGCGTCCTTGGCGTCCTGCGTAACCGCAACCTTGATCACCGAGGCTGTGGCTTCCAACACGATTCCAGGAACCGGCGTAGCCTTGTCCTTCAGCAGGGCCCAAAGCTTATCCGCATCTTCCTTGGAGCCGGCGGCCAGGATGAACTCCTTGTCGCCCAGGTTCAAAGTCGTTAGGTCGGGAGTCTCAACGATGGCCTTGTGGGCAAGGTCAGCCGGTGTGGGCGCGGGAGGAATCACGAACGCCCCCGGTGGAAATTCCGTCGCCGCGGCCTGGGTCTTGATGCCGTCGAGCCCATCGAGCCCACCGTGATACTTCTTGTAGTAATACTCGATCTTGGGTTCGATCTGGGCCTTGAATGCCGCGGGTGCGTAGTTCCAGGCGCGCGCGTAGAACCAGACAGCCTGCACCAGGTCTTTTCCATCGCCCGGCTTGACGTAGGCTTCAGCCAGTTGAAGAGTATCGGCCAATCCCGGCCCCGGCACGGTGGTTGCCTCGGGCGGCAACAGCATCAATTCGGTGCGGTACTCTGCGATGGCGGCCTTGAAGTCCTTCTTTGAGATGGCGTCGTCCAGAGCGATGGCAGAGTGAAAGATCGGGAAGGTAGCGCTGGTCTGCTTCTTCCAGTCGTCGTCGGAGGTCGCTGGGTCCTTCTGGATGGCTAGCCCCTTCTGCGCGAGCGCAGCGCCATCGTCGCAAGTCTGCGGATCCTGCGTCTTTCCGCACTGGCTCTTCTTGATCCCAACCGAGATGTAGATGGCCTTCATGTTGTTGGGATCCACCTGCAACAGCCGGCTAGCCGCGCTGAGAGCGTGGTCAGTATCGTTGAGGCCCAGGTAGGTGTCCACCAGCAGATCAAGAACAGCCTTCTTGACGACGCTCTGGGGATACGCAGTTAGAAAGCTTTCCAGAGTCGCCGCCTTGGCCTTCGGATCGGACTGTGTGGTAGCCATTTGATAGGAGTTGAACTCCGCCGGATCCTTGATTGTGATCGAATCCTGCGCTCGCAGCGTGGGCGCGGGAACGAGACTAAGGCTCGCCAAGGCCATCACGGTCGCAACGACAAACTTCTTCATTTAGTGCTCCTGAGAAATGCCGAAATGGAGATCAATATTCAAGCAATCGCCCGGTGGAAAACGCAACCCTTCAAAAAGACGGTCCAATGCCGGGGTGATGGGTAAACGATACCACGACTCGCTAGGCGGTCTTCAAGGGATTATAGAAACAGGTGCCTCCCATGACAAGCAAAGTTGTGAAGGAAAACAATATTGGCACCGATTGACTACCTTCCCCCAGGCTTCGCCGCCGCCGCG
>PLKU01000520.1 GCA_003140705.1 Acidobacteriaceae bacterium
TGACGTTCTTGAGAGCTCCGCCAAGCTCCACACCGATGACGTCAGTGCTGGTATATAGGCGCAGAGTTTCAGAAGAAAATTCCGCCTGGATGCGGGCAGCGATTGCGGAGTCAGTGAAGGCGACGGTGATGGCCGTGGGCTGCGCCTGGGCTACTTCAAGAGCGAAGGTAGGACCGCTTAGGGCGCCGATGGAGAGGTCGAGAGCTGGTTGGCCGGATTTATTTTGCGGTAGGCTGGAGGCGATCACCTCGGTCATGCGCAGAAATGTCTGGTCTTCAACGCCCTTGGTGGCGGAGACGATGATTTGTTCGGAATGAAGGTGCGGGCCGAGACGTGCGAGTGTGGGGCGCAGGAATTCTGAAGGGACGACGGACAGGATGATTTCCGCGTCGGCGACGGCGGCCTCACTCCCCGTTATGGCGATCTCGGCGGGGATGGGAAAGTCCGGCAGGAAGAGGATGTTCTCGCGGGGTTCCGCGATCTCGACGGCAGCTTCGGGGCTGTGGGCCCAGAGGGTGATCTGGTGGCCGCCACGGCGGTGAAGCGAGAGTGCGAGGGCAGTTCCCCAGGCACCGGAACCTAATACGACGATGTGGCTCATGCAGTCACTTGGCTCCGAAGCGGGATTCTTGGCCTTTGAGAAGGCGGCGGATGTTCTGAAGATGCTTGGCGATCACGAGGAAGGCAACGATGCATTGAACGGCGATGAAGAAGGGTGGTCGATGCTCGTGCGCAAAAAGCCAGGCGAAGAGGGTGAAGCTTGCCGAACCGAGAATGGAAGCCAGCGAGACATAGCGGCTGGCGAAAAGGATGATGAAAAAGACGGAGATAGCGGCGAGCGCTGCGAGGGGTGAGGCGACCAGGAAGACACCAAAGCCGGTTGCTACGCCCTTTCCGCCGCGGAAACGGAGCCAGACAGGGAACATGTGGCCGAGGACGGCGAAAAGAGCGGAGAGAGCTTCGAAATAGCGGAACTGGCCGGTGGGCATGATCTGGCCGACGAGAGGACTGACGATGACGCCGAGGATCGGGCCGAGCAGGCCGCCCAGATATACAGCTGCGCAGCCTTTGAGCATGTCGATGAAGAATGTAGCGGCGCCGAGGGCCTTGCCGCCGGAACGAAGAACGTTGGTTGCGCCGATATTGCCGCTGCCGACGGATCGGATGTCCTCATGGCGGAAGAAGCGGACCAGCAGGTATCCGGTTGGGATGGACCCGAGCAGGTAAGCGGCTACCGCGATGAGCAGGGTTGCAAGGAGCATACCGAAGGTGAGTTTACCATCTGCGGTGGGGCGGAGAGTTCTTGCGCGCCAGATCGATGTCTTGTGAATTTCTGACTGTCTGCGACTTGGCAGAGGGCGTCTTCGGGCCAGGGCGATGAGGCCTTAGTCTGAGATCATCAGCTCGCCGGGGACGATGGGACGTGTGCGATAGAGTTTGCCATTTGCACCCAGCAGACCCATGAACAGCAGTGCGGCGACATAGACGACGAGCTTAGCGATGTCGCAAACATGGTTGTGAGGCAGGGTCTTCCACAGGACAAGCAGGATGGTCTGGCTGGCGGTGACCGCCCAGACGGTGCTGTAGAAGTAGCGGCGCTCAGTGCCTTCAGCCCTGGTGGACGGGCCTACGCGGGGCAGCTTGCCGATGGCCCCGAGGAATAGAACGACGGCGCAGACAGGGAAGTAGGCGTAGTTGTAAATCTGCTGCATGTACCAGACGCCGGTGAAGGCGTTGATGATGATGCCGACAAGATTGAGCAGAGCAAAGTTGATGGCGGCGTTCCAGGCGAAGGTGTAGCAGACCCTGCGGTAGAGGGGGTTCGGCTTGTCCTCATCAAAACGGAGGATGTAGGGGCGGCCTTCAGTGCCGGGCAGCTGGCCGTTGAGGCCGGCGACGCCTGTGCCGAGGAGCACGGCGGCCAGCCAAATCCAATTGCCGCCATGAAATCCGTGGGCAAAGAGCGAGAAGGTGAGTGGGCCGGGGGTGAGGAAAAAGACCCAAATCCAGATTGGCCAGTGGCAGAGGCGGTAGATACCGGTGTTGCGCTCGCGGATCTTCCGCTCCTCGGCAAATTCAAGTTTTCCGCGATATTGCATCTGGGTGAGTTTCGCAGGGCGACCGGGGGGGAGTCAATGGCAGGACAAACGCGCGTGTGAGAGCCAGATCAGCGGTGCAAGATGGCATTGCGGGCGGAACGAACCTCCGCTGCCAGGACTTGCAAAATCGTCATTGACAAAAGCGGGTCGGATTGCATGAGGCTTGTGAATTGAGCGCGCGTGACAAAGCTCAATTCAGCACCGCGGTGGGCGATTGCGGTTAGGGTATAGGGCTCGTTGCCGATGAGTCCGGGGAGGCCAAGCAGCGATCCCTCGGCTGCGTGAGCGGAGAGGATCGGTTTGCCATCGGGGGAAGCCATGGTCAGGGTCACTTTGCCTTTGAGGAGGATGTAGAGGCCACCAGGATCATCCCCTTGACGGAAAAGAACGCGGTCTTCTGGGCAAAGAACTGCTGTGGATTGCCTGCGCAGCGCCAGGATGAGATCCGGATTGGCCAGGAATGCAGATGGGTCAAGATTCACGACGAGACTCCGATAAAAGACGAATGGTTCAGTGAGGCAGGGCCATTGGCGGCTCCTTGAATATGTTTGCATTGGCGCAGCTGACGGTCGTGTGATGGAGATCACATATTGGAGGTTAAGGAAGGCGGGGCAAATGGAATTGTGACGGTATGAGGGGGAAGCTGGTGGGGAACCTGGCGTAAGCCAAATGGTTGCAACTATCTCTCCGCTAGCGAGCGAAGCTGTGTGACGGCCGCTCAATCACCTGGGTGTATGCTAGCGCGTTCCCTCAAAGTGGTGGAAAGGAACGACCGTGGAGATTTTTCGCTATCTTGGGCAAGGGGGGATGGGTAATCCTGCTCTTCCTCGTTGTGGTGCTGCACAAGGCAATCCTGCGTTACTTCTTTAGGAACCGTCATCGTCTCGAAGGACCAGATAGGAATCGTCAACAAGAAATGGGTCCTTTTCGGGAAGAACCGCACGCTGCCCGATGGAGCGATTGTTGCGTTGAACGGAGAGGCTGGTTTGCAGGCCGATGCGCTGGCGACGGGCATTCACTTTGGCTTGTGGGCATGGCAATACGCGGTTGTGCTGGCTCCGTTCACGACGATCGACAAGAATCAGATCGGCATTGTTGAGGCGCGAGACGGCAAGC
>PLKU01000098.1 GCA_003140705.1 Acidobacteriaceae bacterium
CATTTCTCGAAAGCGCCGAAGAGCTGTAGATCATTGGGCTGCCGCAGCGCATGGATGGCATTTGGGTGTAGCATAATCCACTAATTGGCAGGTACCTGAAATGGAATTCGCGGCTCCAAAGGAACGGTTGAGACACGGCAGCGCGGCAGCGCGCAAGGAAACCTGGAAATTGCTTCCCAAGGAACACGTCGAGCACCCGTACTCAGCAAGAGAGGTAAAGGAACTGCGCGACCTGCTGCTCGACGAAGAAGATCTCGACGTTCGAACCACGGGGATGATCTGTCTGGATCGGGTCCTTCATTTGACCGGGCCTGTGCTCGAGGAAAGCTTTCATAATTGGATCTTTCAGTCCTTCCGTCAGGCACACACCGAGTCCCGGTCGGGAAGAAAGCGCTCGCTTGTTGTGACTGTCTGCGATCACGAATATGTTCGCGATGTGCAAGCTCAGGTTGANNTACGGTGTTCCGCCATGCGGCTCTTCACTCGCCGGACTGGGCTGACGTTGAGTTGAACAAGGCCGAAGCTATCTGCTTCATTGGCCGCCCCAGCTTGTTTAAAGACTGCAGGATCATCGACCACTTTCCGCCTGATCTTCGATTTTCCATCGAACCGCCGGGCCCCGATGAATCCGAAACGTTTTTCCGCGTGTGCCAGAATCGCCCCAAGGCCGGCCGACTGATCTTTCCCACCACTCAGGACGCAGCGCGTCGGCACGACCACGCAATCGTACAGCGATTCGTGATCCCAATGGGCGCGCAGAAAGTGACTGTGGTCATCATNNGCCTGGGAACATTTGGCGCGGCGCAATGGCTCACTTCGTTTCCGTGGAACGCGGAAAGAACGAGCGAGTATGCGCGGGTTTCCGGGGAGACCATCGACGGGTCTACCAGAGTCGAGGCCCTTCTTAAAGTGTCAGCGGCCGTTCATAATCCGGCCCGGCCCTGGAGAACGGAGATCGAGGAGAAGTCGCTTTTCCTGAACAAGAGCCGCAATCTGCTCAAGCCTCCGACGCGCATTGCGCTTGCCACCGACTCGGGCACGTTGCAGAATGCCGACGATGTTCGGTATATGCTCTTTGACGAGGACGAAGCGGAATTCGCAAGCTTCGACTACGCTGCAGCCGTTGCCGTATGCGTGAAGTACTACCTCGATCAACGACCGGAGATGTCCATTTCGGGTCTGCCCGGCGACAAACGCCTTTGGCCAAACGGCAACTCCCCGGTCAAAGGTGGCGTGGTCAATTTCCTCCGGGATCACCTCCAGCGCCACAACTTCAATGGAATTGTCGAGGTTGCCGCCGGCGTGCTTTCTTTCAAACCTGGAGGCTGCAAGATCGAAGTGGTTCGCGCAAATTGAAGGTGTTTGCGCGAAGCCTGATTTATGTTCGGCGGAGGAGCCTCCAACGGCGACTCACCCTGGGACAGTGGAATCTAGCTGCTCGCACAAGTTATTGAAAATAAAATATTAAACTCTACATTCCTCTGTTCATTTCCTTCCCTCCGGCTCCAATCAAAATTGCACGCCATGTGTGCGATTTTTGCGTTAAAACTTAGAACGTAAATTTTTTGTAATGGAGCCCAAACGGATGCGACCAATCTTGAACCTAGAAACAAACAACCGTCCCGATCAGGCCGCTGCTCGATCGGAAGCCTACACCCAATACCAACTCTTGTCCGCGTCGCCGGGAGTTTTGGCAGCGCCTGATGGCCGTCTTTCGGGCCTTGCGGCGCGGGTGGCAGCAGCCGACGCCGCTGCGGACCGGCCTGTTTACCGCTTGGAAAGAACGGAGATCGTCCAGATCCAAGCCCCAGCCGCCTTTGACCCGACGTATTTCGTGCATTACACCCCGAGCCGGGCAAACCGCCCGCAGCACCCCTCCAGTTGCCCGATCTGTCTGGACAGGGTCCGCGAGTCCGGCCAGAACTATGCGGTGATTCGCATTCGCGACTGGGAGCTGACTGTTCTTTCTAACCCATTTGGATACATGCCGACCTGCACCACCTGGGCTACCCGAGAACACTTGCCCCAGTCATGCGGCTCCACCGATCAGCCAAACTCCTGGCGCGCCGTTTTTGAGCTGATGCTCCAGTTGTGCTCACGTCTCGGCGATCATGTGGTCGGCTTCAACGAGCTGGCCGGGAATTCCCTTGACCATCTCCATCTTGTGTCCCACCAGCCGGTCAACGGTCTCGGACCCTACGGCGTGCAGCAGAGCGCGGCGCGCTTGAGCCGCCGGATGCGCTGGGCCGTCGCCCAGGTGGGCATTGCACAGGGCTACCCGATCGAACTCTGGCGGGTTGGGCTTTCCGATATCGGAGCGGCTGCCGCTGCGGGGGCGGCACTGATTGCCAGGTGGACTGCCGGCGGAGGCCCGTCAGCGTCCGCCAACAGCGCCGCGGTCATTGAAGACGGGCACCCGGTGCTCTACATCTTCCCGCGCTGCGGGTTACTGCGCGCGCGCGGCTGGCTTTCGTCCCCCGCGGTTATGGAGATGATGGGAATTTTTATTGCGTCGAATGAAGACGAGATGATGAGGGTGCGCGATGGCCGTCTCGATCACCAGCATTTCTCCGGAATTNNCTTTCGCAAACCGGTGAATTCAGGGTTTCCGCGCAGAGAAGCGGGGGAGTGTCCCCGGCGCTTCGATGCGCCGTTCAAGCGGATGCCGTCGATTCACCGGATGATTTCGAAGGGGGGGCGTGATGTCGTCACAGCCAGATTTCAACTGCAGGGCAATTAACCGCGAGCTTCCCTCGATTCAACGACTGAAGAGCAAGATGCGGCTATCTTCCGTGCTTATGGAGCGGCTCACCAACGTGCAGTCCGACATCGCGGAGGACGTTGAGAGGATTGCCAAGACCATCCCGCCTGGTTTGCTACTGGCCGGCGAAGGGCCACTTGAAAAGACGCACGGAGCTTCCGACCTCCAGGTCTGGGAAGATTCAAACGGCAAATTGACTTTTTCATTCGATTTTCAAAAAACCTTTCCCCTGACTCCAAGGTTAAGCAAGGCGCTGATCTTTCTCGCTTCCGAAGCCGGAAACGATCACTCCGGGGACGGGATCCTCGGGTTCCGGCCGCGCTCGGAATTCCTCGCTCACCTGCAGAAGACGGCAAAGCCGGGAAAACTGATCCGGCCGGCCTACGTGAACAACGTATCCAGTCTGCTGAGAGCGGCCATCATCAAACACACTGGGCGCATTTTGATCACGACGCATGACGAATGGGGAGTGAGACTGCTGCTGAAGCGGGGAGGCCTGCACGGCCTTGAGGCAACCTCAGCGAGCAAGTGGCTTTGAAATCGTCTGGGGCCGGCCACGCAGTCTGCGGCTCGGGCTTCGAGGCTGGATAGCCGATACAAGTCTTTCTCCGGTTCGATTGCTCGATCCTGTTGCCATTGAATATTCATTGAAAGGACTCCGCGCTCCTTGGCGACCGACTGGAGAAGAATCAACTTTCGTCGCGTGGCTGTGTTGTGCGCGGGCGTATCGAAACCTAGATGAGTCGGGAGCCGAGCACTCAATGGTTTCGAGGCTTCAGGCATCACTGTGAGTTCCATTCGAAGGCAGGAGTTCCCTGATTGTTGGAAGTCGTAGAGATGCTCTGATTCGGTCACATGGGCAAAACAGGAGCTGGCATCGATTTCAGGATTTCGCCCGTGTTGAAATCGAATTGACAAAGTCCGAAGCTGAAGGGGGTGCCCAGATTGTCCTTGACGTTTGGGTCGACCCTCAACCCAAATCCAACCCAAACGCAGGACTCCTCAAACTTTCTCAGAACTATGCAACTTTCTCATGGCAACCAACCACGTCTTCTAACTCTATGAAACAATTGATGTTATAGAACTCATAACCCAAAGGTTGCGGTTTCAAATCCAGCCCCCGTAACCAAATTAAGCTACTGAGTTTAAATGACATCCATCCATCCGAATTGGATGGTTTTTGCTTTCAGCCCAAAAGCCAACCCAGCTAAGCGCACTGTCTTCGGTGAGACTTCACGGTAAGACCTGCGCGTCGAAGCCAAAGCCCTCGCGCGGATCTGGCTCGCGATTCTATTTCGACTCGCCCGCAGTTCCAAGCGTCGCGTGCGGCCAGCCAATCAACCAGATCAGAGTTGAAATCTGGAGGGCAGGCTTTCCTGTGACTGCGTCATAGGCATGGAGGACGATGATGTCGCCCTATGGACGGAGCAGTATTGACTCACCACCAGGCCCTATCCAGCGCTGCTCGATCTGAGAAGTTGAGTGCCTCCTCCATCGAGCATCACTTGCCATCCGCATCGACATTGGGGGCCTGTCACGTGGTGGGATCGTCCGACCATAGTCCGATAGTTGCTGAGTGTTCCGCGGCAGCAAAGATCGAAGGAAACAAACAGATAGAAAAAGCCTCCGTGGCACACGATGAACGGCGCTTCACCCGCCTGCAGTCGGCCGGTAAACCTGGTTTGGGCGGCTTCGGCAGGTCCGGAGTGGCGCGCGTTGCGAGCGAATAAAGAGCTGAATCGGAAGCGGAGAGTTTCCCTGTAACTGGATCAATGCGGCGCACTTTGATGCCACTCCAGAAGCTGCCAAAGCTCAGCCACGGCTGACCCTTTTCGTCGAATGTAATGTTAGGGTCGATCGCGTTGAAGTTATCTCACTGCATCGACTTCAAGACAAGCCCGTCGTCCTGCCAGTGGTATCTGGGACTCTGCGAATCGAGTGTGTCATTGGTTGCCAGCGCAATACCCGAGGAATTCGAACCGAACGTCGAGTAAGCGTAATAGAGGTGATACTTCCCCGCGAAGTAAGAGATATCTGGCGCCCACAGGTCTTTAGTTTTGGAGCTAGCCTCGTGAATCCAGGCTGGATCTCGGGGAAGACGTAGCCGCATAGCTTCAAGGCCATTAAGTCGTGCGGACAGCGGACAGGAACCTGTCCATCTCTCGCATTCGAGGTCGTGGCAAAAACGTAGTAACTGTCTCCCTCGCGTGCTATGGACGGATCGTGAGTTAGAGAATAGTCGCCACTTAAATTGAATGCCCGAGGCTTCTGACAAGAGCATTGCGGCATGATGAGCCCAACAAGAAGAGCGAAAGAAAGATTAGACGCATGGCGAAACTCTCTTTATCTGGTGGAAGGCAAAACGCCGGTGATGGGTCCTATTACTGATTCGCCGCCATCCTTCGGCTCTGGGCATTCGCAAGTACGTGCGGGCTTCAGAATCCGGGTTCAGAAAAGCCGGAAAACTCTTAGCCTGGCGTGCGCGGTCTCACTTGGCGAAGACTAGGCTTAGCACCAGTTGAGGCCAAATTGCCTGATGCAACGCCATGTTACGAGACTTGGCGCAAGGACTCTCCTGCGCGCAAAGCAAGGCCGTGGGCGACGGAGGTGAACTCATTTCCGCTGCGAATACGGTCGTTACCGAAACGGGTTTCGAAGATGTTTCGCACTGCAGGCACGAATGAGCTTCCGCCGGTGAGGAATACGCGGTCGACTGCGCGTGGGTGGATGCCGGAGGTTTTGAGGAGTCCCTCAACCGCATCCTCGATCACTTGCAAATCATTCTCGATCCATGATTCAAATTCGCGGCGCGTGACTGGGATGCGCAGGTCCATGCTCCCGTCGCGAAATCGGAACTCGGCACTGTGGCTGCGCGACAGCTCAAACTTAACCTGCTGCACCGCCTGATGGAGTTGGTATCCGAGGTCTTCTTCAATGAGCGTGATCAAGGCCTGAATCTTTTCAGGTTCCAACGCTCGAATATGTGCACTCTTTAGGATTTCGCGCACGTTGTTGGTGCGCAGGAATGAGAGATAGTGCCAGCGCTCGAGGTTGGCGTAGATCCACGCCGGCACTGCGGGCAGCACCTTATTGAGCGAGCGTGCCTCAGAGTTCGACCCCAGTGCGGGTGACACGAGCTTGCGAACGATGCGGGCGTCGAACGCGTCTCCGGCAAGCCCCACGCCGCTGTTGCCCAGCAGGTCCTGGGGAGCGCGTCCGCGGCGGCGCACATCTGGACCGACACGAAGAAGTGAAAAGTCGCTGGTTCCGCCGCCAAAGTCGCCGATCAGAATTAGCTCGTCGTGGTCAAGCGAAGCCTCATAGGAGCAGGCGGCCGCAACCGGTTCCATTTCGAAATCCACTCGCTCAAAGCCCGCAGCCGCGAATGCATCCCGCAGCCGCGAAACAGCAAAGTCGTCATCCTCCCGTGTTTCAGAGCCCACGAAACGAACGGGACGGCCCACCATGGCATAGCGAATTGGCCATTCGAATTGCTTTGCCGCATGTTTGCGTAAATCGCCAAGCATCCGGGCAATAAGGTCTTCCAACTTGTAGTGACGACCAAAAACCTCAGTCCCGGTAAGCGAACGGCTGGAGAGGTGAGACTTGAGCGACTGTATGAGGCGACCTTTTTCCTCGGCCTGAAGATAACGCTCGATGGCGGCGGGACCTGTGAGGCCATGGATTGTCCGGGGTCCGTTTCCCCTTCTGGATTGTTCAAGATAAAGAACCGACCGAAAGGACTCTACCTGGGTACCAAGCGATGGGAACGAAGCAAGCTGTACCCCCGACCCTTCATTCAAGAGCGCGACTGAGCTATTGGTGGTGCCAAAATCGAACCCAACGGCATCCAGCTGATTCCGCGTTGTTTGCATCGGCTCTATTCTCTCGCAGATTGGCGAGCTTTGTCGGATCCATCGAGAACGCAAGAGCAGAGTGTTTCGTCACCGCAGTGAGGTTTGACAACCAGGCAGAAGGCTTTTCCTTGATCACCGTGCTTCCTGGCCGGCGCTTAAAACCAGCTCAGGCTTTACCGATAGTCTGATGTTCAGCGCGTCTTCGATGAGGTCCGCCGCCATCTCCAAGCCATCCACGGCTTGAATCGCGTCCTGCACCGCGCCTGCCGCCCGGCGGTATTTGCCATCGTCAAGAACCGCCCGGACCGCCGTACGCAATCGCTCCGCATTCAGCTTTCGAAGCGGCACCACCACACCAGCGCCACGCGCGGCCACACGCGCGGCCACCCCCGGCTGATCGTTCGCCAACGGAATGCAAACGAGAGGCAAGCCTTCTGAAAGTGACTCCAGCACGGTGTTCATTCCCGCGTGAGTAATCACCGCCGACGCTCGCTTGAGAATCTCCAGTTGTGGCACGAACCGCATCACCACCGGGTTGCCGGGCAAGTTTCCGAGCCGATCGGGATCGACTCCACCTCCCAGCGAGATCACGAGCTGCACATCAAGGCCTGCGCACGCGCCGGCAATCGTTCTAAATATCCGCTCCGAGCCGTTCTGCAGTGTGCCCAGCGACGCGTAAACAAGGGGACGGCCGTCCAATTTCTCCCACGGAAAATCTATCGTGGGCCTCAGCCGCTTATCTACAAATGGGCCAGTGTAGTGCAGGATGGGCGGCACGACTGGATAGTCGAACTCCAATATCCTCGGCATCTGCGCCACCCGCAATAGCTTGGACAGAAACTTACGCGCAGAGTGGATGGGCGCAATGCCCCAGACCCTTCTCTGATCGTTCACGACCTTGAAGATTGGAGCCGCCACCCGCGTCAGCGCTTCGATGCCCACTCGATTCCGCAGCCTGCTGCCCCAATCCTGGCCGGCGCCCCAGCCAAAATAGAAGGGCGGATACCGGTCGCCCTTGATCATCGGCGGAATGAAGGTGACCGTTATGAACGGAAGGCCAAGGTACTCCGCTACGTTTCCGCCAAAGTCAACCTCGTCCACCAGAATCGCATCGATCTTGGCTTGCCGTACCACTTCTGGTCCATCCCGCAGCACCATGCGCGCTGTATTCTTGATCCGGTCGATCGTGAAGCGGAAGGCCTTGAGCCCATTCAACTCGCCAAGGCGCTGGTCTAGCTTCGCCAGTGTTCCCGGCGGATAATCGCTCTCTCCGATCAGGCAAAACTCCACCCCTGCAGCCTTTACCCGGGCTTCACAGTCGGCGATCCCAAGGATCACGACGGAGTGGCCCCGCTCCTGCAATCGGCGCGCCAAGGCGGTCATTGGGTTCAGGTGCCCTGCCCCTGGAAAACAGAATGCGCCAATCCGCGCCAAGAATTCCTCCGAATGAAAAGGCATAAGCAGATATCCGCCCAGTGGCCAGCCCAATGTTTTCAATTAGTGGATTGCTAAGTGTAGCGCGGCGTGATGGCCCCCTGCATCTTTAAACCGCACTGATGTTTAAATTCTAAGCTCGAATCGCGTCCGGAGAATTGGGAGATTCTGGCAAAAAGGAGGGAGAACCAGCTTTTTGTTACCCAGCTTTCGGAAGCGCCCGGCTCACCCCCTGATCAGAGCCGGTCAATCCTCGCGCAGCAGAACAAGTGGGCTCACCGTCAAGGCACGTCGGGCTGGAATCCAGGTAGCCACGAGTCCCAGCAGAGCCATCGCCACGACGACCCCGGCCAATACCAGCGGATCGCGCGGAGTGGCCTGGTACACGATGGAAGCGAGCACGCTGCTGGCCAGAATTCCCAGCAGTAACCCTGCCGCGGAACCAATGGCGAGTAATTTAAAGGCTCGTCCCAACGCTGTTCGTAACACTTCCCTCGATTGCGCACCGAGGGCCATACGAATTCCCAATT
>PLKU01000089.1 GCA_003140705.1 Acidobacteriaceae bacterium
CGGATAGCCTCCACCGCCCCCGGGATAGCCTCCCCCTCCCATTCCGCCGCGCCGACCCTGGCCTGGAAAGCCACCAGACCCACCGCCCTCCTGCTCGCCCTTGAAGTAGATGGTGTAAACGGCCACGTTTGCCCGGTCAGCCGCATCGACCGCGTCGTTCAGAGACTCCTTGCTACCCCGGTCCTCTCCATCTGAAAAGACCACCAAGGCCTTGCGTCCGTCCTTCGGCTTCATGAGCTCATCGGCGGCGAGGTAAATAGCGTCGTAGAGCTGTGTGCCCCCACCGCGCATCCGCGTCTGGCTGGTCTTGTCGTCGCCGTTGGTCTCCGGCCCCTGGCTCGAATTCTGCGATGCCCGCGTAGGGCCCATATCATCCAACTCGTGGTGCAGCTTTTCGCGCGAGTTTGTGAAGTCCTCAAGCAGCTCGACTTCGCGATCAAAGTGGATCAGAAAGCCCTCGTCCTTTGCCCCGGTAGCCTTGGGATCGGCCGGCAACATCAGGTCCACAAACTTCCCTGCTGCCTTACGCTCATTCTCGATTGCACCTGAAACGCTGCGGCTCGTATCCACCAGCAGCCCCACGCGGAAGGGTAGACTGCTCTCGCGCGTGAAGCTCTTGATGGTCTGTGGCCGGCTGTCCTCGGTAAGCGCGAAGTCGCTGACCTTCAGGCTAGTGACCAATGCGCCCTTCTTGTCGCGCACTGTCACCGGGAGCACGACCTCGCGTGCCTGGATCTTCAGCGTAGTTACTGGCTGGTCGCTCGCGGTCTGCTGGGTAGCGGGCTTCTGCGCCAAACCGGCCACGGAAAAGTCCGGCAAACTCAGCATCAAGACGGCAAGGGGGAAAACGCAATGATTTCGCATCATGATTTGTCGGGACACACACTTTCATTTCATTAGACGAGGCAAAACACATACTGTTGACTGGCCGGGCCGCGCCAGCGCCGATTCCTGCAAATCATAGCCCCCGCCACCCATGCAATGCACAGGGACCGCGGCGAATTGGTTCACTGGACCGTGAGTATNNTATTTGGATTTGGGAACCAAGTTGAAAATATTCTGGCGACGCTGGCGAGATTCACAACAGCGTTTCATGACCAACAATCCAGTGTCCCCAAGATCATCTTTAGCGACCCACTGTCTATTGTGGCTATTCTGTGCACCGCTTCGTGCACCAGAAGCAGAATGCAGCCTGCTGGAAGGTTGGGCCGGCCTGCGAGAATGGCGCGCTTAATCCTTCTGGGTTTCGCGTCTGGTACTTTACGAAATCTGACAAATGCCGACCTATCGCGCCGAGCTGGACTCGCTGAGAACTGGAATCATGCCGCGAGCCTGATTGGTGCCTGACAGCGCGCGAAGAATGCGCAATCCGTCGCTAGATGGAAGGGGCAAAAGATTGAAGATGCAGAGCATCAGGTTGCAGAGAGCGAGCGAAACCCCAAAGACGGGCACAAACATGAGCGGGACTACGAGAATCAGATTCATCAGTGGCCCGGCGCTGGAGATCAGCACCTNNCGACTCGCGCGGGCTCGCTGGTTGTACGCGCCCTTCAGGCACAGACCAAATTCACGTACCTGCACCCCAAGGAAGGTTGCGGCCAGCGTGTGCCCCACCTCATGCAGCAACAGGCTGGCTACCATCAAAGCTGCGACGACCAGACCGAGCCACCATCCGGACAGTCGTATGCCAAGAATGTAGCAAAAGGCAACCACGAACCATCCGGAAGAGTGCATATGAAACGGAACCAGAAATCTGTACATACCCACACAATCGCCCAACCGCCAATGCGTAGGATGCGCAACCTAGCTCACCTCGACAGGGGTGTTACTAAAGATGTTTGCAGCTCTCAAGGGTTTGGCTTTGAGTCAATTCGCACCGCACCGCTCCGCTTACAGAACCTTCAATTGCCAGCAAGATTACGCGACGATCAAATGAGCAGATGTTATGAAGAATCAAGACACTGATCGCAAACCGAGTTTGGAGAACAGGCGAGCACATCTAGTGCGCAACAAGAAAAGCCTGCTGATATAGCAGGCTTTAGCGTCAATTCGCTGGTAGCGCTAACGGGAATCGAACCCGTGTTTTAAGATTGAGAATCTCACGTCCTAACCCCTAGACGATAGCGCCATTAAAATCAACGACTTACTGAGAAAAAGAGCCGAACAATTGGATAGTAAACTGATGGTAAGTCCAGTTTCTCGGTCAGCTCAATACCAAATGGCCGCCTTCCCCCCCCAGCCATGTTGATTGTTTAGACAAGCACAATATCTTAATTTGTTTGGGATGCTTTGGCGGCTAAAGCTCTTCCCTCTCGTCCCAACATTAGTATCGCTGAATCGCGCCAAAACGGCAATTCCTTGACCGATTCTCACTTAGGTATCGGAGGTTAGGTTCTAGCCCTTATAAGGTGATTTGTTGACGGTTGATCCTTGATAGCCACCGTAACGGCGGACGCCATTGTGCAATAGAGATTCAACTTCTGCGATATGAGGGCGACAATCTCTTCCCGTTCGTATCCCATCGTCTGAGATCCGGGAAGAGCAGATGCGGTTGTCCTCTAGCCAGACAGCGGGTTCAATCAGTCGCTGAGCAAGTTGAGCGCGCGTGCACCGACTATGACCTTCTCCTCGGCTAGTGACTTCACGAAGGGATCTTCGATGTTTTCGGTGTTGAGGACCGCGCTCCAAGGCTTGCCGGTGGGAGACGCAGGCAGGATGAACTCCACACCCTGGTCTGCGGCGTTTACCAGCAGCAGAAAGCTGTCGTCGAAGACCCACTCGCCATTTTCGTCGCCGACCTGCAGGGTCTTCCCATTCAGTAGCAGGACGACGGCGCGGGTCCATCCGGCCGACCACGCTTCGTCCGAGACCTTTTTGCCGTCCGAATTGAACCAGGTCACATCCCGGATGACCCCAACTGCGTGCCGTCGCCTTTCATGCGGATTTCGCGGTCCTGGAAGAATTCTCTGCGGTGCAGATTGGGGTGCGCCAGCCGGAGATGGACCAGCTTGCAGGTAAATTCGAGCAAACGCTTGCGGCGCTCATCGGGGTTCCAGTTAAACCAAGTGAGTTCGTTGTCCTGACAGTAGCAGTTGTTATTGCCCTGCTGGGAGCGCGCGAACTCGTCGCCTCCGTTGATCATGGGAACGCCTTGCGAGAGCATCAGCGTGGTCAGCAGATTACGCATCTGGCGCTCGCGCATCGTGTTGATGGCGGGGTCGTCGGTGGGGCCTTCCGCGCCCATGTTCCAGGAATCGTTGTTGTCCGTCCCGTCCCGGTTCTCGTCGCCATTGGCTTCGTTGTGTTTGTTGTTATAGCTGACCAGGTCGCACAGCGTGAAGCCGTCGTGCGCGGTCATGAAGTTGATGCTTGCATACGGCTTGCGTCCGTCGTACTGGTACAGGTCGCTGGAGCCGGTCAGACGATAGCCTAAGTCGGAGAGCATACCGCCGTCTCCCTTCTAGAACCGGCGCACGGTGTCACGGTATTTGCCGTTCCATTCTGCCCACAGAACCGGGAACCGGCCCACTTGATACCCGCCGTCGCCCACGTCCCACGGTTCGGCGATGAGCTTCTTCTCCGCCAGCGTTGGGTCCTGATGAATCGTGTCGAAGAATGAAGACAGCCGGCTCACTTCATGCAACTCGCGCGCCAGCGTGGCAGCCAGGTCGAATCGGAATCCGTCCAAGTGCATCTCCGTAACCCAGTAGCGCAGTGAGTCCATGATCATCTTAAGCACCTGTGGATGGCGCACGTTGAGCGTATTGCCGGTGCCAATGTAGTCCAGGTAGTATTGCGGCTCGTCTGTCACCAACCGGTAATGCGCGGTGTTGCAAACACCCTTCCAGCTCAACATAGGACCCAAGTGGTTGCCCTCGCGGGTGTGGTTGTAGACCACGTCGAGGATTACCTCTATGCCCTCGGTATGAAGGGCGCGTACCATCCCCTTGAACTCGCGCACCTGCCCACCCCGATCGCCCGCCGCGCTGTAACGCGACATCGGCGCGAAATAGCCCAACGTATTGTAGCCCCGGTAGTTACGCAGTCCACGATCAAGCAGGTGGCCTTCATCGATGAAATGATGAACGGGCAGCAACTCAATCGCGGTAATGCCTAGCTTTTTCAAGTACGTAACGCTGGCTGGGTGCGCGAGACTAGCATATGTGCCACCGAACTGCGGGGGTATATCGGGATTGCGTATGCTGATTCCGCGGACGTGGGCTTCGTAGATCACTGAATCGGCGAGCGGCGTTTCCGGTGCAGAGTCGGTGGCCCAATCGAAGCTGGTGTCGATGACCACCAATTTGGGCACTCCGGCTGCACTGTCGTGCTTGTCGATCATGCTGACATCGCCGGAAGTCACATCATAGGGGAAGATGGGCAGCTTCCAATCTACATCGCCGGAGATAGCTTTTGCATAAGGATCGATCAGCAACTTGTTATAATTGAGTCGGTGGCCTTGTTGCGGCTCCCAGGGCCCATCGACGCGAAAGCCCTAGAGTTGGCCGGGCTTGATGCCGTTGATGAACCCATGCCACACAAGAGCAGTGCGTTCGCGCAATAGAATGCATTTGGTTTGCTGCCCCTCATCGTCAAACAGGCAGACGTCCACCCGTGTTGCCGTCTCGGAGAAGAGTGCGAAGTTCGTGCCTCGTTTGGAAGCTGTCGCTCCGAGCGGGTCAGGCCTTCCCGGCAACACCGTACGTGTCATAAGGGCTACGATGCGCATTTGTCGCACGCCTGTTGTATTCCATATGGAATTGTTGGACGAGGGGAATCAAATACATGCGCAGAGCTTCCCTAATGTCTAGAAAAAAGATAGATTGCATTGCGGCCATGCGTTCCAAATGCCAAGGGCCAGTGTCCGAATGCTCCATCCGCTCACTGCTGCCTGAACGTGAGCATTACGTCCATACAGGGACGGGAGAGCGGGGCGGCGCCAGGGCTTACCAACCCGGACTCCCAACCACGCATCTTTAACAGGTACAGCCCATTTGGCGAGCGTAGCCCGAGGTGCGGGTCCGTTTCCCGCTTGCTTGGCCAAATTCGCTATCGAGAGTTTGGCGTTGAGGCATGAATGCGATGAAGCCAACCGATGGCCGCAGGCGCGTGGTAATTGAGGGTGTCAGTCCGCAAATTGACGCGGGAGTGCACCCGGTACGCCGGGTTTGCGGCTGCGCTTTGTTGNNAGCCATTTTCGCGGATGGCAAAGACGAGATAGCTGCGCGTGTGCTTTACCGGCATGCAAGCCAAAAGCGCTGGCGATTTGCTCCCATGCGGGCCGCAGGCAACGATCTTTGGAATGGCACGTTTGTTCCAGACGAACTGGGCGCATGGAGTTTCACAATCCTGGGCTGGGTTGATCATTTTGCGACCTGGGTGAACGACCTGAAGAAACGCCTCGCTGCAGAGAGCCATCCGGAACTGGCCGATGCTATTGCCGGGGCGCCTCAGAATACGAATGCCGGGCTCGGTGTTGGGTCCAATCCAGCTACGCAAGATATTGCGCTTGCGCTTCGCTCCGGTGCCGCTCTGGTGGATGAGGCGGCGGCACGGGCACAAGGCAATGATGCCAAATTCATGCGCAAGATGGCACGCGAGATCGAGCGGTTGGCCACGGAGCAGCGTGACATTCTCTCCGAGCCGTTCAATGAAGAATTACTGCTCTTAATGGAGCGCTATCCGGATCTGACTCATGCTACGAGATTCGAACTTGAATTGCCGGTTTGGGTCGAACGTGAGCGCGCCCAGTTCTCGTCGTGGTATGAGCTCTTTCCGCGGTCCGCATCGCCCATTCTCGGTCAGCACGGAACATTGAACGATGTGGAGAGGCAATTGCCTGAGATTGCGGCGATGGGTTTTGATGTCGTGTACATGCCGCCGATTCATCCCATCGGCCGAGCATTCAGGAAGGGGCCAAACAACTCGACGATCGCTCCGCCGGATGCTCCCGGAAGCCCCTGGGCCATCGGCGACAGGACTGCCTTGGCATGCGCGCCGCTTGGCGCTGAGGCTGCAGGCGACTGCGGTGGCCACAAATCCATCCATCCACAGCTTGGGACCTTTGCGGATTTCGATCGCCTGGTGAATTCCGCCCGGTCACAAGGCATTGAGATTGCATTGGACATTGCATTTCAATGCTCGCCTGATCATCCGTGGGTAACAGAACATCCAGAGTGGTTCGTGGTCCGGCCCGATGGGTCGATTCAATATGCGGAGAATCCGCCGAAGAAGTACCAGGACATCTACCCGATGAACTTTGAATCGGACGATTGGCGCGGGTTGTGGGACGAGCTTTATTCCGTCTTCGAGTTCTGGATCGAGCACGGCGTGCGCGTGTTCCGCGTGGACAATCCGCACACCAAGGCGTTTCCTTTTTGGGAATGGTGCCTGAGCACATTGAAGAGCAAGTATCCCGATGCGATCTTTCTCGCCGAGGCGTTTACCCGACCATATTTAATGTTTGCATTGGCAAAGCGCGGATTCACCCAGTCGTACACATACTTTACCTGGCGCAACAGCAAGGTCGAATTGCAGGGTTATCTGGAAGAGCTCACGCGACCGCCGATCAGCGAGTTTTTCCAGCCGAATTTTTGGCCGAACACGCCTGACATCCTGCACAGAACGCTGCAGGAGGGCGGACGGCCGGCATTCTTGTACCGGATAATTCTTGCCGCGACTCTGAGTTCGAGCTACGGGATCTACGGACCTGCCTATGAGCTTGCGGAAAACGCTCCTGTCATTCCCCCTGACGGCCAGGGCCAATCGGAAGAATATCTCGAAAGCGAGAAATACCAAATCCGGCAGCGCGACCGAAATGCGCCGGGTTCGCTGGTTCCGTTGATTACGGCGCTCAACAGGATTCGGCAAGCGAATCAGGCATTGCATTCGAATGATTCTCTGCACTTCCACGCGATCGACAACCCTCACCTGATCTGCTACTCGAAGTCGACTCCGGGTTTCGAGAACACCATTCTCGTCGTGGTGAATCTTGACTCGTTTAACGAGCAAACCGGATGGACAAATCTTGGCCTCGATAGGCTTGGAATTGGGGTCAACGAGAGCTTTCTGGTTGAAGACCTTCTAAACGGAGCGTCCTACGCGTGGAAGGACCGCAATTATGTTGCGCTGCGGCCCGGCGTGCAGCCTGCACACATCTTCCGCGTAAGCCGCCTGCAATGAACTTGTACAGAGGATGGAACGCCGATTGGAACAGCTCGGAGAGTAAAACGTGAAAAAGATTGCAAGCGCAACGGATCCCCTCTGGTACAAGGACGCAATCATCTACGAACTCCATGTGCGCGCATTTTCCGATTTGAATGGAGATGGGATCGGCGACTTTCCAGGGTTGCTGACAAAGCTCGACTATCTGCAGGACCTTGGCGTTACTTGTATATGGCTTCTTCCCTTCTTCCCGTCGCCGCTGCGAGACGACGGCTACGACATCTCCAATTACGTTGACGTGCACCCCTCCTATGGAACATTGAACGACTTCAAAGCGTTCCTCGATGCGGCGCATCGCCGCAATATGCAGGTCATGATCGAGCTGGTAGTGAATCACACCAGCGACCAGCACCCGTGGTTCAAAGCTGCGCGTTTGGCTCCTCCCGGTTCACCGCAACGCGAAATGTATGTGTGGTCCGACAATGATCAGCGATACAAAGACGCCCGCATTATCTTTACCGATACGGAAAAATCAAATTGGACCTGGGACGAGACAGCCAAAGCGTACTACTGGCACCGCTTCTTTTCGCATCAGCCTGATTTGAACTACGACAACCCTCTGGTGATTGACGAAGTGCTGAAGGCGATGCGCTTTTGGCTCGATATGGGGGTCGACGGACTGCGCATCGACGCAATTCCCTACCTTTGCGAGCAGGAAGGAACGTCGTGCGAGAACCTGCCCCAGACCCACGCGGTGGTCCGGCTCTTGCGCGCTGCCATCGATGCGGACTATGCCAACCGCTTGATTCTCGCAGAGGCCAACCAATGGCCAGCCGATGTGCGCCCGTACTTTGGCGACGGCGACGAGTGCCACATGGCGTTTCATTTCCCGTTGATGCCGCGAATCTATATGGCGCTTCGGCAGGAGGACAGGCTGCCGATCACAGACATCATGGCGCAAACGCCGCCCATCCCCGACACGTGCCAATGGGGCCTTTTCTTGCGCAATCACGATGAGCTGACGCTCGAAATGGTGACCGACGACGAGCGCGACTACATGTACTTTGCGTATTCGGCTGACCCGCGCATGCGAATTAACGTCGGGATACGACGACGTCTGGCGCCTCTGGTGGATAACAATCGGCGACGCATTGAGCTATTGAACTCATTACTCTTGAGTTTTCCGGGTACGCCCATTTTGTACTACGGCGACGAGATCGGGATGGGCGACAACATCTACCTGGGCGACCGAAACGGCGTGCGCACGCCGATGCAGTGGACATCTGATCGCAACGCCGGATTCTCGAAATGCGATCCCGCGCGGCTTTATCTGCCGGTTGTGATGGATCCGATTTACGGCTACCAGGCGATCAACGCGGAAGCGCAACTGAGCGACCAATCGAGTTTGCTGCAGTGGACGCGCAACATGATTGCGTTGCGTAAGCTCTTTCAGGTTTTTGGACGCGGAACACTCACTTTCCTGAACCCAACGAATCGGACAATCTTAGCCTATCTGCGCGAGCGGGATCAGGGCGACGGATTTCGCGAGACGGTGCTGTGTGTCGCCAACTTAAGCCGATTCGCGCAGTCCGTGATCCTCGATCTTGCCAACTACGCGGACTTCGAAGCGGTGGAAATGCTTGGTTATGTTTCGTTCCCCCGCATCACAAAGGAGCCGTACTTACTAACGTTGGCGCCATATTCCTTTCTTTGGCTGGAGTTGCAGCAGCCAAGCATTGACAGCGAAGCTCTGCCCGAGCAGCGCAGTGTGGCTGAGGAAGCCTTGGGAGCGGGGAGCGAGCCGGTGCCTCTGGCACTGGCAACGAGTTGGGCAGAGTTTCTCAGGGATGCAGAGACAGCAATTCTGGAACCGGCATTGATGGATTGGCTGCCGCGACAACGCTGGTTTGGAGCCAAAACGCGGACGATCGAGTCCATACGTGTTCGCAATTGGGCGGAGCTTAAACCAGGCGGCGCGATCGAGCCGGCAAGTTTTGCCGCGGCAAGCGCATCGAGTGCGAAGGCAATTCCCCCGGCGCTATTTTTCTTCGATGTGACGTACTTCAGCGGAGCCCATGACACCTACCAGATACCGCTCGCGATCAGTACTGGCGCTGAGATGGATAAGGTTGCAATGAGCCAGCCGCAGAGTGTAATCACTCGGTTGACAACGGGGACAGAGGCGGCCATTTTGCATGACGCGACGGCGCGCGAGGATTTTCGCCATGAGTTACTGTTGCTCATCGCCCGCAACGCAACGCCGCCTTTGGCGAGCGGCGCGAAGATTCCTCCGGCGGCAATGAGTGTTCTCGGTGCGTCGAGTGCTGCACATGATAGAGGCGGGCCGTCGGGACTTCCAGCATTGGTGGGAGGAGACACAATAGTGTCACCGGCGCCACTCGGCACGCAGCCCGGCGAAGCAGCACAACTACCGCGGGGGGACCCCGCCAATACCCAGTCAGCGGATGTGCAGCGGATGAAGGCCGGCGAATCTCCATCCGCGGATGATCAATTTCCAATGGGAGATCGGTTGGACGCACGCGCTTCGATCGCCTTTCCGGCAGAGTTGGCAATTCATCGCCAGTCCTCACGCGTCGCATCGGCCGAACAGTCAAATACGTCGATCGTGTATGGTGACCGTTTCATCCTGAAGATCTACAGACGGCTGCAAGCGGGAGAGAATCCCGATGTCGAAATTGGGCGGTTCCTTTCAGACGTGGCGCACTTCCAGCAAATTCCACCGTTTTACGGCGATATTTCAATTAGCTCTGATGTTTCAGATAAGACAACGGTGACAATGCTGCAGGGATTGGTTGCAAATGAGGGAGACGGTTGGCAATGGTTTCTCGACCAACTTTCGAATTGGTTCGAAAGCGTTGCTGATCGCCACGCTCCTGAGGATTCGCTCACTCCCAGCTTGTCAAGCGAAAGAAAGCCCATTCCCGAAGCTTTGTACGCGGCGCGAGAGTCACTTGAAGCTGCGGGGCTTCTGGGGAAGCGGACAGCCGAGATGCATCTGGCGCTCAGTAGGCATGCAAATGTGCCGGCCTTCGCGCCTGAGCCGATGACTCGCGAAGATCTGACGGGCGAGGCGGAACGGATTCAAGTGCAGATCAAAACTGCGCTGGAAGCTCTTAAGCAGAAGATTCCGACGCTCGATGAACCAACTTCAGACACAGCGGGCCTGCTGCTTTCGCGAAGGCCGGATCTGATGGCGAGAGCGCGCTCTCTTGCGGCCCTGGTTGCCGGCGGCCAGCGTATTCGCATCCATGGTGATTACCACCTGGGGCAAACGCTGCGGACCGGAGGCGCAAGTGGCGACGAGGAAGCAACGTTGGCGTCCAGCACCGGCGACTTTGTCATACTCGACTTTGAAGGCGAGCCTGCGCGGTCGGTCGAAGAACGCCGCCGGAAGCAGTCGCCTTTGAAGGACGTGGCTGGCATGATGCGGTCGTTTTCCTACGTCTCTTTCGCCGCGCTCGACCGTTTTGTTGCGGCCAAGGATAAAGACGTGCAAGCGGTTGACCGGAGCGATGCGGCAGGCTGGGCGCGTCTGTGGCAGAATTCCGCTTCTGCGATGTTCCTCTGGGCTTACAGGGACATAATTGACGCTACCCCGGCCTTACTGGCTGCTCCAAATGAATCCCAGGATCTCCTGAACGCCTATCTGCTTGAAAAGGCACTCTATGAGCTTCTATATGAACTAAATAACCGCCCCACATGGCTCCACATCCCACTGAACGGCATCCTATCATTATAGGAATTACAGGCAAGGATCTGCTGTTAGGCCAACAGCCCGAGCTGAACATGATTTCTCGTTGAGATCGATGACGACTGAGAATTCAACATCCGCTGAGACGTCAACCATCGACCAAACAACGGCCGACTTGCTCGTCGTGGGCGCTGCGACTCCTCCCGGGCGATTTGATGCCGTGCTCACGAATCTCGCGGAGGCATTCCCAGTTGAAAGCGTAGTGGTTGCTGCGCAAGACCAACTGGCGGCGCATGCACCCGCAAATCTGCGAATCATTTCGGCGCCGCAGTCGAGCGTTGCCTGGATGCTGAAGCCGGCGGACTTCGTGAATGCGTATGAGATCGGGAGGGAGCAACAGGTGCGTGCGATTCTAATGCTTGGATCCGAAGCTCATTCACTGAAACCGCAAGCGTTACGTGAACTGGCCGATGCACCTCTGAGCCGATCGATCGATCTGGCAATTCCACATTACACGCTGCCGCCACACGCCGGATTGATCAACTCGGCAATTCTTTATCCGCTCACGCGGGCGCTGTTTGCAACACGGACGCGATTGCCTCTTACAATCGATCTCGGTCTGTCCATGCGCATGGCCGAGCGCCTCGCCTCTGTGGGCAAACGCTTTGCTGCGGCTAACCAGGTCGACTCACTCTTATGGCCGGTAAATGAAGCGACCGTGGCTGGATTTGCAGTGGATGAGGTTGAGGTGGGAACCCGTGACGTGCCGCAGCCATCTGACGCGGATATCAACCCGATTCTTGCATTGGTGACCGGCTCGCTCTTCGCCGATATTGAGGCGAAGGCGGCATTCTGGCAGCGACCGCGGCGATTGCCACCTGCACGCCGACAGTTGGCCGAAACCGCGCGGGCTGATGGGACCGCCGATTTACCTCGAATGGTTGAAGCGTTCCGGTTGGCCAACTCCAACCTGCAGGAAATCTGGTCCCTCGTGCTGCCGCCCAATTCGCTGCTTGCGCTCAAGCGAATTTCTGTACTTGACGCCGCAGTGTTTCGCATGCCTGACAATCTTTGGGCGCGTATCATTTTTGACTTCGTGATCGCCTACAGACTTCGCACGATCAACCGCGGACACCTCCTGGGCGCGCTGATTCCTCTTTATCTTGCCTGGGTCGCGAGTCATTTGAACGTTACGGCATCGGGAACGTCTTCAGAGCGCCACATTGAAGCTGTTTCCGCGGCATTTGAAGCGGACAAGCCCTATCTAGTAGCGCGCTGGCGCTGGCCAGACCGGTTCGGCTCGTAATCGCAGTTTGCGCTGTCGGCCGGATTCTAGCGGGCACAACGGTGAGAGGAGCAAAACTCATGCAGAACCTCATTGCAAGCACATCTCAAACAAGCCGATTGGCATTGGCGTCTCCGGCTTACATCGACGACAGCTCGATCTGGCATCACATATCCGACGCGCTGCACCAGTCGCTATACCGCGTGCTGACGCTGCTCATCGCCGTGCTGCCGGGAATTCTTGCCTTCTTTGTGGCCCTGGCGATCTTTACCCTTTGCGGCATGCTGATCTCGTGGCTGCTGCGGCGTTGTTTGTCATGGATCAAATTCGATCTGCGGCTTGCGCGCATGAGCGGTGATGGCTGGGCGCCGGCCAGCCCGCCCACAGAGATTGTTGCCCGCGCTTCGTTCTGGATCTGCGTGCTGCTCGGTCTCATCATCGGTGTGTCAGCCTTCGATGCATCGTACGCAACCGGTATTGCACTGCCGATATCACTGCTCCCATATGTGACGCACGCGGTGGGAGCCGTGTTCCTGCTGATTGCGGGTATTTTGATTGCCCGCTTTCTTGCGCGATCGGTTTTGATCAGTGGGGTAAACGCACAGTTGCAGTACGCGCGGTTTCTGTCGCTGGGCGTGAAGTGGCTTGTGCTCGTTCTCACTGCCGCTATGGTGCTCGATCATTTGGAGGTCGGTGGGAAGATTGTCGAATTGGCCTTCGGCATTTTGTTCGGAGGCATTGTTCTTACGCTTGCTCTCGCGGTCGGACTGGGATCTCGCGATTTGGTCAGCCGCTCGCTTGAAAGCCACGTGGAGCGCGCTGGTGAGCGTGGTCCCGTTGCGCAGAATGCGCCTTCTTCGAGCGAGCAGATTCGGCATTTTTAAGGCTGGTGAGATGACAAAAACGGCGCAGGACTTGTGAGCACAGCGATTGTATCGGGCGGTAACGCGACTTCGCCGCCAATGTTTTGGGGCATAGCGCGCGAAGCAAGGAGGACCTTCGATTCAGGCGGAGCAAGGAACACACGCTCCGACACTCCAAGATTACAAAGTACAGCGATTGTTCCACGGTGCATCTGAATCCACTTTGCATGCTCGTTGAATGTGACCATGGTATTTCCGGGCTTAGGGTTATTCAGGCATGGGTTTGTGCGACGCAGTCGAATGAGTTCGCGATACCATGTGAGCATCTCCCTGTGTGGGGCTCCCACAAGCTCATTCCATTTCAGCTTCGATGACTGGAACGTCGCTGGAGACTCAGGGTCGGGGATCGAAGCAGAATCCCATCCGAACGCGGAAAACTCCTCTTTTCTACCTTGAGAAACAGCACGGGCCAGTTCAGGATCCTGGTGGTTGGCGAAGTATTGGAATGGAGACGAGGCGGCCCATTCCTCGCCCTGAAAAATAAGTGGAATAAAGGGGCTCAGTAATACCAGGGCCGTTGCTATTTTCGCGCGATCGAATCCAGCGATGTGACTGATCCTGTCACCGACTGCACGATTGCCAATCTGATCGTGGTTCTGAACATAGCCAAGGAAACGATGCTGTGACAGGGAACCTGCAGGCCGGCCATGGATGCGATTCCGATATCGGGAGTAAATGCCGTCGTAGACAAAGGTCGAAGTGAGGGCCTTGGCAAGTTGTGCAAGCGAACCAAAGTCTTCATAGTAGCCTCGCCTCTCGCTGGGGCAGAGAACGGTGAAAAGTGCGTGATGGAAATCGTCGCTCCATTGTGCGTCAATGCCAAAGCCGCCGGCTTCCCGCGGAGTCACCAACCGCGGATCGTTTAGGTCGCTTTCGGCAATCAGGACGAATCGACGCGCGAGACTTGCCTCGAGCGCTTCGACCTCGATGGAAAGTTGCTCGAGAAAATGGATTGCAGACCGGTCGACAAATGCGTGTACGGCGTCAACGCGCAATCCGTCGATGTGATAGTCACGCAGCCACATGAGCGCGTTATCCACGAAAAAGTGACGAACCTGGTGTGAGCCTGCGTCCTCAAGATTCACCGCTCCGCCCCACGGCGTGTGATGCGAATCGATCACATAGGGGCCGAACTTTCCGGTGTAGTTTCCTGAGGGCCCGAAGTGGTTGTAAACCACATCAAGAAGCACGGCCAAACCCTTTTCGTGTGCCGCATTGACAAAGCACTTGAGACCATCCGGGCCGCCGTATGGCTCGTGCACGGCGTATATCGCAACACCGTCATAGCCCCACCCATACTTACCTTCAAATGCGGACACTGGCATCAGCTCCACGTGAGAAATACCAAGATCAACCAGGTGATCCAGACGTGTAATCGCTGCATCGAACGTACCCTCCGGAGTGAAGGTGCCAATGTGCATCTCATAGACAATGCCGCCAGCCAGAGGAAGTGGCTGGAAGCGAGCGTCGGTCCAGCCAAACCCGGTTTGATCATAGAGTCGAGATGGTTTGTGCACACCACTCGGCTGCCATTGGGAACGCGGATCGGGATAACACGCGGGCTCATCGTTGATCAGGAAACCATAGTCTGTGCCGGGAGTTGCGTCTTCGACATCGAGTTGCCACCAACCTTCGGGGTTTGGACCATCCATCCGGTGAGCAACGCCCTTCACGCTGACGGAAAGGCGTTTTGCAAACGGAGCCCAAATCTCAAATCGATGCATAATTACTCCGAGTCCTTTACGAGGAGAGCGACCGGGAATCGTTGGAGCAAACTCTTCACTCGCACTCCTCCCCCATTCACCACTTCACCGGTAAGCAGGTTCCTCCAGCGGCCAGCGGGAAGCTCAACTATCGTGCTCCCAAATCCGCCGCCGAGCGTAACATTCCAGCGAGGGGCAATTGCGGCGACGGAATCAGCGCGGAGAAACGCGATAACATGCATCGATTTGGCGCCGTCGGTTGGCAAAGGGGCATAGGAAGATCTCTCGTCGAACCACTGAGGTTGCTCACGGCGAAGGTGCAGCGCCTGATGGACCAGCCACAGTTTTGGCAGTCCTGTGTCCATGCGCTTCATGATTTCATCAACAGGCAAGCCGGCCCTTAGTTCGCCAAGCATCAATCGCCTGTTCTCATAGTCGACGGGGCCGCGATTGTCAGGGTCCACAAGTCGCAGGTCCCACAACTCACTGCCCTGATAGGTGTCGGGGACTCCAGGAGCGGTGCATTTGAGGAGGGTCTGTGCGAGGCTGTTAATTCGACCGGGGAGCAGGACCCGGCCAACGAAACCTTCAAGCTCTGAAAGAAATTCTGTTGATTCGAGAATCCGCTCGATGAAGGACTTCGTCGCATCTTCAAATTCCTTGTTCTGATGCGTCCAGCTGGTTCGCTGCTTCGCCTCGCGCACAGCCTTCTCCATATATGCAACAACCCTATCCTGTGAAATAGGCCACGCGCCGATGAGTGTTTGATAAAGAAAGTATTCCGTGTTGTGGTCGGGAAAGCCCTGCGTTTTGAAGGAGCGGTTTCTGCGCGACCAGCGATGAAGGGCTGCGCGCAGGCGCGAGGGAATCTCCGTCAGTACCGCGAGGCGTGCACGAACATCGTCAGAGCGCTTTGTGTCATGAGTGGAAAGCGTAGTCATCGTGAGCGGATGCTGTGCCTGCATTCCGGCGCAATATTCATGAAACTGGTCGATAGTGATGCCGTCGCTATTTGGTGCCGCGCCAACCTCGTTCAATCCAATCATCCGATTGAAGCAGTAGAGTGCGGTATCTTCTACGCCTTTGGCCATTACCGGAGCGGTGAATTCCTGAAAGCGGAGGAGAAATTCTGTTTCGAGAGTTCCGCGAGTCTGTAATGACAGAACCTTCCCAATGAAGTCAAAGAGTTCAGGATCGATGTCGGACCTTTGCGTCTTCGCGGCAGCTACAGCATCCCCGATTTCGGTTCGGTCCTGATCGGTAATTTGGTCCCGATCCGGGATAACATATGTTCTATACACCGAGAAGCATGCGGCAACTTCACGTATGGCACGGCGGATTTCGGCGCGTGTGTAATCGCGGCGATCGCGATTGTTTTCGCAGATCTCGACAAAGAGATGGGCTAGCCGGTTGACATCGCTGCCTAACGACTCCTGCTCAACGGCAAGCTTCTTCGCGTGGGCGAGGGATTCAAAACTCTCGTCCTGGCCGGTGAAATTGACGTAAATTGAGGTCAGCTCGGAAAGCCCTTCACGGTATACCAAGAGCCCATTGCATAGGTTAAGAAAGTCGTAACCGGTGGTGCCGGCGATCGGCCATGTTGGGCGCAGTGATTCCCGGGGCTCAAGAATCTTCTCGGCCAGAATCCACGCATCTGAGGCGCTGGCGCGCAATCGCCCGAAGTATTGTTCGGGATCGCGTAACCCGTCAGGATGATCGACGCGAACGCCGTCGAGCACACCATCGCGAAGCCACCCGATAATCCGGTAGTGCGTCGCTTGAAAGACATACGAGCGCTCAACGCGGACGCCGATCAAGGAATTGATGTCGAAGAAGCGACGATAACCAAGCTCCTGGTCGGCCGTGCGCCAATAGGCCAGTCGATAATTCTGCAGATTGAGGAGGGCGTCGAGAGTATCGGTGTTCTTGTTGATTTCGTCGACTGCCCGCTTAATGGCTGGTGCTACTTCAGGCTGCTCTGTCGAGAGGCGCAGAAGGAGTTCGTAAAGGATAGCCTTATCGCGATGGCGCGCCGCGAGCAAGTCCAGGTCAATGGAATCGGGCGAGGGAAGCCGTGCCAGGCTGTCGGCCACGAAGTTGAGCATCGGCGCATTGATTGAATTTGCGGCCAGCGCCAATGGAATCGCAAGCGAACGAGGCGCTAAAGGGAATCGATGATCCATGTAGCGAACCTGAAAGGATTCGCCATCATAGTGAATAACAATCTGGTTGGCGCTCAACGCGCGACCGTAATGCTCGCCAAGCACTGGAATAAGAACTTTGTTTTGCAGCTTTACTTCGGCGGAGTTCCAGTCGACATCGAACCAGGTGGCATACCGGCTTGAGGGACCATTCTCAAGCACGTCCCACCAATATCTGTTTTCAGGTCCTGTGGCCATGTGATTGGGTACGATGTCCAGCACCTGGCCCATGTCGAGCGCCCGTAGCGTGTCACAGAAGTGCGCGTGACCTTGCTCGCCACCAATCTCGCAGTTCACCTTTTGTGGATCGACCACATCATAGCCATGCATGCTGCCTTTGGCCGCCTGGAGGTATGGTGAGCAATAGATATGCGAGACGCCTAACTCCTTGAGATAGGCTGCAAGGTTGGAGGCATCACCGAACGTGAAGCCCGCATGCAGCTGAAGCCGGTAACAAGACGATATAGGACGCGGCATAATAAGATTCCCCGAAAGGCAAAAGAGCTAATCCTCTGCGTTCGTGCATGCGGCGCGAATTGCCGACGGGCGTGCGTTATTGTGCGGACTTGGAGGAATTACACGCCTTCAATAGACCGAGCAGTGCTGGGCACAGGCGGTTATGCAATGTAGGCTTAGATGATTGCGAGCTCAATGGGGATGTAAAGGCTGCAATTCCAGTGAAGTTTTTATGGCGATCGATCACAGAGGATTCTCTGTGTAAGTCTTTTATTTTGAGTTGATTATTTGATTCGCGAGGAGTTCAGGCGGCTGGCAGTGCATGAATCTCACGTCCTAATCCTCAGGCGATAGCACCAAGCTTGGCGAGGAAGCCGTTGGCGGCCACCTACCCACTTGAACAAATATCCGTGGGGCTGGCAAAGATCGGCCCGCTGCCTGAGAGGCCGCGTCAGATGCCGAGCTTCCGCACCTCATCGTTGTAATACTTGCGGTAGAGAATTTCCCACTCCTGAGAACCCTCGAGGATGATCTTGCGCTGGCTGGCAATCTTGAGCCGCGCCGCGGTATCGATCCTGGCCTCTTCGCCGAGTAGCGATTCCAGAGCCTTGCGTGCCTCCTGGCGAATTGTATTGCGATCCTCCAGAAACCCGACTTCGTCAATTTCCGCCAGCGTATCGGCCACCGTGTGAGCCAGCTTGTTGAGCTTATCGCGGTTGATTCTCATAGAACCGCCTTGTATTTCTTGGCCAGTTCGGTCTTGACCTTCTTGAACATCTCAGCGTATTGCGCACCGCTCTTGCGCATTTCTTCGGAATACGCGTCGAGAATGACGCGGACTTCGTCGTTGATGCGGTCCTCAAGCGAAAGCTCGTCGATCAGGCCCGCTGCAACGCGCGCCTCCACCACCTTCAAGTCGCTGGTGGTGATCAGTTTGGCGTCGATGAGGTGCTTGACCGTACGGCGGGCCAGATACCCAATGTAATCACGGGAAAAAATCATGAGTTAGGCGTCAGGATACCCCATTGGCCCCGCCTGTGTACACCGAGGATCGATTCCGGGCGGAAATGCACAGGAGAAGGATGGAAAGCCGAGGGGGCACTCGGCAAAACCTCTAGCGTGCGATCCGGGCTGAGTCTTTGGCGTGATATTGAAGAAAAAATACGGAGTTAGCGGACGTATCTTGAGGTATATTTGCGTAGCCGGGAAACCAGCGGGGTTTCTCCGATCAAACAATCAAGGAAAAGGAGATCATCGTGGCTAGCTACTGTTCGAAATGTGGAGCTGAAGTACACCCGGACCACCAAACCTGCCTGTCATGTGGGACACCTGTGGCCGCGGCTGCTTCGGTTGTGGCGCCTGTGCCTGTGGCTGCCCAACCAGCGCCTGTTCCGGCAAAATCCGGGTCGAGCGCTCTCAAGATCATCCTGATTATCATCGCGATCTTCATTGGACTGGGAATTCTCGGAGCGGGAGCTTTCGGGTTCTTCGTCTGGCGGGTTGCGCACGCCATCCATGTCTCGAGTTCAAATTCAGGCAAGGACGGCGAAGTAACGCTGAATACTCCCGGCGGGTCGTTTACCGCCAATACCTCAGAGAACTTCACGGCGGCCGATCTGGGCACTGACATTTATCCTGGCGCTACGACCGGCAAAGGCAGTATGAGGATCACTTTGCCCTCGGGTTCGTCAGTCACTGCTGTATTTGTAACTTCTGACTCAAAAGAGCAGGTAGTCAGTTATTACAAAGAAAAATTCGGCAGCAGCGTCTCTGTCTTCGATAGCGCGAACAGTGCGATGCTCACGTCGCAGAAGGGTAACCAGGAAAGCATCATGGTCACGGTTACGCCGAACCAGTCCCAATACAACGGCAAGACGCAGATCACCATTATTCACACGATCAGCAACAAACCTTCCTAGGGTCGTTGGTCAAAGTGGTGAGCAGCCATGCACCTTACGGGGCGCGGATTCAGCCGTGCCCCCCATTCAATCTTCATGGGATTGGGCATGGCATTGGGCCTGGGCATAGGTCCATGCAGAGAACGGCGGGTGTCCCGCACTGGGATCATCGGTCATGATGAACGGGTCCGGCCCAAACCCTGTGTATAGCCGGTATCGATCAGCTGGTGAAAGATCAAGCGGAACCTCATCTTTGAGATATTGGTCGACAACCTGCTGACAGGCGGCAACCGCGCCAGCCAGCGTGGAGAAGTCTGCGAGCTTGTACCGCGCACCCTCGTCCTGGTAGTGGAAGTTGTCATCCACATAAACAGAATATGTATGCCCCAACTTCGCCATTCAAAACTTTTCCCCCTCGCACTAACTGCTCCTGCCCTGGGCCGCCGGCGACCTTCCCGTTTTTCTGCAGCCATTGCTGATTGCCGC
Source organism: Acidobacteriaceae bacterium (assembly GCA_003140705.1). Taxonomy (GTDB): domain Bacteria; phylum Acidobacteriota; class Terriglobia; order Terriglobales; family Acidobacteriaceae; genus Telmatobacter. The sequence continues at coordinate 19,829 of PLKU01000089.1, forward strand.
CGCCCTTCCGGCCCTCCCGTACAATGAAAAAGGCAGCCATGGCGGACGAAGAGCAAGAAGAACTCAAGAAACGCGCCCCCAAGACGCGAGACGAAGACCCGGTCGGTAAGGTCTACGACGCGCGGCTTGTTCGCCGTCTCGGCCATTATCTGCGCCCGTACTGGATTCAGGCCACTGTTTCTTCTCTCGCAGTGAGCTTCAAGTCCCTCAGCGACGTCACTGGGCCCTACTTGGTGAAGGTGGCCATCGATCGTTACCTGACGGGCAATTCCAGCCCCGCCACCAACTGGCTGACGCGTCGGCTGCCCGCGGACGGCTACCACGGGATCACCATACTGGCGACCATATATTTGGGCGCGCTACTCTCGGCGTATCTTTTCGATTTCATCCAGGTGTACATGATGCAGTGGACCGGGCAGAAGATCATGTTCGATCTTCGCCGGGATATTTTCCGCCACATGCAACGTATGCATATCGGCTTCTTCGACCAACACGCCGTAGGCCGCCTGGTTACACGCCTCACCTCGGACGTGGACGCCATCAACGAGATGTTCACGGCAGGCGTGCTAGCCATTGTGGACGACTTTTTCAACCTGACCATCATGGCCGCGGTGATGCTGACCATCAACTGGTGGTTGGCGCTGATTGCCTTTGCGGTTCTGCCGCTGATCCTCATCGTCACTCGTCTGTTCAGGGACAGTGTGCGCGAAAGCTACCGGCGCGTCCGCGCAGCCATTGCGCGCATCAACAGCTTCACGCAGGAACACATCTCGGGGATGAGCGTTGTCCAACTCTTCAACCGCGAGCAACGGGCCTACCAGGATTTTGAAGATGTGAACCGGCTGCACATGATCGCGTTCAAAGACACCATCTTTGCGTACGCGCTGTATTACCCGGCGGTGGAACTGCTTTCGGCATTGGCGATTGCACTGGTCATCTGGCGAGGCGGGTTCGGCGTGCTCAATGGAACGGTGACGATCGGCGTGCTCGCCATGTTCATCCAGTATTCGCAGCGTTTTTGGCGGCCTATTCAGGACTTGAGCGACAAATACAACATCTTGCAAGCCGCCATGGCCGCTTGCGAGAGGATATTCAAACTGCTGGATACGGCACCTGAGATTGTGAGCCCTGTGCATCCGACTGAGGGCAACAACAGCAATCGAATTGAGTTCCAGCACGTCTGGTTTACCTATCAAACTTTGACCGAGACTCAAAAGGCTGCTGTTGCATTGGCGTGCAGTCCCATGCCCAACTACTCGGCAATCTGCGCCATTGAAGGCATTGAGTGGATTCTGAAGGATGTTTCCTTCACGGTCGAACCAGGGCAGACGGTGGCCATCGTGGGGCACACGGGTGCGGGAAAGACGACACTGACCAGCCTGATGATGCGTTTCTACGACGTGACTGCCGGAAGGATTCTGCTCGACGGGCTGGACCTGCGCGAACAGGATCTGGCCGTGCTGCGTAAACACTTCGCGGTTGTGTTGCAGGATCCCTTCCTGTTTACGGGAACACTGGCAGAAAACATTCGCCTTGGGAACGAAGCAATTACCGAGGACGGCCTGCGGCAGGCGGCCCGTGACGTGAACGTGCTGGACTTTATTGAGACACTGCCAAAGCAGTTTGAGGAACCGGTGCAGGAGCGGGGGAATTCGCTCTCGACGGGCCAGAAGCAGCTGATCAACTTTGCGCGGGCTCTGGCCTACAATCCGAGGATTTTGATTCTCGACGAAGCCACTTCAAGCGTGGACACGGACACAGAGTTGCGGATTCGGGGCGCGCTGGAACGGATGGTCGAGGGACGAACGAGCGTGCTGATCGCGCACCGGCTTTCCACGGTTCAGCGCGCGGAGACGATCCTGGTGATGCACAAGGGGCAGTTGCGCGAGATAGGCAGCCACCAGGAATTGCTGGCGCAGCGCGGGCTCTACTGGAAGCTTTACCAGTTGCAGTACAAGGACCAGGAGCAGGAATCAGGGGTCGGGAATCAGGGATCAAGCGATTCGATGCGGGAACATTCGGTTGCGCCGGCGGTGTGAGCCTGCTTGACGAAGGCGGCCTGGTCTCGCTGAAAGGATAGCAAGACTCCATTTGGAAGCTGTTTCACTGCAAATATCCTTCAGCTCACTGGACGCCTACGGGGGATGAAGACAGACTACGATGGCTGAGTTCACGACGCTTATCAGCGGGCTGTCATTCTCCGAGTGCCCACGTTGGCGCGACGGGCGACTCTACATCTCAGACTTCTACACGCACCGCGTGCTTGCCGTGGGAATGGACGGCGTGGCGGAGACTATTGCCCACGTGCCAGGACAACCCGCCGGGCTTGGATTTCTGCCAGACGGGCGGATGCTGATCGTGTCCATGCGCGACCGCAAAGTGATGCGGCGCGAGTTCGACGGGGTGCTCGTGGTACATGCCGATCTGTCTGAACTTGCCCCTTGGCATCTGAACGACATGCTTGTGGACCACGATGGCCGGGCATGGGTTGGGAATTTTGGATTCGACCTGATGAGCGGCGCGGAAGTCCGATCGACAGTGCTGATCTGCGTTGAACCAGATGGAACAGCCAAAATAGCGGCAGACGGATTGGGATTTCCAAATGGAATGGTATTGACACCGGATGGTGGGACACTGATTGTTGCGGAATCGATAATGAACCGGTTGAGCGCATTCGACGTTGCCCTCAGTTCGCTGGGCGAGCGCCGCACCTGGGCTGCTTTTGGCGATCCTCCCACCTCGAAGAACGTGAGCGAGATTTTCGCTCAGGTGGAGGTGACCGCCGACGGAATCTGCCTGGACGCGGAGGGAGCTGTCTGGGTGGCCGATGTGACGCATGGCCAGCTGATCCGCGTGGCCGAGGGCGGCGCCATCCTGGAAGAACTGAAGACAAATGGATTGGGCGCGTTCGCCTGCATGCTGGGCGGTCATGATGGGCACACTCTGTTTGCCTGCGTTGCGCCTAGCTTCCACGAGACCGAGGCGTCCATACACCATCGTGCTTCAATCCTGATGACAAGGGTTCAAGCACCACACGCTGGCCTGCCTTAAGGGCGACAAGGCGGCAGCCTCTCCATTCCCTGATCGGAAACTGTCAGCGTGAGCCACTACTGATCGAGTCCCAGTTCTCAAAATCGGAGCAGGGATACCCGCAATTCCCTTCCCCCTCCAATCTGGCCTAACCGCGACCCCAAAAGTCGTGTCTAGTGCACTGCATGGGCAAGAACGACCACGAGGCGATCCATGCAGAACTCGATGGAGATAAAGAGGCCTATGGGGCACTCGTTCTGCGCCATAGCCATAGTCTTTTTCGGGTCGCTTTTCGCGTAACCGGCAATGAGGCGGATGCGGACGATGTGGTCAAGGAGGCGTTCCTGCGTGGATATAGAATGCTGGAAAGCTTCGAATCCCGGTCGAATTTCGGCACATGGTCTGCGGCGAGAGCACAGGGCTTGTCCAGTGTCGCAGCACAGAAGCCGGCAAACTAAGGGCGGCGTCTCAGCCATGCTTCGCTGGATCTTGAAAAATGGCTGGAAACATGAAAAAGGACCACCCCGCAAATGCGAAGTGGCCCTTTCTGGTTTGATACTCGCGGCCGAAGTTACTTGGCCGCGACGAGGGGCTGAGTGGTAAGGCTGCCGTCAGCGTAGCCCTTGGCGATCTCGGTGATCGGGATGGGGCTGTAGTCGCCGGCGTGTCCTGCCTGGCCGAACTGGGTCATGCGCAGGGCAACGACCTTGTGCATGGCGTCGCGGGCAGGCTTCATATAGTCGCGCGGATCGAACTTCTCCGGCTGCGTCCATAAAACCTTGCGAATGGCGCCTGTGATGGCGAGGCGGTTATCGGTGTCCACGTTGATCTTGCGGACTCCGTTGCGGATGCCGAGCTGAATCTC
>PLKU01000483.1 GCA_003140705.1 Acidobacteriaceae bacterium
TTCGTCCTGCAACTCGTAGATGATGGAGTGCAAGCGAATCTGGATGCCTTCCTGCTGCGCCAATTCGGCGGCCTTGCGCTCAGGGCGGACGTTGAATCCGATGATGATGGTGTTGGAGGCGGTGGCCAGCAGGACATCGCTCTCCGTAATGGAACCGACGCCGGAGTGGATGACCTTGATGCGCACCTTCTCAGTGGACATGCGAACCAGCGAGTCGGCAAGGACCTCGACGGAACCGGTGACGTCGCCCTTGATGATGAGTGGCAGGTCTTTCACACCGGCCTGGCGAATCTGCTCGGCAAGGCCTTCGAGCGAGACGCGCGAGCTCTTTGCGAGTTGGGCTTCGCGCTCCTTCATCTTGCGGTATTGAGCAATGCCCTTAGCTTTGTCGCGATCGGCTACAACGAGGAATGTGTCGCCGGAGTCGGGCATGGCTTCGAGGCCGAGGACTTCGACAGGAGTGGAGGGGCCGGCTTCTTCAAGAGCGCGGCCGCGATCGTCGAACATGGCGCGGACTTTGCCGANNGGCCGCGATCGAGCTTGGCTTCAATGACGCTGCCGACAGCCTTGCGGCCAGGCGTTGCCTTGGGCGCGCGAATATCCGAGACCAGGCAGATCATTTCAAGCAGCAGGTCGAGGTTCTTGCGCTTTTTAGCGGAGACTTCAACGAAGACGGTGCCTTCTTCGCCGGCGCCAGCCCACTCTTCAGGGATGAGGCCGCGGTCAGCAAGCTGCTTCTTGACGCGGTCGGGGTTGGCTTCAGGCTTGTCGATCTTATTAACGGCGACAATGATGGGGACGTTGGCTGCCTTGGCGTGATCAATGGCCTCAAGGGTCTGAGGCATGACGCCGTCGTCTGCCGCGACCACGATGACCACTATGTCAGTGACCTTTGCGCCGCGGGCTCTCATGCGNNCGCCGATGTGCTGGGTGATGCCACCTGCTTCGCCAGCGGCAACTTCGGTTTCGCGGATCGCGTCGAGGAGCGAGGTCTTGCCGTGATCGACGTGGCCCATGACGGTGACCACGGGAGAACGTGGGACTTCAAGCTCGCCTGTGTTTTCGGCTTCGAGAACCTCTTCGATGGCCTGGTTGGCAATCTCTTCTTCGTAGCTGATGACGGTGGCGGCGGCGCCGAACTTGGCGGCAACGTCCTTGACCATCTCGGCGTCGAGGGACTGGTTCACGGTGACGAAGACACCGCTCATGAGGAGCGTTGCAATCAGGTCCTTGGCGCGCACTTCGAGCTTCTCGGCCAGGTCCTTGACGCTGATGCCCTCAGTGACGGTGATCTCGCGGGTGATGGGCAGCGGTTCACCGCCATATTGCACTCCGCCATAACGCGGCGGTGGCACAAAGCCCTTCATCGGGCCTTCTTTGGTCTTGGGATACTGCGGGCGTCCGCCACGGCCCCTTGAAGGGGCGCGCGCTGGGCGCGGCGCTTCGCCAGTTGGAGGCGGTGCACCGCCGCCTGGGCGTGGGGGACCACCAAAGCCAGGACGCGCTCCAGGTGCTCCAAACCCAGGTCGGGCACCAAAGCCGGGGCGTGCGCCGGGAGCTCCCGGTGCACCGCTCCCGGCATAGCCTCCGGGGGTGGTGCGTGTGGGGTGCTTGGGACGGGGTCCACCGGCGAATTGGCCACCGGGCGCTGAGGGGCCACCGGAGGGACGCGGGGTGAAGCTACCGGGACCGCCAACCGGACGGTTGCGATCGAAGATTGGCTTGCCGCGCTGGATGCCTGCGCCAGGCGCCTGGTTTCCAGTTCCCGCGACGGGCGCGGATGGAACGACAATCGGAGCCTTGTAGACGGGGCGTGGCCCGGTCTGGGGCATCACAACCCTGCGAACAGGCGGCGCCGTTACGGGAAATGCAGCCTGGGCGTGTCCTTGATGCGAAGGTGCATGCGCTGCAGAGTCAGAGGCACTGTCTTCTACCTGAGCAACTGCTTCAATGCCCGCCTCTGGTGCTGATGTTGCTGCTTCAAGGTCGGGCGGAGCGGCCGCTGCCGAAGGAGCAACCACGATGGGCGGCGCTACTGGCTGTGCGGGCGCAGTGGGTGGGGGAATTGTCGCAACAGGAGCGGCGTCAGAACGTGCGGCATGGACCGCCGGAGCCTTTGCTGGTGCGGCCTGTTCACTGGGGCGAGATGGTGCATGTTCTTCACGCGCGGCCGGGGGCTTTACTACTATCGGCGGCTGCACGACGACAACAACCGGTCGCACGGGAGCAGCGGCGCCAGCAGGTGCCTTGGCGACCACTGGCCCAGTGGGCGGGCGGGATGCGATAGCAGGCGGAGCAGGGGGAGGCACGATAGCCGGCGCCGACCGCTGCTGAGGAACGATCTTACGCGGCGCCGGGCGGCCGGGTTGCGGCGCGGCTTCAGGTGCGGCGACAACTACGACTGGAGCTGCGGGTGTCGCGGGACGGACAGGAGCGGGCGCTGCGGCTTTTGCGCGGACCTGGCTTTGCTTTGCGTCTTGCTCTTCCTTCTGTTTATTGGCCAGGATGGCCTTCATGACGTCTCCAGGCTTGGAGACATGAGAGAGATCTATTTTGGGAGTGATCGACTGCGAGGCGCGTGAAGCCGCGCTGCCGCCGTGGCCGCCGGACCTGGAGCCACGCTCATGGTACGCGCGAACCTTCTCCGCCTCTGATTCTTCCAGCGAACTGGAATGGGTCTTGCCGCCGGCCAGGCCGAGTTCCGCCAATATGTCAAGAATCTGCCGACTCTTGACTTCCATCTCGCGCGCGAGATCGTTGATACGAACCTTACTCATCCGCCTCTTTTCAAAATTTCCTACCCAATGCACTTAGTCGCTCATAGCTACCTCGTGGCATTGGCTGTTCGTCAGAGTTCCGTTGTCGCCCGATTGGTCTTGAAAGACGCGCATGTTACGCGTCGTCCTCTTCGGCCGCTTTCTCTTCTGATGCTGCGCTGATTGCTTCTTCCATTTGGGTGCTGGGGAGGCTTTCGTCCCCCTCCTCGGCTGCTTGTACGCTTTCAGCTTCCTCAAGAACCACAGCTGCGTTCTCGGCTTCGGCCTCGGCATTGTCCACGACTGCGGGCGCATTCTCAATCTCCGCCGCACCGGGTTCGGGTTCGGCGGTGGGCGTCTCGCCTTCGGCTTCTTCAGCCGCAGGCACGTGGCCCTCTTCGCCCTCTTCAAAATGGCCAAAGTAATGGCGCACGGCCACGCTGATGCGCTCGAGAGTCTTTTCGCCGATACCGGGAATTTCTTCGAGCTGCTCGGGGGTCATGTCGGCCAATCCCTCGACGGTTGTAATTCCGGCAGCCACCAGTTTTTGGATAATGCCGTCGCCGAGTTCGGTGACCTGTTCGATGGGTGTGGAGGGTCCGCCGGTGAAGGCCTGCATCTGCTGCTCGACCTCCTGCCGCTTCTCCTCTTCGCTCTTGATATCGATCTTCCAGCCGAGCAGCTTCGCGGCGAGACGCACATTCTGGCCCTTTTTGCCGATGGCCAGAGAGAGCTGGGTGTCGTCGACAATGACTTCAAGCTGCTTGTCAGCGAGATCGGAGATCGACACCCGGCTGACCTTGGCCGGCTGCAGCGCCTTCTCAGCGAAGGTAGTGATCTCGTCGGAGAACTCGATGATGTCGATCTTTTCGCCACGGAGTTCGCGAATGATGGACTGCACGCGCATGCCCTTCATTCCAACGCATGCGCCAACCGGGTCAACGTCCTTGTCGCGGCTCTGAACGGCGATCTTGGTACGCTCGCCGGCCTCGCGCGCGA
>PLKU01000263.1 GCA_003140705.1 Acidobacteriaceae bacterium
CTGGGCTTTGCACTCAGCCGTCACGTTCCCACCAACGCGCCAACAGCCATGGTCCGATTTGGCGGTGAACCGCTGACCATTCGCATTGTCCAAGCGCTCCTCGTGCATTGGAATCCAAACCTCCCCGCATTCGAGCAAATGACTCCGCATCCCGTGCTGTTGGCTGGCTGGATTGGCCTCTTCATGACTTCGTTGAATCTGATCCCCGGCGGCCAATTGGATGGCGGTCACGTGGTCTATGCCTTCTCGCCAAAGCTCCACCGGTTTTTGACGAGGATTCTGCCCCTGCTGCTGTTGGTTGCTGGCTTGCTGTCCTGGGTCGGCTGGATATTCTGGGGCTTGCTGCTGTTCCTGCCTGTGATGCGCCACCCCAAAGTACCTTTTCAAGGTGGTCTCGACACCCGTCGAGTCATCCTGGGCATCATCGCCGTCCTGATCTTTCTGCTCACGTTCAACCTCACGCCGTTCTACGACAACTCGCTGCTGCAGATCTTGAATGTTGATCTCTTTCATCTCACGCGATAGAGGCAGACGTGGCGTTGTTGTCCGCTGCGAGATGGACGCCGCGGCCCGCACCACAACTCTTATTGCGCATGGCTTTTCAGACTTGCTATCGTGATTCAATCCTGAACCTTGGGGTTAACAAATGAGGCATTCTGATCAACCGATTGCTTTCGCCATGCTCTTTGCCTTGGCCGCGATCATGCTTTCCGCCTGCAGCGCGAGAAAAGTTGCCGGAAAAATCTACGTGAGTGACGACGGAGATACCATCGAATTTCGCACCGACGGTAAGGTGGCTGAGACCAACTGGAACCCTCAGGTCCTTTACCCCGGTCAGCGAGCGGCCCTCGGCACGACAGTTATCACCAACACAACTGGCGGAGACTTCAAATTAGGAGGCGCCAAAATCGTTGGACCGGATTGCAGCTACGTCCAGGACCGCGACCAGGTGGAAATTACTTGTGTTGGCAGAAAAAAGGCAATCTTCACAATCAACAGTGATGAATCGATGTCTGGGCCGCCAGAGGGTAGGTGGGCGCATCCGGCCTTCGCCCGCCTGGTCCCGAAGGAATAAATCGCGCGCACGCTCATTCGCCCCCTGTTTGTTCGCGGTTGTGCCCCAATTCTTCCGCAGTCTCGTCGCAGCAGGGCGGGAGACCAATATGCTGGTTCCAAGAGGCTGAGGCGGCTGCCCCACCGCAGGTGGTCACATGAGGCGCAGTGCATCCACATCCACAATCAAGTTGCGACGTGGAATTGATGCGCCATCCGCGTGGCTGAGCATGCCCCGCAGCGCGGCGTTGAGTGACTTGCGCGATGCGGCCTTCAAGATCATGTGAAAGCGATACGTCCCCTTGATGCGCGCGATGGGCGCGGTGCATGGGCCCAGGACACGCACGCCTTCGATGGCCGCATTCTGAAGCCACTTCCCCAACTGAGCGGACCAGCCAGCAGCTTCTTCCAGTTTTTGAGACTGCACCAGCACGTTGGCCAGCACGCCGAAAGGCGGATAGTGCATCCAGCGCCGGTATTTCAGTTCGCGCTCAACAAAGCTGGCGTAGTCGTGCTTGCTTGCGGCGGCAATGGCATAGTGGTCGGGATAGTAAGTTTGCACCACGACGCGGCCAGGCAGATCTCCCCGGCCAGCGCGCCCTGAGACCTGCGTCATCAACTGGAACACACGCTCAGCGGCCCGGAAGTCGGGCATGGAAAGAGCGTGGTCGCAACCAACCACGCCCACCAACGTGATGCCGTGAATGTCATGCCCCTTGGCGATCATCTGGGTTCCAACCAAAAGGTTGATCTCGCCGGAGTGCAAACGGGCCAGAAGGCGTTCCAGATCGTAACGCCCACGAACTGTGTCGCGGTCCATTCGGCCAATGCGCGCTCCAGGAAAGATCTCACCCAGCCGTTCTTCGCCTTGCTGCGAGCCGGCGCCGAGGTAGTAAAGATGCTCGCTGTCGCACTTGGGGCAGCGTGCCGGAACCGTGCGGCGGAATCCACAGTAGTGGCACTCAAGGCGCTGGCCAGCTTGGGCGATCCCCGCATCCTCTGCCGGCGGTTTGTGATGCGTCAGGGAGATGGCGCAGTTCTGGCACTCGAGCTTTTCTCCGCAAGCGCGGCAAATCACTGCGAACGAGTAGCCGCGCCGGTTGAGCAGAATCAGCGCTTGCTCACCACGTTCCAGTGCTTCGCGCGTTTGCTCGACGAGTGCACGTGAAAATAAGTCGTCCTTGCCGGTTTGCTGAAACTCCTGCCGCATGTCGATCAGTTCGACTTGAGGCAGCGGGCGATTCATTACCCGGTCGCGAATCTGGATGCGCGCATATTTCCCTGAAGCGGAGTTCTGCCAGCTTTCAAGCGATGGAGTGGCTGAACCAAGCACCACGACCGCTCCCTCGATTTTGGCGCGCATTACAGCCACGTCGCGAGCGTTGTAGCGTGGAGTCTCCTCCTGCTTGTAGCTCTGGTCGTGCTCCTCGTCGACTAGGATAAGACCGAGGTTAGGTGCAGGCGCAAAGATTGCGGACCTTGTACCAACAACGATCGGGGCTTCGCCACGGCGGATGCGCCGCCACTGTTCGCTGCGTTCCTCCGGCGTCAGCGCTGAGTGGAGCAAAGCAACCTTTTGGCCAAATGCCTGGTCAAGCAAGCCCGCCGTCTGTGGTGTCAGGCCGATTTCAGGCACAAGCAGAATAGACGACAGTCCACAATCAAGAGCACGCTGCATCGCTGCCAGGTAAACGGCGGTCTTACCTGAACCTGTCACTCCGTGAAGCAAGAAGGGATGAAAGCTCCCCAAGGCCGTGGCCAGATCGGCCAGCGCAACAGTCTGCGGCTCATTCAGCAGAAACGGCGTTGCGGCTGGCTGCAGGCCGCCAAGACGAAACACCGCGGGGCGGTCATCAATGCGAACCAAGCCTCGCCTGACGAGTGTTTGGAGTGTGGAAGAAGGCAGGTCCCGTCGCCGCAACTCGGCCAGCGGCAGTTCCCCGCCGCCGGCGGCGAGCTCACCAAGGATCGCCTGCTGCTTCTGGGTCAGCGCTGGCAGTCGAGCCTCAGGAATGAGAACCGCGAAACGTTCCGTCCTGCGCGCATCGCGTTCCACAGCTTCGGTCTCGCGAGCAATCCACTTCTTGCGCACAAGCGCAGTCAGGACGGGGAGTGTGGCCGCCGTGGCCGTGCGCAAGGTGGAAACCTTGACGGGCTCCCTCTCTGCCAGGTAAAGAAGTACTCGGTGTTCCAAATCCTGCGCTTCAGCGCCAACCTTGCCTCGCCGCTTCGAGCTGCCCTTGTTCGTCAACCCACGCGTGGAAGTTTGCGTCGAATCCCCGTCGAGCGTGCCGGCCAAAGTGTCGCGGCCTAGGTCTGTGATGCGATAGTAGACGGTCCGGCGGACCTCGGCCGTCAGCGGCAACATTCCGCGCAGCACCTCCCCCAGCGGAGCAATATAGTACTGGGCCATCCACTCTGCCAGCGCCAGCAGGTGATCGCTTAGCAGTGGCTCATCGTCGAGAACCGCTTCAAGAAAGCGAACGTCAAAATCCTCCGGCGGCGCCGTGTTGATTACTGTTACAACACCGATGAGCTTCTCATTGCGGAATGGAACGATGACACGGGCGCCTCGTTGCGGAAGCTGATCCTCACCAACCGCATAAGTGAAGGTACGGTCCAGCGGCACGGGCAGCGCGACTTCGCAATATGCGGGCATGGGAGGCATCTCCCAGTGTAATGGGATCGCCTGTTGCGCGGGGTCAGCTCAACTGCATATAAAAGCGCTCATGAGACTGTTCGTTGCAAAATGTCATCGCCTTGTCACATTTGGACTCCTATCCTTCCCTGATTCGCATTCAGGTGAAATAATTTTGAAATGACTTTCTCCTGCAGACTTTCCACACCTCTTGCCTTGATTCTGACCGCTCTTTCGTCCAGTGCGCCGCAGGCGTCCGCACAACAGCCCGCGATGGACCCGCTCCATGCCTGGGCGGCGGGAAAGGATCCAGCCGTCCTCGAGGGTTGGGTTAATGCGCGACTGGCTGAGGAGGCCGCCGATTTGCAAAAGCTGCTGGCGGTAACCGGTCCGCGAACCGTGGAAAACACGCTACGCCCCTTCGACGATGCCCAGAACCAACTCGCCCTGGCCAATAACAATGCGTACTTGGCCTACTCGCTCGGCGACGCAGCTGCATTGCGCGACAAAGGCCAGGCACTGACCGCCAAAATCTCCTCGGCAAACACCGACCTCAACCTCAACACAAAGGTTTATAGCGCTCTCGCGGCGGTCCCTTTGCCTGTCAACGATCCCGCGACCCGCCATTATTTGGAACGGACCCTGTTGGAGTACCACCTCAGCGGCGTGGACAAGGACGAAGCCACCCGGGCAAAGATTCGCACCCTCCAGGACAAGATCACCGAACTGGGCCTGACGTTTGGACGCAACGTAGCGGATGGAACGCTGAAGATCACGGCCACCAAGGCTGAGCTCGATGGGCTGCCTGTCGACTATATTGCTCTGCACAAGCCGGCCGCCGACGGTACCTACACGTTGACCACTGAGCAGCCGGAGGTGATGCCAGTTCTGACCTTTGACAAGAGCCCCGATCTCCGCCGCAGGATGTTTCTGGCCTACGAAGGACGCGCTTATCCGCAGAATGTGCAAGTACTCAAGGACCTGCTCGCAGCCCGCCAGGACCTGGCAACGACGCTTGGTTACGCCCACTACGCCGACCTGGCCACGGCTGACCAGATGATTGGTTCTGCTGCCAACGTTGAGGCGCTGCTGAACCAGGTGGACGAAGCGTCTCGCGGCGCGGCCAAGCGGGAATACGGTGAGTTGCTGGCTTTCGCTCAGGAGCGGGAACCGGGGCTCAAGAGCATCAGCCAATCCGACGGAGGATATTGGGGTGAGCAGTACCGCCGCGCCCGCTACGATTTTGACGCGCAGAGCGTGCGCCCTTACTTCCCCTATGACGAGGTGCAGGCAGGAATTCTCAAAACAGCAGCCCGGCTGTTCCATGTCGAATTCAAGCCGGTCAGGGACGCAGTGGTCTGGGATCCGTCGGTGGACACCTTCGACGTTTTTGATGCCGCGGAGGGCAAATCGGGCAAGCTNNTTCTCAAGCGCTCCCATCGTTCCCGGTATTCGCGGCCGGCAGCTTCCTGAGGGAATGCTGGTCTGCAACTTCTCTGGCGGCAAGGCCGGTGACCCCGGGTTGATGGAGTACAACGAAGTCGTCACCTTCTTCCACGAGTTTGGCCACTTGATGCATCACATTCTCGGCGGCCAGGGGGAGTGGTCCGGGGAAGGCGGCTTCAATGTGGAGGGAGACTTTATCGAGTCGCCCTCTCAGATGCTGGAGGAGATGTTCCACGACACGGCAATTCTGCAATCGTTTGGCAAGCATTACCAGACCGGCGAGACCATTCCGGCAAGCCTGATTGCCAAGATGAACGCCGCCAGCGCCTATGGACGCGGGCGCTGGCTCCAGGGTCAGTTGTGGGCTTCCACATATTCTCTTCAAGTGCATAATCAGGCGCCCGCAAGCCTAGATTTCGATGCCTTGCTGAAAGCCGACGATGCTCGCTTCAGTCCCTTCACGCCCGTTGAGGGCGACCGCTTCTATGCCTCATTCACCCACCTTGTTGGCTATACATCGAACTACTACACCTACGTGCTCGACAAGGTGATTGCAATTGATTTCTTTGCGCAATTCGACAAGCACAACCTGCTCGATGGACCCACGGCTATGCGCTACCGGCGCGCCGTCCTGGAGCCTGGAGCCGCAAAGCCGGCCGCCGACGTTGTGAAGGACTTCCTGGGACGCCCGCAGAGTATGGAGGCGCTAAAGAACTGGATGAATGAGGAGTTTTAGGGGGCCGCCACGGCAGCCAAATAACGACCGGCTTTTCCGCCCATTGCAAATGGAGGCGAGGGCATTACAATTCATTCCTGATGACTCCCAAGCCTCTTACTCACGCCTCTTCTGCCTCCGGCGCCCCGACAAGCGCTTCTTCGCCCATCACCATTTCCATCGACATTGGCGGCTCCGGGCTCAAAGCCATGCTGCTCGATCCCAAAGGCACGCCCGTAAGCGAACGCCAGCGGGTTGTGACGCCGGAAGTTCCCACGCCCATTGCTGTGCTCGCAGGACTGGATGAGCTGCGCAAGTTGCTGACCAAATTCGACCGGGTCTCTGTCGGATTCCCCGGTGTTATCAAGCGCGGAACCACGTGGACAGCGGCAAACCTCAATCCGGATTGGGTTGGGTTCCCCTTGGCTGCGGAGCTTGAGAAGCGCTGGAAGAAGCCTGTACGCGTGGCCAATGATGCCGCCGTGCAGGGTTACGGGGCCATAAAGGGGGCTGGTGTGGAGTTGGCGCTCACCCTCGGCACCGGGCTGGGTTCTTCCCTCTTCACCGATGGGCGGCTTTGCCCTGGCCTGGAATTGGGACACCACCCCTGGCGCAAGAAGGGCATGTGCTACGAGGACTACCTGGGTCGCCGTGGACTCGACAAGTTTGGCAAAAAGCTCTGGAACAAGTTTCTCCAGGCCGCGATCGCGCAGACATCAGCCACGTTCAACTGGGACTTCCTTTACATCGGTGGCGGAAATACAAAGAAGATTGACTTCGTGTTGCCCAAGAACGTCTCCATTGTCTCCAATGAGAGCGGCCTCCTCGGCGGCGTCTATCTTTGGAAAGACCAGGGTTGAGCCGGTAAAAGCAGAACTCGCACGGGGTCGCGGAGTTGCCTTCGATTCCACAAAAGGAGTTGACTGCATGACTGAGAACAAAACCAAGCCAACTGAAGTGAGCGTTGCTCGGTTCATCGACGCCATTGAGGATGAAGCCAGATGCGTCGATGTCAAAGCACTGGTCAGGTTGATGAAAAAGGCCACCGGCGCAAAGCCGAAGATGTGGGGATCCTCCATCATTGGCTTTGATAGCTGTCACTACAAGTACGAGAGCGGCCGCGAGGGCGATGCGCCGCTGGTGGGCTTTTCTCCGCGCAAACCCGCGACCGTCTTATATAGCCTGCTCGGGAGTGGCGACTCCGATGCGCTGCTTGCCATGCTCGGCAAGCACACGACGGGAAAAGGATGCCTTTACAGCAAAAGGCTTGCGGATGTGGATCTGGAAGTGTTGCAAGAGTTAGTGGTCAAAGCAGTTGCGGCCAAAAGGGCGCGTTAAAGAAATTTCGGAATTAGTGTAGACCGAAAGCACACACTCAAGTGGCTATCCCTCAAGAAAAGCCACCTTTCACGGCTCTCAAAAAGTCTACGTGTATTCCGAAACTGCTCTAGACCGGTTGAAATGCCACAGTCCCCCTTTTTTGCAAATTAGTTCCATCACGATGGCCGGCTTGCCGGTACTCAAGAGGACCGAGTTGGGGTGCGATTCGAAAGGCGAGGCTTTTGGTGGAGCTCCAGGGAGCGAGATATATCAGGTCGTCGCTCAACGGGCTAAAATCTGGTGCGCGTGCACTTGCGTGGTTATTGCATCGTCTCTCTGGGTGGAGTGGCGAGGTGTGGCTTGATTGCAGGACGGTTATGCATTTTCCAATATGGGCGCTTAACGTTCGCTTGCGCACAATGAAGATTGGGTTGCTTCTTGTGGCGCCAATGCTTTCGTTCGCACCTTCCCTGTCGGCACAGGTGACGCCGGCAATCGTAGGTGACTACACGGCTACGACCGATTCCATGCTCGTTGTCATTTTGCACTTGAGGCTGAATGCCGGGGGCGCCTTGACGGGCAGCGCAGACGTTCCGAGTCAATCTGAGGCGGGTGACTCGCTTGAAGACATTCGTCTTGACGGACTGTCGTTTAGCTTTGCCATCACCCGCCACTACGATGGCGAATGGAAGGGAACCGTTTCAAGCGACGGGAATTCTCTGAATGGGGAATTTATTCAGTGGGCAGGTTCGATGTCCATGAATTTTGTTCGTACCTTTGCTCCCGCAACCAAACCGTCTCCCATCGATGGCATATGGCTGGGAGAGTTAGCCACCGGCAATGCGCCTGTGCATATTCAGGTTGTCGTGAAGAGCGACACAGCGGGACGCGAGTTCTGCACCGTGGATAGTCCCGATCAACAGGTCATGGGCATGGAGTGTGCGAATGTCGTCTTCTTCGGGACGAGTTGTTCATTCGATATTCCAGCCTTTTCCGCGCATTGGAGCGGTACGCTCTCGGCGGACGGTAACTCTCTGAACGGCACGCTGAGCAAGGGCGGCACTGCTGCATTGAATTTTTCCAGACAGTCTTCGGAACTACCGTCCAAGCTTGTGGCGCCGTCCAGATTCGACGCAGCCATGGCCCCGCTCGCGGCCAACGATCTGCAAGCGGTGATGGACCGCGATTTGGCAGATGTCATCAGGAACGGAGAATTAGCGCCCTTAACGGGTGCCGGGGTTTCCATTGGAGTCTACGAGCATGGAGTCAGGCGCGTCTTCAGTTACGGCGCCGCCAAGCCGGATAAGATTTTCGAAATCGGCGCAGTGACCAAGACATTCACCGCCCTCATGCTCTCGCAGATGGTTGCGCAAGGTAAGGCGAAACTCGATGAGCCGGTCCGCGAGCTTTTGCCGCGCGGAACTGTCGCCAAACCCGATGGTCCCGAGATTACGCTTCTGGACCTGGCAACGCGACGCTCTGGACTGCGCTGGTTCCCCTCGAATCTCTACTCCCGCGATTTGAACAATCCGTATGCCGATTACAGCGCGGCCAAGCTTTACGCGTTTGTGGGCAGGCATGGAGTCGCAAAGCGATCCGACGCTCCAATCCGCAACAGCGAACTCGCATTCGGGCTGCTTGGGCAAGCATTGGCAGACCGTTCCGGCGAGTCCTACCCTGCACTGCTCAACGATGAGATCGCGGGTCCGTTGGGACTGAAGGATACGACCATTTCCCTTTCCCTCGAACAACAACTGCGATTTGTCCCCGGACACGACGCGGATCATCGCCCGGCCCATGCCTGGGATTTCGATTCCTTTGCTGGGGTTGGAGCCATCCGCTCCACTGCCGGCGATATGCTCACCTATCTCGAAGCAAATCTGCATCCTGAAAGTATCAGACCTGTTGCAGGCTTTCCGGCCGCAGCCACGCTATCCTCTGCGCTAATCAAGTCTCATGAACTTGAAGCTGACATCTCGTCCGGAACGCGCATCGCACTTGCCTGGCTCTTTGAAACGGAAACCGGAAACTACTGGTACAACGGCGCGACCGGCGGGTACAGCGCCTGTACATTCTTCAATCCCAAGGGTGATTATGCCGCGGTTGTATTGTTGAACACAGCTCCCGGAGAGAACGGCATTTTTGTAGACCGGTTGTGCCATCACATCAGCCAGCGTTTCGCCGGTAAACCTGCAATCTCTCTTGCCAATTAACCGACTACAGTCGAACACCGATTTCAAATTTGGCGGGGGAAGAGTCTGTAGGCAAGGCATAGGCCACGATGGCTGTCCAATCCAGAAGCACAAGGATTGCGCCACCGGACCATGCCAATTGCTGAGATGTTCGCGGTGAACCCTTGTTTGGCCGTTAAGGCGTTTGACCAATTCCGAAAATGCCCTAGTGGTGATACCCTGCGCCATCCAGTGTCGGGTTGAAACCCGGTTGAGTGGCAAACCAATCCAGGTGGCGGCGGATGTCTTTCATCAACATGCCGGCCAGGTCGTGCGTGAACCCGTTCCGCACCACGATGCGCTGTAGAATCAGGTCTTCCCGATTGGCAGGCATCTTGTACGATGGCACCTGCCAGCCGCGATCCCTGAGCCGGTCTGACAAGTCGTAAAGCGACCAGTTCGGCGATGGGTCCCTGAGAGTCCAGGCGATGACGGGGAGATCATGGCCGGTTGAAAGCATCGTAAACGGACCGAGGTCGGCGATCTGGGCCGCGAGTTCGATCGCCACCTCCTGGCAAGCCTTGTGGATTGCGTGATAACCCGACCTGCCAAGCCTTATCAGGTTGTAGTACTGCGCCACAATCTGGCTGGCCGGCCGTGAAAAGTTGATTGCCAGGGTGGGCATGGCTCCGCCGAGGTAATCGACGTTGAAGATCAAGTCGGGGTCAAGGTCTGACAGTGTGCGCCACACAATCCAGCCAACGCCGGGGTAGACCAGGCCGTACTTGTGGCCAGAGGTGTTGATGGATTTCACACGGGGCAACCGAAAGTCCCAGAGCAGATCTGGCTGCAGAAAGGGCGCAACAAAGCCGCCGCTGGCTCCATCTACGTGAATCGGAATGTCGAGTCCGGTCTTCTCCTGCAGGCGATCAAGTGCGGCACTCAGCTCGACCACATTTTCATAGTGACCTGTAAAAGTGCTGCCCAGCACCGAAACGACGCCAATGGTGTTCTCGTCACAAGCGGCGGCAGCGCGCTCAGGGTCGGTGGTCACCTCATCTCCCTGGAGGGGCACCTCCCTGGCTTCCACGTCCCAATAGCGGGCAAATTTATGCCAGCAGACTTGGGTGTTGGTGCCCGTCACCAGGTTTGGCTTGTCAGTAGCGTTGCCCAGCTTGCGCATCCTCTTGCGCCAACGCCACTTCAGGGCGAGGCCGCCCAGCATGCATGCTTCGCTCGATCCAATGGTCGACGTCCCGATTGTGCGCTCAGGCTCCGGTGCATGCCACAACTCAGCTAGCATGTGCACGCAACGCATCTCCAGTTCTGCTGTCTGCGGGTACTCGTCCTTGTCGATCATGTTTTTGTCGAACGTTTCAGACATCAGGCGATGCGCCTCTGGCTCCATCCACGTTCCGCAGAATGTGGCCAGGTTGAAGCGCGAACTGCCGTCGAGAATCAGCTCGTCGTGTATGAGGTTATACGCGGTGCTTGGGGCCATCCCTTCTTCTGGGATCGAGTGTCGCGGTGTCGGGCCGAGCAGCGATCTGCGGGCATACATGGGGCGAATGATGTCCGCCCTTTGCAGTTTCCGCGCAAAACCTTGGGTACCAGTGTCCTTTTCCATTTGCGTTGGTATCCTCCGGAGTCCAGATCATAATCGCCAAAGTTGCGAATCGTTCGTCAATTGTGCCCA
This sequence comes from Acidobacteriaceae bacterium, assembly GCA_003140705.1. Classification (GTDB taxonomy): domain Bacteria; phylum Acidobacteriota; class Terriglobia; order Terriglobales; family Acidobacteriaceae; genus Telmatobacter. The sequence goes on from PLKU01000263.1 coordinate 11,040, forward strand.
AATCTTGCGAGATTCCAAAATACCGGCAGCACGGCGACCAAAGGCCTTTATGCCTTTGCAGGTGATTTCAAGCCCAACTCGCGCATCGCAATTTGCAGATCGGCCCAGGCTTCCTTTTTCTGGCGGGGGTCACGGAGCAAATATGCGGGGTGATACGTCACGATCAGATGCATGCCACGGAATGCATGGACCCGACCGCGTAGGCCTGCCAGGGGCTGACGTTGCCCCAGGAGATAGGTCGCTGCGGTGGCTCCAAGAGCGACCAGCACTTGAGGGCGTACAACGTCGATCTGGCGGAATAGAAACGGAGTGCAGGTGTTCGCTTCGTCGGGTTCAGGCGTGCGGTTGCCCGGCGGCCTGCACTTCACCACGTTGGCGATGTAGACTTCCTCGCGCTTCAATCCCATCGCCGCAATCATGTTGTTCAAGAGCTGCCCGGCCTTGCCCACAAAAGGCAATCCTTGGGCGTCTTCGTCCGCACCCGGGCCCTCGCCGACAAACATCAGGCGGGCAGAGGGTGAGCCATCGCCAAACACGAGCTTGTTCCGTCCCGAGTGGAGCGCACAACGCGTACAGTCACCTATCTCGTCGCGGATCAATTGAAGGGCGGAGGCGCGGTCTGCGGAAGGGACCACTGAAGCAATTTTCGGGGGGATGGAAATAGGCTTACGGGGCGGAATTGGCGGATCCTCCTGTGAATCTCGTTGCGGGATGAACTCTCCGGTCTCTGAAGCGAGGCCTGGGGTATTCGAAACGTCTGGTTCTGATGCTGACAAGTCTGGAAGGACGTGATGCATCGAAGCGTCAACCGGACGCCGGTAGAACTCGGTAAGGCCAAGATCACGATAAAAACGGATACGCTCAAGCACAGCTTCGCGAGTTCCGGGGTCAATCGTTCGCGCCACGTTCTTTTACTCCACAATCAGTTGTCGGCGGGCAGCGTCAAAGGGCGCCGATTCCTCCCGCACCACGTCCTGCTTGAATCTGTCGAGCTTTGCGTTTACATCTTTGTGTTCATCCATCTCCAGAAGCAGCGAACGCGGACGCCGTAGGGTAACAATCTCGTCGAGAATGCGGTCGGCCAATTTCCGTTTGGGCATCTCCGGCAGCTCAATCGACGTGGACAGCGTTAGAAAGGTAGCGGCGTTCCGGTCCGCGTCAATCCCCACTCCATCACCTGAAACATCGTTGACCACAATCGCGTCCGCACCCTTTCGCAGCAGCTTGGCACGCCCGTTCTCCATAAGATTGCTGGTTTCAGCCGCAAAGCCGACGATCAGTTGGCCGGGACGGCGTCGGCGAACCACTTCAGCCAGAATGTCCTCGGTTGGAGCCAGCTCGATAGTAAGGTTGCCGCTGCGCTTGAGCTTCTGCTCGGAGACGTTGACAGGGCGGTAGTCGGCCACTGCGGCAGCTTTTATCACCAGGGTGGCTTCTGTCATTCGCTCCAGCACAGCCTGGCGCATCTGGTCAGCGGTGGTGACCTTGACGAGATCGCAGTGCGGCGGCGGATGCAATGCAGAAGGGCCGCTGATGAGAGTCACTTTGGCGCCGCGACTCTGCGCGGCGTCAGCCAGTGCGTAGCCCATCTTTCCACTTGAGCGGTTGCCAAGGAAGCGCACGGGATCGAGAGCTTCGCGCGTGCCTCCCGCGGTAACCAGAACAATCTCGCCAGCCAGGTCGTGACGGCGGCCCAGGGCACTCAGCACAGCGTCCGCAATGGCCTCTGGCTCCGCCATCCGTCCCGCACCAACCATACCGCAGGCCAGGTCGCCCGTTCCGGGTTCCACGACGCGGACGCCGCGCCGGCGCAGCGTCTCAAGATTCGCTTGTGTCGCCGGATGCTCCCACATATTCACGTTCATCGCCGGAGCGATCACCACGGGCGCGGTGCTCGCCAAATACAAGGTGGTGAGAAAATCATCCGCGATGCCGCGGGCAAATTTCGCGATGACATCCGCGGTCGCCGGCGCAACCAGCAGCAAATCCGTGCGTTGCGCCACGGCGATGTGTTCAATGGCGCTCTCCAGATTGGCGTCCTGGCCTTCCGCTCCGCCGAAAAGATCGGTAATTACTTTTTGTCCGCTGAGCGCGGCAAACGTAAGCGGCGTGATAAATTCGCGCGCGCCGCGCGTCATCACCACTTGTACGGAGAAATTATCCTGCTGCAGGCGGCGCACCAGTTCCGCGGCTTTATAGGCCGCGACTCCACCGGTCACACCGAGCGTGATGCGCATGAGTTCCTCGGACAGTATTTAAGTGCAAAGGCGGCCGCAGCGGGACAGGCCGCAGTTCGGCAGCGCAACACTTCGCGCGCCGTTACTTGCGGCGCTTGTTGCCGTCTTTATCCGTGTCGATCGAGTGCGGCTCGACGAAGTCGTACTCGAGCATGCTGTGTTCGAGCTCTTCGCACGCGATACGCGTGGCCTTTAAGGTTTTCGGGTTCTCGACCAGCGGTGGCGCGCCCGCCATGATCTGCCGCGCGCGCCTCGACGCCAGCACAACATACGCAAACTGGCTTTGTGGAGCTTTCGTCAGCACATTCATCTCAGTCTTTCCCTCCAAACGATGCCAGAAGTTGTTCGACTCGCTTACGACGTCGCGCGCTCTGGCAACGCAGCGCGACTACGATGGCCTGCGCTTCATTGCCCGCACGTTCCACGTCTACGTTCACTACACAATAGTCGTAATATTTGCTAAAAGCCAAAATCTCGTCCCGTGCCTTCGCCAACCGTCGCGCAATCTCGTCGTCTGCATCCTGGCCCCGGCTGCGCAAGCGTCGCTCGAGTTCCTCGCGAGAGGGCGGCAAAATAAAAATCGCCACCGACTCGGGGAGCTTTTGCTTTACCTGCTCCGCACCTTGCACGTCAATCTCGAGCACGAGATCGAGATTCTTGTTGCGAGCTTCCTCGAGCCATTTTTTCGGCGTGCCGTACGAATGCTTGCCGAAGACCCGCGCGTATTCGAGAAACTCACCGCGCGAGACCATGGCATCAAATTCCGCTTCCGTTACGTAAG
>PLKU01000219.1 GCA_003140705.1 Acidobacteriaceae bacterium
CTGGTCGGCGACGTTGCCTTCGCCGAGGCCTCTGCCATCGCCGGTGCGATCACGCCGGTGCCGGGCGGCGTCGGGCCGATGACCATTGCCTGCCTGCTGCGCAACACGCTGGTGGCCGCCTGCCGCCGGCGCGGCCTGCCCGAACCGGCGCTCTAGACGCGGATTTTTGCATAGCCCCGCCGGCGATGATATAATCGGCGCCGTGAGTGCGATGNNGGCAGGGTGCCGCCCTGGCTTGCCGACCGCATGACCCGGCTGGGTGCGGTGATGGCGCAGGCGATCGTCCACCATTACGGCCGCGACGAGTTCCTGCGCCGTCTCGCCCACCCCTTCTGGTTCCAGTCCTTCGGCAGCGTGATGGGCATGGACTGGCATTCCTCCGGCATCACCACTAGCGTGATCGGCGCACTAAAGCGCGGGCTGGCGCCCTTACAAAAAGAGCTCGGCCTCCATGTCTGCGGCGGGCGCGGCAAGCATTCACGCCAGACGCCGCATGAGCTGGTCGCGATCGGCGAGCGTACCGGCTTCGACGGCGAAGCACTCGCCACTGCCAGCCGCCTCGTCGCCAAGGTCGATAGCGCCGCGGTGCAGGACGGCTTCCAGCTTTATTTGCACGGCTTCATCGTCGCCGATGACGGGCATTGGGTCGTCGTCCAGCAGGGCATGAACGGCGAGCGAAAACAGGCGCGCCGCTACCATTGGCTGTCGGAAGGGCTGGCCAGCTTCGTCGAGGCGCCGCACGCGGCCATCGAGGGGCCGGACCAGGGTGAGATCGTCAATTTGACCGATAAGCGGGCGGCTGCCTCGCGGCTGGCCCAGCTCGATCTGCTGTCGGCGCTCGGGCCGGACGGCATCACCCGCGAGCTGGCGTCGCTCGAGACGCGCAAGGCTAAGCCGGTCGCGGCGCAAGCCATGCTGCCCTACCTGGCGATGCCGGCACATCATGACGTGCGGGCAAGCGACGTCGTGCTATGCCGGCTACACGGCAATCTGGCGGCGGCGGCCGAGCGCAGCCCGACCGATTTCTCCGAGCTGTTGCTGACGCCGGGCGTCGGGGCGCGCACGGTGCGTGCGCTGGCGCTGGTCGCCGAGGTGCTGCACGGCGCGCCCTGCCGCTTCAGCGACCCGGCGCGGTTCTCGATCGCGCAACCGATGCCATCCTCGAAGCGTTCGGACGTCACCCGTACATCTTCAACCTTGGCCACGGCATTGTCCCCTCCACCCCGGTCGAAAACGTTCAGGCGGTAGCCCGCATGGTCCGCGAGTTCCGTCTGGAGCCTGCTAATGGCTAAACAAGCCGTCCTGCTCCTTGCCCATGGAACCCCTGAGACCGGCGAGCAAATTCCCGAATACCTGCGCAACGTCGTCAGCGGCCGTCCCCTCCCGCAACACGTTATCGATGAGATTCAGCATCGTTACTCCCTCATCGGCCACAGCCCGCTCACTGAAATCACGCTCGAGCAGGCCCGACTCGTTGAGTTAGAACTTGCCGCCGCAGGTCAACAAGTGCGCGTTTACGTCGGCATGCGCAACTGGCGTCCTTACATCCCCGACGTTGTTCGCCTGATGCGCGAAGACGGCGTGGAAGAAGCCGCCGTCATCTGCATGGCCCCTCAGAACTCGCGTACTAGCGTCGGCCTCTACCGCCGCGCCGTGCAGGCAGAGGCAGGCACTTTGCGTATCGACTTCACTGAAGGCTGGGCGCAGCATCCACTTCTTGCCGACGCGTTCGCTCAGCGGCTCCGCCCTGCCCTCGCCAAACTCTCCGCTGAGGTTCGATCGCCGGTGCCCGTCCTGTTCACTGCGCACAGCGTCCCATCCCGCACCATCCAGGCGCCAACCGCGGACGAAGGCCAGCCGCGTCTTTGGCCTGGCGAGGGCCCCAACTCCACACCAGATCCCTACGCGGAAGAAGCTCGCCACACCGCATCCATGGTCGCGGAGCGCGTCCCCGAAATTCCGTCATGGAAACTCGCTTTCCAGAGCCAGGGCGCAAGCAGCGGACCTTGGATTGGGCCCAGCGTCGAACGCATCCTTGACGCGCTGGCGGCTGAAGGCGTCAAGAGCCTCATCCTCCAGCCGATCGGCTTTCTGTGCGACCACGTCGAGATCCTCTACGACGTCGATATTTTCTTCCGCGACTACGCAGCCAACCACGGTATTCGTCTCGAAAGGCCAGAGTCGTTGAACGCCTCTCCCATCCTTGCCAAGGCGGTCACCCACCTCGCGCTGCAAGGCCTGCTACGCTTGAAGAGCTCAGCGTCCTCCTGATTGTCCTTGGAGCATGGCCCAAAAGTAACGGCCGGCATCGCACCACCCTGCACTCTTTCGGTTACTCTCATACCCAAACATTTACCGCGTGATCTCTTTGCCAATTTCACTTCATTCGATAAAATAGTTGACAGGAAAACTGTAGAAGAACCTGTCATGCAAGTGCGTGGGTCCCAGAGGAACTCTCTTTGGATCAAGCCCCACGGGGTCAGATTGGCTCGCCCAATGTGTCGGCCTCAGGTGAACTCTGCAGTTCAGGCCTCGTATCAGGAGTTCAATTTCTTTGCCGGCGATAAGGAAGACTGACATGCACTGCACAAGATGTGGTTGTGAGATGCGTCGGCTCATGCGGGAAAGCTTCTTGCAGCGAAACGTCTATCCGTTATTTGGTTATTATCCTTGGGAATGTCCGCTTTGCAGAGATCTTGTCCACTACAAAGTTCGTCACCAGCATAGGCAACACTCAACAGAGGCAGAGGCGACCATGTCCGATCAGCGCTTTGCGAACTCTTCATCCGAAACTTCGTCTGGTGTTTCCGCAGTCAAGTAGGTTGAAGCCTTTCAGGCTCGCTGCTTTCACTCGCGCTCGCTTCTCTCAGGCGCGCCCGCCTAAGCCCTGAAAAAATTCTTCGCCAGGAACAGCAGGTTTGCCGGCCGCTCGGCCAGCCGCCGCATGAAGTAGGGATACCACTCCCTCCCAAACGGAACGTAAACCCGCACCTTGTAGCCCTCTCCCACAAGAATGCGCTGCAAGTCGCGGCGCACGCCATACAGCATCTGAAACTCGAATCGGCTCGGGTCAATTCCGCGCTGTTGCGCAAACGACTTTGCCGCTGCAATCATGGCCTCATCGTGCGTTGCCAACCCGTGGAAGGTCGGGCTCTCCAACAGCATCTTGCTCAACCGGATATAGTTCTTGTCCACGTCGGACTTCCGCGCGAACGCCACCTCCGGCGGCTCTTTGTAGGCGCCTTTGCAAAGTCGCACCCGGATCCCATCCACCATAAGCTGTTCCAGATCCGCCTCTGACCTGTAGAGATACGCTTGGATCACAATGCCGATGGCCCCGCGCAGATTGGGCCGCGCATGCAGCCGCCGCACAATGTCCAGCGTGACCTGTGTCAGCGACGAGTCTTCCATGTCGATCCGCACAAAGTTGCTCGTCTGGCTGGCATGCTCCGCCAGGTTCCGTGCAATTGTGTCAGCCAGCTTTGGAGAGAGCTCCAGTCCTATCTGCGTCAGCTTCACGCTGACGTTGGCGTTCAGCTTCTGCGCGGCAATCGCATCCAGCAACTCGTGGTAAATATTGGCGGCCTTGTGAGCCTCCAACTCTGAGGTCACGCTCTCGCCCAGCGAGTCCAGGGTCACGGCCATGCCTTGTTGGTTGACTGCCTCCGCCACGCGAAGCGCGTCGCTGATCTCCATCCCCGCTACAAAGCGGGAACTCATCCGTCGGCCCACGCTTGAGCGTTCACTGAAGCGCCGCAATAAACGATTCCGGGAGAGCGCGATAAAGGCGGAGCGCAAAACAGGCATCGGGCGATCCTGCCGGCCAGAGTCATCTTGCGGGCTCATCCGCCGGACACTCCAGTTTCGCACAGTGGACACGGTCCGACTGGTGGAATTCAGGACGAAGGTACTGCCTGGCGGCCTCTGCTTCTCTTGCGATAATTCCAACCAGAGGTGCCTTCGTGATTCGCTGGGTCTGGCTTGGATTGCTCTTCGCATGTGCGGCGCAAAGCCAACAGGTGTGCCTCTCTCAAACGTTGCCATTGACTTCCGGCGAGACCTTGAGCGGCCGCCGCGTCTTACTCGCCGAGGCGGTGCGCAAGCAGCCAGCCGTCATCATCGCTGGATTTAGCAAGGACGCGGGCCCTGCCTGGGGCGATTGGGCAACGGCAGTTCGCGCCGACACAGTGCTCGCTCGTATATCTGTCTATCAAATGGCAATGCTCGAAGGAGCTTCAGGCCTGCTACGCGGCATCATCAAGAGCTCCATGCGAAAAGACCTCTCCGCCTCCGAGCAGGATCACTTCGTCGTCTTCACCCAGGATGAAAAGCTTTGGTGTAGTTCCTTCGGTGTCACTGCCGACAAAGACCCGTGGGTAGTGCTCATCGATGCGACGGGTCAGGTCAGGTGGCGCGGCCATGGCGCCACAGGCTACCTCGAACCTTTGCTCAAGAAGCGCTGCGCCAATAACTCGCGATTCGCAATAGACTGCGATTTTCAAGTTTGACGAGTTCCACGCGGTACCTTCAGCGCTGCGCCGGCCAGCGATAATGTCCCACCGCGCGATGAGGTTCAAACGCAACAAGCGCGGTCTCTTCAGCGCCATTGCCAATGTTATGAACCACGGTTACTCGTTGCCCTTCGATCAACGAGACTATGCCTATGTGAGGCAGCCGGGCGTCCAGTAACCACGTCAAAATGTCGCCCAATTCAAGTGGCGGCGGAAATGCATCTCCCGCAACAGGGCCCTCCGCAGCCCACAGGCGCGCTCCAACCCGCGTCCAATACGCCTCCAGATTCAGCACTCGGCGATGGTCGATGCTGGCGTCGGGTTGGTGCGATCCCCATGGCTTGCGTGCTGGATATGCATTGAAGTTCTTCAGCATGTCTTCATGCCCCAGCTTTTGCAAGTCGAGGCCCAGCCCGTCCCGCGCGGCCCGGATTACCACATCAGCGCAGACGCCGGTTGGTCGCGGCACGTCTCCGCCCGGGTAAGTCACATGCGACCAGGTCGGATCGTAGCTCGTCGTTACGCCTACCTGGGCCCGAGCCGCCTCGGCCAGCCGTTGGCCGTTTGTTCCTGCCGACATTCCAATTCGCCCGGCGGAAACCCAAACCGCCGCCAGGCCCGCAAGAACGCTTCGTCGTCGCACGGCTCTAACCCTCGCGCGCAAATTGCCTTACTGCACCTGGTACACCGCGCTCCCATGCGCCGGCAGCGTCACCGAGATCTCTTTCGAATCCTTGCCATCGGTGTCGGCCCACAGATCGTGAGCCGTATGCTTCGCCCCGTCCAGCCCCAATTCCTTCCACGTCGCCTTCAGCGTAACCGGCGTTTCGTCAAGGTTGAAAAACGCATAGAATTCCGTATAACCCCTCGCTCCGGGTGCGTCGATCGTTGCCCTCCACACCCTTGCATGTTCGAATCCGCCCGGCAGGCTCGCGGCGTCCAGCGGATGGCTGTAAGTCACATTCTGATTCATGAAAAGGATGGACTGATTCGTCAGCAGCGACCGCGTAAAGTCGTCCAGCTTGGTCAGGTTCGCCCCCAGAATCAGCGGCGAGCGTGCCACCGCCCACAAAGTGTACTCCGTCCGCTGCTCGTCCTTTGTTTCGCGCGATTGGCGCGGCTCGCCCCATCCCGGATGCGGTGTCAACGATCCCCACGGCAGCATATCCGCATCGGGCCAGTTGCCCTGCCTCGCATACGGCGCCCACTTCGCCAGCAAATCGAATGCCTCACGAATGCCGGAAGGGAAGTCCCCGCCCCCCGCCTTATGCGCGAATGTCCAACCATCCCAATGGTCGTCGGAGATGCGCCACATTTGCGCCATTTCCGCCACCTCGGCTCCATGTTCCAACCCCGTTGGCCCGGGCGAGAGGCTCAGCACAATCGGCCTTCCCGTCTTCTTGATCGCCTCGGCAATCTGCCTGATCTCCGTTGGCCGGTACGGCCGGTCGCTGATGCAATCCACCTTGATGTAGTCCAGGCCCCAGCCGGCATACTTCTTCAACATGGAATCGTAGTAAGCCTGTCCTGCCGGCGCGTCGCTCACGCCAAAGTTGCCCTCATCCCATGGGCACGTTGCGCCCATGTCGGCCGCATCCACGGCATGGAAATTCGTCCCCGCAATCGGCAGGTTCTCTTTGACCACCTGTTTTGGAATCCCGCGTATGATATGGATGCCGAACTTCAGCCCCTGCGCATGAACCCAATCCGCCAGCGGCTTGAATCCCGCTCCGCCCGCTGAAGAAGGGAACCGGCTCTCCACAGGAATCAGAATCCCGTTCTTGTCCCACAGGTACTTCCGCTCAATCAGATGTGCGGCAAAGGGATCTTCCATGTACCATCCCTCGTCAATCACCGAGTACTTCCATCCGAAGCCCACCACGCCGGCCAGCACCTTGGTATTGGCTTTGTAGTCAGCTTCATTGATGGTCAGCCCATAGGCATCCCAGCTGTTCCACCCCATCGGCGGCGAAAGCGCAACGCTTTGTGCATGCGTCGAGACTGCAGTCAAAACATGGGCAGCAAGAATAGCGGCGAAGAAAATAATGCGACGAGTCATGCCGACACGTATACCATATTCGCCCCCGTCTCGGCATGGGCGTGGCCCCGATGTCCATCTACGAAGGCGGCCGGATCTCGCTCGATGTCCCGCCGGCCGCAGGAATGTAACCCTTCAGAACGTAATCCATCACCATGCGATCAGCGTTGAAGCGCCAGCCCAGCGTGCGAATCGTCCGCTTCATGCGCTTGATCCACCCTCTGGGCAGCCCATCCCGGTCGCGCTGATAGAACAGCGGAATCAACTCATCGCGCAGCACACGGTACAAGTCTTCACCGTCCCGGCTGTCATGCACGTCAAAGTTCGTATGCGTTCTGCCCCCGCCAATGGCAAAGCCGTTCATGCCGTCGTACGCCTCAGCCCACCAGCCATCCAGCACTGACAGGTTCAGCCCGCCGTTCAACACAACCTTTTGTCCACTCGTGCCCGATGCTTCCAGGGGTCGCCGTGGATTGTTCAGCCACACGTCCACGCCTTGCACTAGGTACCTGCCCACGTTGATGTCGTAGTCCTCCACGAACACAAACTTGTTGGCGAAATCCGCATTCCGCATCATCTCCGCAATCTGCTGCAGCACGCGCTTGCCCGGTTCGTCGTGCGGATGTGCTTTGCCGGCAAACACAAACTGCACCGGCCGCTTCGGATCGTTCACCATCGACGCGAGCCGCTGCATATCGGCCAGTAGCAGGTTGGCGCGCTTGTATGTCGCAAACCTCCGCGCAAACCCAATCGTCAATGCATCCGGTGAAAGCACCTTCAGCAGTTTGCTCAAAGACTCCTGCGGCTCATTCCGGCGATGGGCCTGTTCCCATGCGCGGCGTCGCACAAATTCCAGCAACTGCGCCTTCAGGCTCAGATGTGTCTCCCACAATTCGCCATCGTCCACATTTTCAATCTCTTCCCAGGTCTTGGCGGATCCGCTGTTGCTCTGCCATCCCACACCAAGGTGCCTGTCGTAAAGCCGGCACATCTGCGGCGCCAGCCACGAGGGCACATGCACCCCGTTGGTGATATGCCCAATCGGCACTGCATCTTCCGATCTTCCCGGATACAGACAGTTCCACATCGCTCGCGACACCTCGCCGTGCAGCGATGAAACCGCATTCACGCGCCGCGCCAGCTTCAGCCCCAACACGGTCATGCAGAATTGCTCCCCATGGTTCGATGGATTCTCGCGCCCAAAGCTCATCAGCGCATCGTGCGAAAGCCCCAGCTCCTCGCGCAGCGGTCCCAGGTGCTCCTCAATCAGATCCGGGTGGAACCGGTCGTGCCCGGCAGGCACCGGAGTGTGCGTTGTAAACAGCACCTCCCGCGGTATCTGACTCGCCGCCTTGTTGAAGTCGATTCCTTCTTCCACCATCCGATTGCGAATCGCCTCAAACACAGCAAACCCGCTGTGTCCCTCGTTCAGGTGCAGAACCCCTGGCGAAATGCCCATCGCCTTCAGTGCTCTGAACCCACCCACACCCAGCAGCAACTCCTGCCGAATTCTCGTTCGCGCATCGCCGCCGTACAGCCGCGACGTCGTCTCCAGGTCCTCGGGTGCATTGCCCGCCACATTAGAGTCAAGCAGCAGCAGGTCAATGCGACCCACCTTTACCTGCCAGACCTTCGCGCGTATCGCCGCGCCACGCGTCGCAATCTCCACCACCACCGGTTCGCCGTTTTCCCCAATCGCCGGCTGCATGGGTAGCCGATTCACATCAGTTTGCAGGTACTCCTCGCGCTGCCACCCATTCTCGTCAAGCCGTTGCAAAAAGTATCCTTGTCCATAGAACAACCCGATCCCGATGAGCGGGATGTCCAGGTCGGATGCGCTCTTGATGTGGTCTCCCGACAGCACGCCCAGGCCGCCGGAATAAATGGGCAGCGATTCATGCAGCCCAAACTCCGCCGAAAAATAAGCCACCGGACGTGACCGCAGTACTCCAGCATTCGTCGCGCCCCAGGTGCGGTCTGCATTCAGGTACTCCTGCTGCCGCCGGTACACATAGTTGATGCGACTGTGCAGAACCAGCTCCGTCGCGCGGCGCTCAATTTCACCCAATGGAATTTCGCTCAGCAGTGAAATGGGATTCTGATTCAGCTGCCTCCACCGAGTAGGGTTCAGATCGCGAAATAGGCTGATGCAGTCGTGGTCCCAACTCCACCACACGTTGCGTGCAAGCGCCCAAAGCCGTTCCTGCGCTGGCGCAATAAACCTGTCCAGAGTGCGCGCCTCGCTCACCACCGGAGCCACCTGGCTCGCGGCCTCCACAAACATGCGGACTTCATTTTCTGTGAAGCGGCGCGGCGCTTTGGTTTGAACAATAAGCACGCCCTGCAGAATTCCGCCGTCGATCAAAGGCACGCCCAGAAACGAGTGATACTCCTCTTCTCCCGATTCCTTGAAGTACTTGAATCGTGGATGATGCTTCGCGTCCACTACGGCCACAGGTAGAACCTGTTCCGCCACCAATCCGGCCAGGCCCTCGCTCAGAGGCATGCGCAGCTTGCCAATCGAACGAGGATGCAGCCCAAGTGTCGCGGCCAGCACCAGGTTCGATCGATCCGGCTCCAGCAGATACGCTGAGCAGACATCGGTCTTGAACCGCGTGGCGATCAGCGCCACCACATTCATCAGGGTATCGGCAGCCTTGCCGCCTTCCTGGGTAAGGTTCGTAATCTCCTCAAGTGTCAAAACAAGACTGGCGTGAGTTGCTTCGTAGGTCTCGGTCATTGGGATTCGCCTTTCGAGGTTTGGTCAGGAATGACGTATCGACACGTGTGCCACGCCTCAACAATGAAAGCAAAGGCGCTTGCGGCAAAGATAGCAAGAACTGGTTTCGCTCTAAAACGGGCTGTTGGGTTTATGGGGAAATCCCATATTTCGCTGCTGGATAATTGTGACAATATCATCAATCCGCCCGCTCCTGCGAATCGTTTTTCCATGGTGCGCGACAACTTCCCTGGTCCTGGTCGCAGCCACTCACCGGGGCAGCCCTCCATGTAGCTACCCAACTGGGTTCCCTGACCCTCAGGCAACCCTCCGGGGCGGTATCATGAGAAGTCGGAATTCTGCACGCGAAACACCCAATGCGATGTCCCGTCTCGCAGCTGGCGCCAAGGAAAAATGAAAGAGTCTGGAACCGGAAAAGTCGAGATCTTTGACACCAGCCTTCGAGACGGGATGCAACAGCCCAACCTCGAAATCTCCGTCCCCAATGCAGTTGGCCTCCTTCAGCGGATGGCCGCCTTTGGCGTTAAATACGCTGAGATTGGATTTGCCGGCGCAAACCAATTCATCGCAGACCTGACAGGCGCCCTGCATTCTGCCGATACCGGCGCCATGAAGCTGGCCCTGTTTGGCCGCACCCGTGGGCGTGATTCCAGCGTTCAACAGTGGCCGGATGTCCAATTCATCGTTGCCCAGAAGCAGCGCATCCCGGTCGCTGTCGTCGTCGTCAAATCGCGACTGCTTGACGTCATGAAGTCTCTTGAAACCACTCCGGAAGAAAACCTGCTCATGGCCTATGAAACCGTTCAGTGCCTGCAGGACAATGGTCTTGAAGTCATCGTGGACTTTGAGCACGCCATGGACGCCTGCTGTGGCCGCGTTGAGAACGGTGACACCAGCGACGCCGAGTTCAGCAAGCGCAACCTCGATTACCTTCTGAAAATGACCGAGCAATGCGTCCGTCAGAAAGTAAGCCGGTTGGTGGTATGCGACACCACCGGCGGCGCCAGTCCTGAAGAAGTAAGTCAGGCCATCAGCAATCTCGTCCGGACTTACCCCGATGCCAGCTTCGGGTTTCACGGCCATACCGATCGGGGTCTTGGCGTTGCCAATGCTCGAGCCGCCATCCTCTCCGGAGCCGCTCAAATCCAAGGCACCCTTCTTGGAACAGGCGAACGCTGTGGCAACGTGAACCTCACCACCGTCATCGCCAGTATGCAGCTTCGCGGGGAAGCAGAATTCGTCTCTCCCCAGGCGCTCACCGGGCTTACCAGCCTCGCACAATCGGCGTATGCAGCCTTTTCGCTTGAGCCCCCGCACGGTTCTCCCATTGTCGGTCCCGGTGCTTTTGGAACCTGGGCCGGAATGCATGGGAGCAGCGAGCGCAAGAATCCCGGCGCCTATCTCTGGTGCGATCCCACCCGGGTCGGCGCAAGCCCCGTCATCGGCGTAAACGGGCAATCGGGCAAGGCCAACATCCTCCTGCTCTCTGAATCCTTAGGCGTTGCTCTCGATTCCGCACAGGCCCAGGTTCTCCTCGATGAAAACCAGGCCATGATTGAAGGCGGCGGCTTCACCTCAAGTGAAGTCTCCTTCAAACTCGCCTGCATGAAAGTCCTCAAAACACTCCGTGACCGCTTCAGTGTAAAAAGCTGGAGAGTTCTCGACGAGTCCGACGAAACTGGAAACCGCTACGTGCAGGCCTCCATGCTGCTCTCCATCGGGGACTCCGCTGTTGCCACCACGCGCGCCGAGGGCTCAGGCCCCGTCGATGCGCTCACCAAGGCCATGCGCCGCGAGTTGGAGCGCTGGTACCCCGCGCTCGCTCAAATGCGCTTGGGCACCTTCAGCGTCACCGCTCTTGACGTATCTGCCCACGACACCGCTGCCCACGTCCGTGTCACCGTGAGTTTCAATGCCGACGGTCACGAATCATGGAAGACCGCCGGGGTCAGCAGCGATTTGAATCAGGCAGCGCTCATGGCCATCGTCGACGGCTTCCACTACTGGCTGCTGAAAAATCCTGAATAAGGAACCACGGGACAGGAAAAAACTCTCGCCCGTTTTCAATGGGCTCACTGCAGCTTCAGACCTCGCGGCCTCAGCAGGTCAGCAGGATTAGAGTTCCCCAGCCCCGACGCTCCTGTAATCCCAGCCGCCCGATGCGGCATGCAGTGAAGTTTGCCCTGCATGGGCGCAGCATACGAGCGCGTAACGTGCATCCGGTCCATCACGACGTAGCGCGCGCGCAGCCCGCCAACAGTCGGCGGCAGTTGAGCAGGAAGCCGCTTCCGGTCCACGTAAATCACCAACGCAGCTTCTTTCGGATTATCCAGGCTTTGACCCACACCCACGCCAAAAAATGCCGGACTCTGCTCCATCAGCTCGTGCGCTACCTGCTGCTTGATACCGATTGCAGGACTTAGAACCGCAGCCGTCAATGCCGGAACGCCCGCCGCTGAATCAAAAGCCGTCTTTGGCGGTGAGCCGAATGCAACCGCGTGTGAGTTCGTCGGAACCACAAGCGTGCGCACGCCATCCAGGGTAGCCGGCGCGTTCGCGTTCATCGTCTCATCCACGTAGATCACCACAGCGCCCTCGCCCGGATGGTCGCTGCTCTTGCCTGGGGCCACGCCCAGAATTCCCGCTGAAGGATTCACCAGCATGCGTGCCGGACCAAGTGCCTGCTGCGCCCGCGCTATCTCCGCGTCCGGAAGCGTTCTCACCTGCGCCGCTTGCACAGTGTTGTCGGCGTAATTCAGGCAACTGGCTGGATGGTCTGCGCCCCCGACGAACGTGTACTGCTTCCCTCCGCCCACTTGCGCGCTCAATTCGTTCAGCACGTCGGTTGCGGGATTCGCAACCGCCTGGCTCACTCCGGACACATCGGTTCCGCCCGTAAAGTAAAGGCCCACCGGCTCTGCATTGGCCGTGTCCACCACCAGCGACCCGGAGTCGCCGGAATCAGTAAATTGGTTGCCGCTGATGGCCAACTGATTTGTGTAAGTCTTGGTCAGGTATGGCTTGGTTTCTGCGCAATCCAGGTAGTAATCGACAGTGACATCCAGGTTAAGTGCCGAGATGCTGCCGCACGTCAACCCAGTCGTCCTTCCGCTCTTGGCCACGACCAGGTTCAGCGATCCAGCTTCGCCTTTCCCGCCGGTCGAGGAGATACCCGGAGGCGCGGCAGCCAGCGTGCCGTCCGCCTGCCTGCTGCCAAGTTCCAGAATGCTGCCGCTCGCATTCACCGCACCGGAATTCACTTGCGCGATGGCCGCATCGGCATTGGTCGCACTTGAGCTCAGGGCAAGCCAGCCAGTCAGCGAAGCCACGGGCGTTGTCCCCGCCCCGTCCCCATTCGGTGTGCAGTTGTTGTCAATCAGTCCCGGCTGCACGATCGTGTCACCGACGCTTGCATGATCGCTCCGCGCCAGCACATGGTTGTTGCTCAGCATGTACTGGTTTTTGCTGTTGTCCTGGATCAGCGATCCCAGCGTCCCACCGCAGCAATCCACAATCTGGTTTCCCTGCAGGTCGTAGTCGTTGTTGTTGCCGCCCGATGTCCCCAGTGCTACGGGCGTGCTCTCTTCTGCTTGGTGGCTCGCAGGGCTGCTCGATATCCCCGCGGAGTTCAACAGCACAATGGCTGCAGTCTTTGATGCGGAGGTTCCAACCGTGGCCACCACGTAAGTTGGGCTGGTTCCCAAAACCTGCGCCGGTGCCGTGTAGGCCACAGTACAGGAGGTGAACGTCGCTGCGCTCCGCTGGCAATTCGTCGCGCCCAGTGATCCCAGCCCACCGGTTGAACCGGTCGGAGTGCTTGAAAGCGCGTAGTTGATGCCGGTATAGCCACCCGCTTCAGCCATGTAGCCGGTAAGGTTTAATTGCCCGTTGGCGCCCAAAGCAGCATTCTCCGGCGTCAGCGGTTGGAGGAACCCCGGCGTCACACTCAGGATCGCGGTTGCCGTAGTGGTCGAACTCAGCGTCGCAGTTACCACCACTGACACCCTGTCGGTCGTTAGGTACGGCGGGGGGGTGTACTGCCCACTCGACGAGATACTGCCCGGCCCGCTGTTCGCGTCACCGCCAGACACTGACCATGTCACCGCCGCCGGGCCTCCGCCGGTCAAGGTCGCCGTAAACTGCTCCACTGATTTGCTCTGTGCGTTGGTGACGTTGCATCCGGTGCAGTTCGTGTCAATAGAATTTGTGCTCGGCGAGATGGAGAAGGCCGCATTGCTGGGATCGGCAGCCACTTGTCCGGCGCTGCAACCGGCTGCAGCCGCCAACATCGGCGTTAGAAGCAACGCAACAGCCCTCGCCGGCCAGTTTCGCGCAAGCAACAATAGCCCGCGCGATTCCTGGTGACTCGCGTGGGGAATTGAGCCGTTTCGAGTGACTTGAGCTATATCCAGCAATGTCTCCGGTGCTTTCCTTGGCTCTTGTAGGTTAGACCCTTGAAGCGCGTCAAAGTTGCACTTCGGTAACCCGATGTGGCGGCGTGAGCCACATCCCTTACCCTTCTGTTTCATGCAATTGGAGGGAAACCGCATGTCGAATTTAGCGCTCTTTTCATCAACTGCCTCTACCCTAGGAGAGCACCCGTCCCAAAAACCCTCGCAACCCCCACCGCCCCAGCGCCACGGTGAAAAATACCAGCGCAAGCAGGATGGCCCACCACGGCATGTGGGCGATCCCCGGCGTCACCGATGCTCGCAGGCCCTCACTCATATATACGATGGGATTGAACAAGACAGCCACTTGCAGCCAGCGGATTTTGTCCAGGTAAGCCCAAGGGTAGTAAACGCATCCCAAAAACGTAATCGGCACCACCAGGATCGAGAAAACCAGCCCGATCTGCCGCGGGTTCACCGTCGACCCGATCACCAGCCCCAACGCCCCGGTCAGCAGGCTGGACATCACCAATACCAACGCCAGCAGAAACCAGTTCGCCACATGGGCCCGCACCGGGATCGCCGGAACGTAGTACGCCATCGGAATCACAAGCAGGGCAGCGATGATGCTCTGCATCGCGCTGAAGCAGACCTTCTCCAGCGCCACAGCCCATATAGGCAACGGGCACATCACCCGGTCATCGATCTCCCTCGTAATGCCGAACTCCTGTGACAACGGCAAGGCCACCGCGGCAATACCACTGAACATGATCGCCACCGCCATCAGGCCCGGCAACAGGATGGTTCCAAAATCCATTCCCGCCCCAGCCGCCATGGGGTTTGCCCCGCCCATGCGCGGAAGAATGAAGGTAAATACAAACAGGAACAGCAGCGGTTGCATTCCCACCCGCGCAAGAAACACATGGAACTCACGAAACAATACGCGCAGATCGCGTAGAAACAGCCCAAGGAAAGCCTTGAAGAATATCCCCGAGCTCCCGATCCCTGACCCCAGATCCCTGACCCCTGATCCCTTGTCTCTATTCACGCAAATCCCTCCCCGTCAGCTGGATGAACACTGTTTCCAGGCTGGGCTCGGTAATCGATAAATCACGAAGGCCGAAGCGGGAAGCCGCTTGCACCAGATCCGGAAGCAGCCCGTCAGAACTGGCGGCGATCACGCGCAATCCGTCAGCGGTCACTTCGGCGTCGGTCACATCTGGTCGCGCTTTCAGCGTGGCCGCGACCGGCTCAAGCCCCTCATGCGACTTCAACTTCAGGTCGAAGATGGTCTGCGCGCCATATGTGGCTTTCAACTTTTCCGGCGAGCCCAGCGCCAGCACGCGCCCATGGTCGATGATCGCCACGCGGTCCGAAAGCGAGTCGGCCTCTTCCATGTAATGTGTGGTCAGCAGAACCGTGATCCCTTCCTTGCGCAGGTCGGCTACGGCTGTCCACATCGCCATGCGGCTCTGCGGGTCCAGCCCCGCTGAGGGCTCATCGAGAAACAGCACCCTCGGCCTGTGCGCAATCGCGCGAGCAATCTGCACCCGCTGGGCCAGCCCACCAGAAAGTTCTGCCGGGTACGCATTCTTCCTCTCTGTCAGCAGGAACTGGGCCAGCAACTCCAGCGATCGCGATTTAGCTTCGGAGTGAGAAAACCCGAAATAGCGGCAATGGAAATATAGGTTCTCGTAGACGCTCAGCGATCGGTCGAGTGTATTGAACTGGGGAACCACGCCGATGTGTCTGCGCGCGTGCGCCGGATGCTTCACAACATCGATCCCGGCAATGCGGACCGTGCCGCTCGTGGGCAGCGTGCGCGTCGTGGAAATGCTGATTGTGGTGGTCTTGCCTGCGCCATTGGGCCCGAGCAGTCCGAAGATTTCGCCTTGCTCTAAGTCGAGGTCAATGCCATCGACGGCCACAACACGGAGCTTGGACTCATAGATCTTCGTCAGCGCTTCAATTTCAACAATCAAAAGGTACACCCGGTTCGGGGAAGGAAATTGCGTTCCTCCTCAAGATTACATCAGGGGTGTGCGTGCGGCCGCTCCGCCCCGCCGATGCCTTGAGATCTCCGCCATGGCCTCCGCTCTCCGCGAACCGGGCCATCCGTTCTGCTAATTATTCCTCAGCGCCACCATCGGGTTGATGCGCGAAGCCCTTCGTGCCGGAAGGTATCCTGCAACCAGAGCCACCGTCCCCAGCAACAGGATCATCCCCGCAAACGTAATTGGATCCGTGGGAGTTGTGCCGAAAAGCAGCGCCGCAATTCCCTTTGATAGCAGGAGGGAAGCAATCGTTCCCACCGCAACTCCAACCAGCGCCAGCCGCAATGTCTTGGCGATCACGCTTATCTGTACATTCGCCATGGATGCCCCCAGCGCCATGCAGATACCAATCTCTTGCGTCCGCTGCGTAACGGAATACGAGATCACACCGTAAATGCCCAGCGCTGCCAGCAGCAGGCCAAGCCCGGCAAATGAAGCCACCAGCAGCATGAAGAATCGCCGCGGTGAATTGGCATGATCCACCAGCGTCTGAATGGGCCTGAACTCAGCGATAGGCTGTTTTGGGTTGATATCGCGCAAGGTGCGCAGCACGTTGTTGGCGAGTTCGGCAGGCGGCAGCGTGGTGCGAAGCACAAGTTCCGCGCTGGTAGGGCTTGCTTGTGTCATCGGGTAGTAAATCTGCCAGCCAGTCTCACCCTCAACGCTCTCCTCATGTACATCGGCGGCCACGCCTACGATGCGCATTTGCTGTCCGGGGCCGGTGTTACCGGTGGCGAGGATCTGGCCCACAGGATCGTTGTTGGGCCAATGCGCGTAGCTGGCGACAAAGCGAGCGTAGGCCTGGCTGATCACCACCACGGGCTCGCCGTGAGGTCCATCGCTCCAGGTAAAGTCGCGTCCCCTCATACCGGTGCCCATCGCACGCAAATATCCCGGCGTCACCACATATACCAGCGGACCTGCAGGCATCTTGTCTGGTCGTGGCACGCCTTCCGGCCAGGGCGTTCCCCAGGCGCGATTCTGGCCCAGCGGAAGGTAGTCCGTCATGCCTGCCGCCTCCACACCGGGAATCGAGCTTACACGGGAGAGAATCTGCTGGAAGATTGCTGTGCGTTTTTCAATGCTGGCATCTTGTGTGGGCGCGTCGTCGTTGTACTCCACTTTTACGGCCGCGGCGCGCTCGGGCTGGAAGCCCAGGTCAACATCGAGAACTTGCATGAAGCTGCGCAACAGCAGTCCCGCCCCCACAAGCAGCACACAGGCGAGTGCAACCTCTGAGACAACCAGCGCAGACCGAATGCGGTCGTGCTTGCGGCTTTGTCCTGAGCCCTGGCCAGTGTCCTTCAGCGACTCGTGGAGGTTGCCACCCGCCATGCGGAGCCCGGGGACAAGGCCAAACAGAGTCGCAGCAGTTACGGCAATCAGAACCGTCCACGCCAATGCGTCGCCGTCGATGCGCAGCGTACTCAGCAGGGGTAATGCAACCGCGCCCTGGTGCGCAAACCAGGCGACCAGAGTCCAGGCAATGCCAAGGCCAAGGACCGCGCCCGTGCAGGAAAGCACAAGGCTCTCCGTGAGCAGCTGACGCACAATGCGGAGGCGGCTGGCGCCCAGCGCCCCACGCATCGCAAACTCTTTTGACCGGGAAGCAGCGCGCGCCAGCAGCAAGTTTGAAAGGTTCACACACGCGATCAGCAGAATCATGCCGACGGCCAGCCACAGCACCACGAGCGCGCGGTGCAGGCGTCCGCTCACATAGTCCTTGAGCGGCACCGGAACAACGCGGCCCTTACCCTTCTGTTCCGCATAGGAGCCGCATGACTTCGGGTACTTGTTATTCCAGCACATATGCGGTGCCGCCGCACTGGCATCAGCCTGTGCCTGGGCTATGGAGACGCCAGGCTTCATGCGTCCAATCATGGTGAAGATGTTTCCCCAGTCGCGAGGCGGACCATACAGGTTCAGCGGCGTAATCGCATCTACCTTCGTGCCCGGCGAAAACACCGCGCCGAAATCGAAACTCTTGGGCAGAACGCCGATCACAGTGGTTTGCCGGCCATTCATGTCAAATGTCTTGCCCACGATTGCAGGGTCGGCATTGAACTGCCGTCTCCACCACGGATCGGTGAGCACCACCACGGGCGGAGCTCGATCCCGCTCGTCTTCTGGCCTGAATAAGCGGCCCATGGCCGGCTGCACGCCCAGCACCTCAAAAAAGTTTGCAATCACATCGATGCCGGTAGCGGGTATCGGCGCGCCACCAAGACTCAGGCTCAGATTGCCGGGGCTTGAGAAAGCAAAATATCCAGTCACGTCCTGATACGAGCGCGAATACATGCGGAATTCATCGTAGGCATCGGTCGAATAGGTTGCGCATGAGAGGCCGCACTCGGTCGGAGGCGGCGCGATCCACGTAAGCTGTTGCGCCTCAGGGAACGGCAGCGGCCGCAGCAGCAGCGTGTTCACTACGCTAAAAACCGCGATGTTGGCGCCGATGCCGAGGCGAGAATCAGCACGGCGACAATCGTGAAACCGCGGTCACGGCTCAGCGTGCGGATGGTGTACTTCAGGTTCTGCAGCAGAATGTCGAGTTTCATCAGACCTCTGGCCTCGCGTTGTTTTTCTTTCGCCGGTTCCAAGCCGCCAAATCGAATCAGTGCCTGGCGGCGCGCTTCTACGGGTGTCATCCCTCGTTCAAGGTTCTCTTCGATAGCCATCTGGATATGAGCGGCAATTTCTGCTTCCAGGTCGGCATCGAGCACGGGCTTGCGAAAGAAGGAACGTACGCTGTTCAGGCCGCCCCGCATCCTTCCCATCACATGCCCCCCTCGGCGTCCATCGCCAGCACCCGGCCCATCACCATCGACAGCCTTTGCCAGTAAACCGCGTCCTTCGCCAACTGCTTGCGGCCGCTCTTCGTGATGGAGTAGAACTTCGCCTTGCGATTGTTGTCGGAGGTGCCCCATTCGGCGTCGATAAGTCCCTGCTGTTGCAGGCGAACCAGTGAAGCATAGATAGTGGCTTGGTTCAGCAGTATCTCGTCGCCGCTGACCTGTTCAATGCGGCGGGCAATCCCGTAACCATGGAGCGCGCCAAGCACAGACAGCGTTTGCAGCACCATCAAGTCCAGCGTGCCCTGCAAAAGATCAAGCTTGGGATCCGACTTCAATTCGCCCATTCAGCGACTCCTGTGTTAATGCCACACAAGTATTGCACACCATCTGTGGGAATACCACAGGAAAAACTCGGACACCCGGATCGTCTATTTCTTGAAGGGTTTGGCTGTGTAGAGCAAGCTCCGCCCCAGCCGTCGAATCCCTTTTTCGGCGGCTCGTGTGCGAAGAGCAACTGTCTCGAGAGTTAGATCTGGATCTTCACCGGCCACGTCTTCCAGATGTCAGCGCAGTAATCCCGAATCGAGCGGTCAGACGAAAACTTGCCGATGCGTGCCACGTTCAGAATCGACATACGCGTCCAATCATCGGGATTCCTGTACGCCTGGCTAACTCGTTCCTGGCACTCGATATACGACTGGTAGTCGGCCAGCAGCATGTAATCGTCGCCGTGCAGCAGCGAGCTTACCAACGGCTCGAACAGCGCCTTGTCGCCGTGAGAGAATTCGCCGTCTGAAAGCGCGTCCAGCACTTGCCGCAGGTTGCCGTTCGAGTCGTAAATTGCCCGGGGATTGTACCCCTCCCGCTTCTGCCACTCCACCTCCGGAGCCGTCAGTCCAAACAGGAAGAAGTTCTCCGCGCCTACTTCCTGCCGTATCTCAATGTTCGCTCCATCCAGCGTGCCAATCGTCAGCGCGCCGTTCATTGCGAACTTCATGTTGCCGGTTCCTGAAGCTTCCTTGCCCGCCAGCGATATCTGCTCAGATAGATCCGCAGCCGGATACACTCGCTGCCCAAGCTTCACGTTGTAATCCGGAAGAAACACAACCTTGAGCCTGCCCCGCACCCGCGAATCGGCGTTGATCATTTCGCCGACAGAATGAATCAGCTTGATGATCAGCTTGGCCATGCGGTAGCCCGGCGCAGCCTTGCCGCCGAAGAGAAAAGTCCGTGGCACCACGTCCTCATCTGGGTCGCGCTGGATGCGCTTGTACAACGTGAGGATGTGAAGAATCTGCAGGTGCTGGCGCTTGTACTCGTGCAGCCGCTTCACCAGCACGTCGAACATCGATCCGGGATCGACGGCAATGCCCAGCCGTTCATGAATATAATCTGCAAGCGCAACCTTGTTTTGCAGCTTGATGGCCTTCCATTCCTCGCGCAGTTCGCCATCGGCGGCAAGAGGCTCCAACCGGCGCAGCTTTTCAAGATCGCGAATCCACCCGGCGCCAAGCCTCGCGGTGAGTAACTGGGCGAGCCCTGGATTGGCCAGAACCATCCAGCGCCTCGGCGTCATGCCGTTGGTCTTGTTTGAAAACTTTTCCGGCGTCAGCTCGTAGAAATCGCGCAGCACATGCGTCTTTAAAAGTTCAGTATGCAGAGCGGCCACGCCGTTGATGGCATGGCTGCCCAGCGCGGCCAGGTGTGCCATGCGCACATGTTTTTCGCCGCTTTCGTCAATCAGCGATAATCGCTGCGCGCGCTGTCCGTCTCCCGGGAATTTCTGCCGCACGTCGTCGAGATGGCGGCGATTGATCTCATCCACAATCTCCATGTGCCGTGGCAGCAGGGAATCGAACAGTGCGCGCGGCCACTGCTCAAGGGCCTCTGGCATCAACGTATGGTTGGTGTAAGCCAGCGTTTGCTGGGTCACGCTCCATGCCGCCTCCCACTCCACCGAGTGCTCGTCCACCAGCAACCGCATCAGCTCGGCCACTGCAATGGCAGGATGCGTATCGTTCATCTGGATGGCAAAGTTGCGATGCAGTTCAGCCAACGGCCGGTTCTCTTTGCTTTGAATCTGCAGAATGTGCTGCAGCGAGCANNCGAAGAAGAACTGCTGGGCCAGCCGCAGCTGCTTGCCTTGAAAGCCTTCGTCGTTCGGATAAAGAATCTTGGAAATATTCTCAGAGGAAACCTTGTCTGCCACCGCTCCGAAAAAGTCACCCGTGTTGAAGGTTCCAAAGTCGAACGACTCCACNNCGCATTGTGTTTGCCGTGTTTGTCCGATACCCAAGGATAGGCGTGTCGTGTGGTACTCCGCGCACCACTCGCTGCGGAATCCACAGCACCCGGATGCGCCCGTTGGCATCGGCATGCCGTTCCGTTCTGCCGCCCATCTTCACTTCGAATGCATCTTCGGGCCGCTCAAGCGCCCACGGATTGCCAAGGCGCAGCCATTTGTCTGTCGTCTCCACCTGCCAGCCGTCGCGAATCTGCTGGTCGAAGATTCCATACTCGTAGCGAATACCATACCCGATCGCGGGCACATCGAGCGTGGCTAGCGAATCCATAAAGCACGAAGCCAGCCGACCAAGTCCGCCGTTGCCCAGGCCCGGCTCCTCCTCCTGCTCAATTAGCACGTTCAGATCAAGCCCCCAGCGAACGCATCGCCTGCTCAGTCTCGTTGTAGATGCCCAGGTTGATCAGGTTATTGGCAAGGTGGGGCCCGGTCAGAAACTCTGCTGAGAGATAGCACACCACGCGCACGTCCTGCGCCCGGTAGTTCTTCACCGTCGAAATCCAGCGCTCAACAAGGCGGTCGCGCACCGTGTGCGCCAGCGCCATGTAAAGATCGTTGACCGTCGTCCGCTCCAGGGGCCTGCCCTGCACAAAGAAGAGGTTGTCGAGGAAGGAGCGGGCCAGAGCCTGGACGCTCAAATCGGTCTTCTGGTCCTTCACTGAACCACCAATTGAAAAGGTTGCGGCAGGAATTTCAGACATGGAGCCCTCGACGTCTTGTGCAAGGGCGGAGAATCACCAACGCACAATCAGTCTTACAACGACAAGTGTGAACCTGCTGTTCAGGGATTGGCATAAAAAACTGTTGAAAGTCGCAGCAAGAGTCACGTATCGGCCAATGCGGCCTGCGAAGGTCAATTCGGGCAAACCTTCCCAAATGGCGCACCCGGCTCTCATATCTCCGGCTATTCGATGATCCGGAAATTCCCGCTGCAGTGCATCATGCTCATCAGATACAACATGCCGTCGTAATAACGCTGCTCGCCTGACGGAATGGGCGTATTCCAGAGCTCTTCGACGAAGGCCTTCGAGGTGGGGCCTGGAGTTGCCGCAAAGCTCCCGACTGCCGTAGTCGACAGCATGCCCGGGGAATGCGTGGTCGAAAGCGGCTTCCCCTCGAGAGTGTAGCGATTGACGAACCTGTCGATGCCCTGGCTGTATAGAAACTTCTGAATGCGATCGCTCAGCACCGTCTCCCGCTCGTCCTTCCGCCACCAGTCGTAATCAACCGACCAGTTGCTCACGCTGCGCCATGAGTCAGCAGCGAAGGGCGTCGGCGTACCGTCGCGGCCCACAATCGGGGTTGCATCGAAGTTGCTGCGCTCCGGCGTAAGTCCCGTCTCCGGGCCGGTCACCTTGGTGAACAAGTCCCGGCTCACATCGGCTGCCTTCGCCCATAAGGCGCGGTCCTCCACCGGGCCCCAGCGCGACCACAACTCGTAGAACGCCGGAAGGTGATACGAAGCATCCGTGTTTCCGTCTTCAACATTAGGCACAAAACGAATCATGAAGTGCGCCTCATCCACCATCGGGCCGATCGTTTCCGGTCGTGGTTCGCGACTGAATCGGAACGTTGATGCGGGCGCTGTGTTGCCCTTCGCCGCCTCTTCCCTCTCACGAATGGTGTTGTTGGGGCTCGGCCAGGGATGGTCCGGATAAACGAACGGCGGATCGTCGGGGTGGATGCGGAATGGGCTCATCTCCGTGATGACAGGGTGATGGCGCATTCCGCTTAAGATCTTGTCCGCTTGAGCCTTGTAGTTATAAATGCCTTGCCCGTTGCCCCACCGATGCGCCGCAAAATAAAGCGCCATTGTGAAGTACTCTTCCCCATCCGGGGCAGCGCCCGTTGAACGCGCGGAGCCGTCGGTGGCCATGGACCAGGCGAAGTATCCAACCGAAGGGTTCTTCGGGTCGGTGACCAGCATGTAGGTGTTGGCCCAGTTCCAAAGTGCGTCGAACTCGCGTTTCTTATTCAACTGGACAGCGATCATCATCCCGTAGCTCATGCCCTCGGTTCTGGCATCGTTGTTTGCC
Organism: Acidobacteriaceae bacterium; assembly: GCA_003140705.1. Classification (GTDB taxonomy): domain Bacteria; phylum Acidobacteriota; class Terriglobia; order Terriglobales; family Acidobacteriaceae; genus Telmatobacter. The sequence goes on from PLKU01000219.1 coordinate 22,868, forward strand.
CAGTCGGTGATATAGGCTAGCGGCCCATTCTCGTTCGCGCCCGTTTCGAAATAGACCCGCTCCTCCTGTCCATCGCCGTGAAACAGCTGCTGGAATGCTTTTTCGATCTTCGCTTTCGATTCAGCCGGGGTGTGCCCCTGCTCGGCAAAAAGATCACGGTATTGGTGGGTCTTGAATGCGCCTTGGCCATCGCCGGGCATGCGCCGGATATCGCCAAGCGGAGCGTTTTCGTGCGGCGTCGGCCGACTCAAGCCAGCCGGCGGCTGCTGCGGCGCAACTGCAGGAGCCTGGGCCGCAAGCGCGCAGGCAAGCGGTGAAAAAATGCCGACCAAAGCGACATGAACTCGAGAGGGGCTGAACATGATGGAACCTTTCATCGGTGAAGGCTGATCCTAATCAAGCCTTTCACTGTGCGCATAGCGGCGTTCCCGTAGCGCGCAAACCATGCTAGTCCACCCGTTGCGCAATCGCCAAGAACCGCGTAACTGGGACGCCTGTCTCCCGGCTCGTTGAAAGCAAAACATGTCTAGGCAATGGTCAGCACGAGCTTGCCAAAATGGCTTGATTCCTCCATGCGGGTCAGGGCTTCGCGAGCCTGGGACCAGTGGAAGTTCTCCCCGATCGGACGGAGCTGCGTAAGGACGATGGCCTTGTTCATCTCTTCAAAGTCCTTTCGGCTGCCCACGTAGATTCCTTGAATGCGTGCCTGTTTGTGCAGGATCGATGGAATCGGGAACGGGATGTTGGCCGCCAGGTCCGCCGGGCCTGAGAGGATTCCAATTTGGGCGATAGTTCCGCCAATGCGAATCGCTTTGATCGAGGTTGGCATGGTGGCAATGCCCCCCACCTCCACCACCAGGTCAACGCCTTCGCCCGACGTCTCCTCCAGGGCCCAGCGGTCCCAGTCAGGATTCTCGGTGTAGTTGAGGCCAGCGTCCAGGCCCAGGCTACTGGCGCGTTGCAACTTGTCGTCGCTCGACGAAATGCCCAGTACGCGCAGCCCATGAAGCCGGGCCAACTGCAACGCGAAGATGGCGACGCCGCCCGTTCCCTGGATCAGTATCGTCGCCCCGGGCCTGAGTCGGCCGGCAGCCAGGGCGTTCCATGCGGTCACGGCGGCGCAGGGCAGCGTGGACGCCTCCTGAAAGCTCAGGTGCTGCGGAATCCGCACCAGGCCGTCCTCATTCAAAACAATGTACTCGGCCAGCACCCCGTCAATGTCCCCGCCCAACGCGCCCCGCGCCTTGATCGGGGTGAGTTCGCCATCGTGCCAGTTTTGCATGAAGATGCCCATCACACGGTCCCCGGGCTTCCAGGCCGTAACCCCTTCGCCGGTGGCTACCACTTCGCCCGCACCGTCCGAGCATGGGATGCGTGGGAACTTCAATTTTGGGTTGTAGAGCCCCTTCACCATCAGCAAATCCCGATAGTTGAAAGAAATCGCACGCACTTTAACCAAAACTTGACCCGGGTCTGGCGAGGGCGTGGGCCGCTCCACAAACTCCAAAGAATCAATACCAAACGAAGATATCTGCCAAGCTCGCATGCGAAATTCTACCTCTTTCAGACAGAGCGTTCTTTCAACCCAGGGTCACACAGCCGCAAAACCCTCGTAGAATAGAAGATAGGGCTCGTGGTTCACGAAAGTAAATCCCTGGAGGGAAAGATGGCAAAAATCCTGGAGCAACCTGAGGTCGATCCCGGCCCTGGAAACGGCTTTGTGAGCGAAGAGGCCCGGCGGGCGGCGGAACAACTCCGCGCTGTGAAGGAACGCCAGAAGCAGGCGCTCGAGCTGCAGCGTGAGAATATTCTCTCGCAGCGGACGTCAAACCCTGCCCGGCGCAGTGCCCTTGAAGCCGCTCTGAACCAGATTGAGAGTCAGATCCAGGCAATGAATTAGGTTTGGCGGTTAAATAGCAGCGAATTCGCCTGATCGATCGTGGTCAACACCACCTGCGCGATGTTCACATGCGGTGGACGCCCGGCAGCCCACAGGATCGCATCGGCAACATCTTCCGGCCTCAGCGGAGTGACACCCTTATATACTTTGGCCGCGCGCTCCGCGTCTCCGCGAAAGCGGACCAGGCTGAAATCGGTTTCCACCATACCCGGTTCAATGCTGGTCACGCGAACCGGGGTCCCCAGCAAGTCCTGGCGTAGCCCGTCATTGATCGAGTGTTCGGCTGCCTTGCTGCCGCAGTACACCGCGCCATTCGGATAGGGAAGCGAACCTGCCGTCGAACCCAGGTTGATCACGTGGCCGTGGCCGCGCACCACCATGCCCGGCACCACGGCACGGGTCACATACAGCAGGCCCTTCACGTTGGTGTCGATCATCTCGTCCCAGTCTTCGATCTTTCCCACGTAGAGCTTTTCCAGGCCGCGGCTCAGGCCGGCATTGTTCACCAGAATGTCAATCGCCTCCCACGGGGGTGGCAGCGAGTCAATGGCGTTCTGCACCGCACGGTAATCGCGAACATCCATGTCGATGGAGTGAACGGATGCCGCGCCGTGTTCCAGTGCCGCGGAGGCCACTTCGGCCAGTTTCCCCGCACGCCTGGCTGCCAACAATAGCTTTGCGCCCTGCGCTGCGAATGCAAGAGCTGTGGCCGCGCCAATGCCGCCGCTGGCTCCGGTAATGAAGACGATCTTTCCTTTGAAGCTCATGTTTCTATCCTACCCAATGGCATTGTGGAGAAAAAGTGCCTGCGCGCACACAGCTTCGCCTCAGCCTTGACCCGCGCCGCGCCGCTGCGCCATGCGGTATTGGCCCACCGCCCAATCCTCATCGCCCAGGCCCGATAGCTCCGCTTCCGCAAAGACTTCTGCAAGATTCTCGGCAAGGCTCAGGCTCGTGTGGCGGCTGGCTGCGGCTTCGCGTAGCAGGTTCAGGTCTTTGGCTCCCAGCTTGATTGTGGCGCCGGGCTGTCCCGGGGGTTGGAGCATCACCTTCCCGTATGCCGCATAAAACGGCGATTGAAACAGTGCGCTGTTCACCGTCTCAAGAAACGCCGCGGGATCGATGCCCTGGCCCTCGGCGTACACAAAGGCCTCGCTGAGGGAGTGGATCATGGCGCTGATCAGGAAATTACCCCCGAGTTTGAGCGCATGGGCCTCGCTTGGTTCGCGGCCAATCACAGATATCCCCCGCGACAGCGGTTCCAGCAGCGGTCGCGCCTTGGCGACAGCGTCATCCGCACCGGCAGCAACAATCCAAAGCCGGCCCTCCTCGGCAATGTTCGGACGCCCAAAGACCGGTGCCGCCACAAACAGCTGGTTGCGGCGGGCATGCTCCGCCGTCAGTCGATCACAGAGCGCCACGCTGATGGTCGAAAGCGAAATATGCAGCGCACCGGGCCCGACCGCATCCAGCACTCCCCCTGCGCCAAACAGCACTTCTTCATGCGCCGCATCNNTCGCCGCGTCGGCTGGAGTCGCCGCCGCCACCGCGCCTTCCATCGCGCGAGCCCGCTCCGGCGTCCGGTTCCACACCGTGAGTTCGTTGCCCGCGGCCATCAGCCGCCGCGCCATGGGCATGCCCATCTTGCCCAATCCCAAAAACCCGATCTTCATTGCGCAGGTCTCCTCGCCAACAAAACCGAATTCAGATTCTAAATGTCGGATGGATCCGCGGCACCGCTTTCAACCCCGGGGCCAGTCCTGTATCAACCGAAGTGCTACTGGCTGGCAGCTGCTCTCAGCAACTCGCTCAGGCCGTGAACGTCTGTGGGGCTGGTGTCGCTGATCACCACATATCGAAGCCCGGACTCGGTCCAGCTCTCAACGCTGAAGCCCTTCTCGCTGACTGCGGCCGATGCCGGCCGGAATGGATGCCAGCCCGGCCGTTCTTGCACAATGAAGACAGAAAGCTGGTGCTTGCGCAGCTCAAACAGCAACTGTGCTCCGGGACTGTGGTTGAAGTAAATAACCTTGCCGCCAAGAAGTTTGTAAGCAGAATCCTTTAGCTCGGGCAGATTGAACGCAAAGGGTAGCTTGCCCTGGAACCATGGCTTGACCGTGTGCCTGTCTGTAGAAACCACGTCGACGGGATTAGCGCTGGCCATGGTCGCCACGTGCATGTCCAGCAACTCGGCAATCGCCTGGTCGTTGGCCGCGTGCCGCGCTGACACTGTGGCGGAGACGGCGATCAGCAGAAACGCCAGAGCCGCAACGCCCACGCCATGCATCCACACCGGCAGCGCGCCAATCTTCCACAACGGCTTCCGTTCGGGCTGGATCGCCTTCTCAACGCGCAGGCGGAACGCCGCTGACGGCGTGAACCGCGCGTTCGCGGCCGCTCGCGTCTCTCGCTTCATTTGCAGGTGGGCAAGCGCCTCAGCGGCACAGGTTCGACAAGTCCGCAGATGCTCGTAGATGGCCCCGAGTTCTTCTGGGCTAAGGCCCTCATCCACGTAGGCGTCGAGATTTGTCCGGCACAGTTCGCAGTTCATCGCGCCACGCCCTCCGTTCCGGCCATGAGCAACACCCGCATCGCCTTGCGCGCACGAGACAAGCGCGACATGACCGTGCCGATTGGAATCCCAAGCGCCTGCGCGACCTCCTGATAGCTCATCTCTTCAACATCGCAGAGCAGAATCATCTCACGATAGTTCACCGGCAACTCCTCAAGAGCTTTCTGGATTGCCGTTTGCTCAAATCGGGCGAAGAGAACTGACGCGGGAGTCTCCGTCGTAGTCGGCTCCGGAACCGCGTCGTCGCTGTCCAGCGAGACCGTCGCTCTGAGCCCCGCCTCCGTGGTGAGGAAAGTGTTGCGCAGAATTCGGTAGATCCACGCGCGAAAGTTTGTCCCTTGTTGGAATGAAGAGAACCCTTTGAGCGCCTTCGTGTATGTCTCCTGCACCAGGTCTTCGGCGGCCACACGATCCTGTGTGAGCCAGCAGGCAAAGTTGTACAGCTTGGCGAAATGCGGCATCGCCAACTGTTCAAATGACCCGGTATCGGCGGAACGATCAGCCACGGCACGGTCAGTGTACCCTAAGGCCAGCGTCGGCTTGGCCGTAGTTTGAACACAACGGATCCCGGGTCTCTTTTTCGAGATCCGGGGCGTCCAACCGCGTCTCTCAATCGGCAGCGGTGGCAGGCAGATTTACCCGTGATCTCGACCCGGTCACATAAGCGTGTTCGGCTGAAGCGCGTTTACGTAGCAGGACGGCATCCAGCGACCAACTTCCCGGCCCATTGACGAGCAGGAAAATCGTGGTCAGGATCTGCGCGTAGTCCGACCGAATCTCATGCAGCACAGCCCACATTCCCACCTTCGGCAGTGCTGGCGGCAGAGGCAGGGGCGACGTCCCCAGGTATAGCCCGATCTTCGTGCTGAGAATGGCCACAATCATCTCGGCGATGAACGGGACGGCAATCAGCCGCGTGGTCAGCCCGGAGATGAGCAGCAAGCCTCCACCAAACTCAAGGCAGGCGACAAAGGTTGCTGTTTCATGGGGAAAGGGAATTCCCAGCTTCGTGAATCGTCCCACGCCCTGGTTGGCATAGACAAACTTCAAGAGCCCTTCCCAAAAGAAGACGCCCCCAGCCATGAGGCGGAGGAACAATATGGATCGAGGGCCGTCAGTGGGTGGGTGGACGAGGTAGGCAAAAAGCCTCTTCATCGGTTGCTCCTTTTCAAGGCAAAGACCAACGGTGCGGTCATTCTATAGAACTGGAGCAGGCAAAAAATATTCCCCGATGACGGGGAATATTTTTAACCAAATAGCTTGATCTGGAGACCCATAGTCTACGGCGGCGTGACCAGTTGGTGGGCAATGGCGAACAGCGCCAGTTCCAGCCGCGTGGAGACGCCTGTCTTGTCGAAGATGTTTGACAAGTGGCGCTTCACGGTCTCTTCACTCAGGTTGAACTGCTTGGCGATGTCGCGGTTGCTGCACCCTTCCACAATGGTGCCCACTACTTCAAGCTCCCGCGGCGTCAATCCGTAGGTCTTGCGCTGCGGCACCTGGGCCTGCTGCATCAGGTCGTGCAGCGCTGACACCAGGTTGATCACCCGCTTGCCGCCAATCCAGTAATCGCCGGAGTAGACTGTCCGGATCGCGGTCTGCAAATGGCCCACCAGGGCGTCCTTCAGCACAATCCCGCGCGCGCCAATGTGCAGCGCCTCAATAATCTGTTGTGTGGTAATGGTGGAGGTCAGCAGCAGGATCTTCACCGTCGGCGTGCCGGCCATGATGGCCCGCATCGCCTCCAGACCCGGAAGACGGGGCATCTGCACATCCAGGAGCAGAATATCCGGCTCCAGCTCGAGGGTGTTGGTGATGGCTTCGTCGCCGTCGTTGGCTTCGCCAACTACCTCAAAGCCGTCTTTGACGGTGAGCATGTTGCGAACCCCGATTCGGACGACTGGATGATCGTCTGCGAGTACAATTCGGATCGGATCTTGCACTTGAGTCGCTACCCTCCCGATGCCGGGCCTGACCCCTTAACGAGTTGAACAACAGTCGCCCCAGGGCTTTGGAACAGGCATTCCCTATGCAGGGAATTCTTGATTCAGCATACTCTCCAGGTTGTAAGCGGCAGCGCGCAATTCAGACAGCATTGCGGTGCTGTTATCCAATTGGTTACGGCCAGCATTCGCCTTCTCAAGCGCGCCTGCCTGCAGCAGTGCGCCAAGGCGGGCAGCCTGCAGGGCGCCGGCCATGCCACAACCGCCTTTGATGGAGTGACCGATCCGCCGGACCTCCGTCTCGTCGTTCTTGGCGATAGCTGCCTCAAGGTCTCCAATGCGCTTGTACAGATCGGCAACAATGGCTGCGTAGATCTCCCTCACCGCTGACTCCGGCATCATCTCGCGCAGCTGCGCCAGGGTCTCCGGGTTCACAACCGGAGCGCCGGCTTCCATCCCCGGCTCCGAGGCGAGTGGGATTGTGGGAGCGGCTTCCGCCGGGCCACCTTCCAGCAGCTTGCGTATGGCCTCGGCCCCAAACGGCTTCAGCAGGAATCCGTCCGAAGCAGCCAGCACGTCCTCCGGAGCTTTGCTGGCGCTGATGGCCACCACCCGCGCCTTCGTCCGCGCCCGCAATTCATTGATCAGCGGGACTCCGTTCAGACCAGGCATCTGTGCATCCATCAGGATCACCGCGGGAACGCATCCGCCGCCGTCCAGCAACTCCAGCGATGCATCGCCGCTTGCCGCTGTGTGCATCAGGTAGCCGGTCATGGTCAAAACTGTGGCCATCACTTCCCGGCTTACCATGTCGTCGTCAATCAGCAGCAATGTTGGGAGGTCAGGCTTATGGACAAAAGCGTGCATACGTCTAGTTTGCACCCGCCAGGTCAAGATACTCCTGAAAAATTCTGGAAGGAGCCTGCATTTACACCACTTCCCATGGACAAAACCCGGAAAGCCGCGCCGTTGCCCGCGCCGGCTGGAATCTGCCCAGGCCGGGCTTCATTGCAAGCGATGTTTGTCCAGGCGGAAAGGTGGATGTCCTCCGTCCCTCTCCACGGGCTCTGGCCTGAACAGAAGCCAGGCGATCATTCCCCAGGGAAAGAACAGAATAACGGCAATGCAAACCAGGACCGGAGACTTGCCGCGACGCTGTGCATCGTCGATGCACACCCTGATCGTGATGCCCAGGATTACACAGACCACGACGAACAAGATCAGGCCGGCAAAGATCCCGAAAGCTGAGCCCAGACCATCCTGCATCTCAAATCCTTGAGCCGAGGATAACACCGGTAAACCCGCGGCAAAAGCCTGAGGCCTAAATTCTCACCCGCCGCTCTCTCGTCATTACTTCGGATGCACAATGTCCATAATCATGGCGGCGCTGATTTTCCAGACGCCATCCTTCTTAACCAGAGCCTTCAGATAGTAGGAATGACGTGGCTGCATTGGGTTGCCACTGTAGTCATTCACTAGACCCTCGATGCGCTCATCGCTCCAAACGGCTGCTGTTGTGGGCGAGGTGAGACGGAGATCCAGAATTTTAGTGGGGCTGGTGGACTTGCCGGCACGAAATCCGCGTCGCGCCAAAAGATCAATAAGAAACTTTTCCATTTCCGCGGTGCCATGCAGTCGCACGCCGAATGGGTTTTGCCATATCGCATCTTCCGTATAGGTAGACAAGACCTCCTTCGGATCGAACTTATCCCATCCTTCAGTTTCTCGAGCAAGCGCGGCGCGAATGGCCGCTTCGTCGGTTGACTGTTGCGTGTGTGCAGTCTGGATTGCAAGAGCAAAGATTACAACGATAAGTACGATCGGGAGACGCATCAATTTGTTTCCTCCGGCATAAGTCGGTGAGAGATCGATGCCACTCTACCTGACTGAAGGCATCAATTCCCAATCACCAGGACCTGAAAGCTGCCGCTCGCAGGCCCTGATTTGAGTGTCCCGATGCCCCCAGGCTGGGCGAGGTTCACTCCCAGCAAATCGGTCACCAGGTACACTTCGCCTGAGACGGGATTCACGGCCATGGTTCGGGCTCGCTGGCGTGTGGGTAACACCTGAACCACGGCATAGCTGTCCGCGACGTCCTGGCGAATGATGGTGAGGCTTCCGTTGGCGCCTCCGTTGGCTGAATAGATGAGTCCGTGGTTGGCGTCGAATCCGATTGCATCGGTGCCTGGGCCGGTAGGCAGTGAAGTCACCACTTCACCAGTGCCGGCATTCAAGACCACTAGTTTCATGTTGTTGCATCCCACAAACAGACGCGTGTGCGGCCAATCGATTGCTAGGCTCCTGGGGTCAGTACACGCAGGCAAAAGAGAGAAGCTTCGCATCACGCCGTCTGGAGCACGCGATGAGCGGCCATTTCCGCTCCAATCCAGCCGCGTCCAGGCTGCGGACGCGTGTGCCGTATCTGGGCGGCCAGTCTGCGGCTGTGAAGCTGCAGTGCTACCCGGATCCTTCTTGAGCAGCAGTGCAATCGCCTGGGCGTCCAGGCGCAGAACCTGGCTGCGGTCCGTGATGCTGATGTAGACCTGGCCATTGCCGTCAGCCTGCGCAAAGCCCAGCTTGCCCGGGAGAAGAATCTCCCCGATTGCTGTCTGCGTTTCTGTATCGATGACGGTCACGGAAGACGCGGCATTCGGATCAACGGGAACGTCGCGCCTGGCGGGTGAAGGGTTGCGCGGGGCTGCGGCCTGCGTATTTGGCCGGATCCGCGGCAGGCCGGGATTCTCACCCGGCGGATCGGTACGCACAACAAAAAGCAGCTTGGTCTGCGGCTCAAACGCAAGGGCGCGCGGGTTGATGTCGGTGTGAATATCCACGACACGCTGGAACGACCGGCGGTCGAAGACTGTCACCTGGTCAAGCGGACCATCGCTGATGTAGCCGAACTGCCCTGTCTCGTCCAGAGCAATGGAGTGGACCTGGGACAGACCGGCAACCTCTCCCGCCAGCGCGCCGGACTCAACGTTCACCACCTGCACCTTTGCGCCGTGCGCAATAAACAACTGGCTGGCCGCAGAGTCAAGGCTGAGGTAGTCCCAGCTGCCTTCGCCGCCGATTGGCCAGGTCTTCTTGATAAAGAAGGGATGGCTCGGCAGCTCTGTCGCCCCGGGAATCTGCTGCGCCATGAGCGCCGCGCATGCAAGCAGCCCGACGGCCAGATAGACGGGCACACAGGACGCAAGGGGTTTGTTCATCGGCGAAAGCTCCATGTGTATAGATGCGCCGCAGAAGCCTACCGCTCACGTTATTGGTTGACGACGGCTAGTTTGTAGAACCAACTGGGGGCTTTCAATGGCTCTGAGAACGCCGATTCCGGCAAGCTGAGCAGAGCAAAACTGCACGGGACCCTTTTCATCTCTCGCGGGTCCGCAATGCCGGTGGGGACTATACTGAGTTCAATTTTCAATGGTGCTCGTATGGATCTTGTGCGAAAAGATTGCCATGCGCCTTGCATGGTGTGGCTTTCGCAGGTCGTGTCGACCTGCGCGTTGTTCCTGGCCCTGGCGCTGGCGAGCGTTCAGTATAGCGCAAAAGCGCAGGAATCCACGCAGCCTGCGTCAAATCAAACGGCGACGGTTCACGGCGTCGTTCTGAGTACGGTTGACCAGAAGCCCATCCTGGCGCGCTTATCACATTGATGGATAGCCGTTGCACGATGCCCACCGATGACAAGGGCCAATTCGCGTTTAGCGGCGTGCCCTTCGGTTCGGAAAGCGTGAGTGTAAAGAAGCCTGGATTCATTTGTATGTTGATGCGGTTACGCCCACAGCCGAAGTGCTTTCAGCAGGTAGATGTTCTTGCGAGCGATATCCAGGTGGCCCTGACCATGACGCCGCAGGCCATCGTCACCGGGCGAATTGTGGACCAGGCGGGCAAGCCGGTGGAAAACCTACACCTGAATCTTATGCAAAAGGAGAACTTGGACGGCCACGAAACGTGACGGGTTCTTGGCCAGAGCCTCACGATGACGAGCGCCGACGGCATCTTTCGGATAACGAATCTGGAAGCTGGCAGCTACCTTATGCAAACTTTGAATACGGTCGATCCTCAGGTAGGAGGCGGGGAGACCGATCGCGGTTACGCAGCCACGTTTTTTCCGGGTAAGACCAACCTCAGCGATGCGAAGCCAATTCGGGTTCACCCCGGCGAAGAGTTCAAGGCCGATCTCAGCGTGGGCACGAGAAGTTCCAGCTCGTAACCGTCTCCTTTGCGTGGGATCATGCGTGGAGTCCGGGAACCCTGCTTGGGGTCTATCCAGCTTTGGGAATCAAGATTACCTAACATCGATGTGGGACGACACTCATCGTCTCATTCGCCGATATGTCCCGACCGGAAACTACAAGATAGGATTCGCTATCTATCCACCGACCGATCCGAAAAACGGGGAACTCTTACCTTGGCCCAATGGGACTAAGCAGCCTTACAGCGGTTCAGTGGAGTTCACAGTGAAAGATCAGCCGGTTGCGCTGACTGGGATTCCGTCGCAACAGCCGATCACTATCCCTCTGCACATTCGCGCGGAGCTTACCCAACAGGAAAAGCGCAAAGCCGCGCTATCGCAATATGAAGCTTATCGTGCCCCTCAAGCCTCCTTCGAGCTTTCGGACGGACAGGTTCAGTTCAATAATCGGGTTTTCTGGCAAGCGGACCGGGGACCTTCGGATCTCGAGTTTAAAGACATCCCTCCGGGCCGTTACACCCGTTGCGATTTCAGCGTTTCAGGGCGCTTACGTTGCATCCTTCACGTGCGGCGGCATCAACCTGCTTCGCGAGCCTCTCCTGGTGGGCCCGGCGTACCTATCTGTTCCATTGAGGCCGTGGTTCGCGACGACAGCGCCTCTCTCGAGGTTGGTTTCACGCCTCAGGCTATCGCTCAAATGACCGCAGCCAATGTAACCGTCACCGATCTTGCCTTGATCCCGGTCGAGAATCTGCTGGATCTCCCCTACTCGGCAGGTGTATGGCGAGGTTCTGAGCCCAAGAAAGTCACGATTCCACCGGGGACGTATCTCGCATTTCTATTCGATGGAAGAGCCATCGCATGGCGCGACCCCGAGATGCGGAAGCAACTGATGAGCCTCGGAACGCTGGTTACTCTAGCGCCGGGAGACAGTAAGCCTCTTCTGCTCGACTGGCGGCCTGAGCTGAACGCTTCTGAAGCGACGGTCGTCGCCCACGGCCGCGTTTTGCCGTAAACGCTTGCCATCCGATCCAGGCCAATATGAAACCCGGTAATCACTCAAACGGTCTTCTGCGCATCGACGGCTGGGATGTCGTCAATGCGCAGAATGACAACTTTCAATTATTGATTCACCGCCGCCACTTCGTGCAGCCATCCCGGAGCCTTCAGCAGCTCGCGAGGACGGCTTCCGTCGGCAGGCCCTACCAATCCATCGCGCTCCATCAGGTCGATCAGGTGCGCGGCGCGGCCGTAACCAATCCTCAGCCGCCGTTGCAACAGCGACGTGCTCGCCTTCCCAAACTCGAAGACCAGCCGGACGGCGTCGTCGAACATCACGTCGTTCTCCTCTGGATCGGGGTTCGAACCGTCGCCGGCAGGTCGCTCATCGCGCGGCGACTCAAGGAATCCTTCAACGTACTCGGCCTGGCCCTGGTCCTTCCAGAACGCAACCACGGCAGCCGTCTCTTTCTCGCTCACATAAGGCGCATGCAGCCGCATCAGTCGGCTCGTTCCCGGCGGCAGAAACAGCATGTCGCCGCGCCCCAGCAGAGCCTCTGCTCCGTTGGTGTCGAGAATCGTTCGCGAGTCCACCTTGGTCGCCAGCCTGAAGCTGATTCTCGTCGGCACATTGGCCTTGATCAGCCCCGTGATCACGTCCACTGAAGGCCGCTGCGTGGCCAGGATCAGATGAATGCCAACCGCGCGCGCCATTTGCGCCAGCCGCGTGATCGACTCTTCAACATTCGCCCGGTCGAGCATCATCAGATCGGCCAACTCATCGATGATGATCACGATGAACGGCAGTGGCTCGTTGTCCTCACCATCGTCGAACAGCGACGGCATGGTGCTCTCAAACAGCTTGTTGTACTGCTCAATGTTGCGCACGCTGCGGCTCGCCAGCAGTTTCAGCCGCCGTTCCATCTCTCGTACGGCATTGCGCAGCGCGTTCGCCGCCAGCTTCGGCTCCGTGATGATCGGCGTGAACAGGTGCGGAATGCCCTCGTACATGCCCAGTTCCACGCGCTTCGGATCCACTAGGATCAGCCGCACCTGCGCCGGCGTTGTGCGGAACAGCAAACTCATGATCATCGCGTTGATCGCGACAGACTTGCCGCTTCCCGTAGACCCGGCAATCAAAACGTGCGGCATCGACGCCAGGTCGGCTGTCACGATCCGCCCGTTGATGTCCTTGCCCATGGCCAGCGTCAGCCGCGACTTCGATTTTGCGAACGTCTCTGACTCCAGCACGTCGCGCAGGTGGATCGTCTCCCGCTCGTGATTCGGAACCTGGATGCCCACCGTGCTCTTGCCGGCCATCCGCTCAATCAGAATGCTCTCGGCGCGCATCGCCAGGCACAGGTCGTCGGCCAAGCCCGTCACGCGCGAATACTTCACGCCGGCTTCGGGTTTGAACTCGTACGTCGTGACCATCGGCCCGGGGTTGATCTGCACCACCTGCCCACGGACGTCGAACTCGCCGCATTTTTCAACCAGCACCTTCGCTTCTTCGCGAAGCTCATCTTCACGCACCTGCTGCGGACCCTCGCCCACGTTCAGCAACGTGCTCGGAGGCAGCTTGAAGCCGCTCATATTCTTCGGCGCAACCGTAGCGTGCCGCATCTCCGCATCGGCGCGGTTGTGGATTGTGATTTCTGTTCGTTCGGGAGCCGCCGGCGCGGGCATCGGATCAAAGTTGAAAGCCTCGGGGCGGTCCACCGCGGCGCGAGGCCGTAGCGGTTCCGGTTGAATGGGACGCGCCTGCATCCGTCCGTCCTGCGCATAAGCAGACGCAGGCACCGTGTGAATCGCACTCGAAGCAGGTTCCCAAATACTCGTTCTCCGCACTCCAGCAGGCATGGGCGCCTGCATGGGTGCCAGGCCCTCGTCGACCTGCATCGCCGCGCGCTGGTAGGCCGGAATCTCGTCCAGCGGATCAACCTCTTCATGCTTGCGGCGGAAGAAGCTGAAGAAGCTCTTGCGCGGCTTCCAACCCGACGACGCAGTCCGATCGGTCGAAGCTCCGGCCGCGCCCTGCACAGAGACGGGCTCGGGTTCCATCTCGCCATCCATTGCATTCTGTTCTGCGCGTTCCTCGCGCCAGTTCCGCCAGCGATCGTGCAGTGAGACAGCGTGAATCCACCGATTCTGTAGATTCTCGGCGACCACCCAGAAGCTCACGGCACTCGCAAAGTAAAGTCCGGTTCCAGCCAGCACAGCAGCCACCAGCCACGCGCCCTGGGTGTTCAGGTAGGTCACCAAAAGCCCGGACATCAGCCGGCCCACAACCCCCTCGATGGGCAGCACATGCAGCCACCGCCAGTGCCACGGCACCAAGCCAAAAACCGTAGGCACAAAAAGCAACGCAAGCAGCGTGCCCGTCCAGCGCAGCCATGGCGAGCCGCCCGGCCGCGAATGCATCCAGGTCCACCCAATCCCGCCCAGCCACAGCGGAAGAAAGAACGCGGTGAATCCCAGCGATTGCAGCAGCATGTCGCCCAGCCATGCACCCCACAGCCCAACCCAGTTGCGCACAGCATGAGGCGCGGCCATGTCCGTGGCCGTGTTCAACGACGGGTCAGATGGATGGTAGGTTGCAAGCGAAAGAAACAGCAGCAGCGAGACCAGCAAAAGCACGAGCCCCAGAAATACATTCAGGGGGCGGCTCCGGGTAGGGGATAGAACAATGCGAATGGGTTTCATCGATGGCGCGCTCCCGCTCTTTTGCCGCTCCGGAACCGGCCGCGAGTCAGCTGGACGAACGGGCGCGGAGTCCCAGAGCAGCTTTTATTATCCGTGGGAGGGAATGGGATTTTGGGCAAAAGTGGCAGGGGGGAACCACGGTGTGGACCCCCGCCGGCCCGCCATTCAGCAGACCAGCTTGCGCAGCAGATTCAGCCTGTGACCGGCGCTCAGCTTCCGAAGATCCTCGCTCCCCAGATCAGCAGCACGCCACCCAGCAAAATCCGGTAAATCGCGAACACCGTAAACCCGTGCTTGCGCACCCAGAACAGGAACCACTCCACCACGCCAAGTGCCACAAAGAACGACACCGCGATCCCGATCAGCAGCACGATCCACTTTTCCGGGTCCATCGTCACATGGGCGGCTGCGGTTCCGGCCGCTAGCGCAGCCTTGCTGGGGTGCAATTCCTTCAACAGGTCCCAGCAGGTCGCCGCGATCATCGTCGGAATCGACAGCAGAAAGCTGAATTCCAGCGCCGCGGGCCGGTCGAGACCTACCAACTGCCCAGACGCAATGGTCGACATCGAACGCGAGGTTCCAGGGAAAATGGCTGAAAGCGTCTGGCAGAGTCCAATCCAGATGGCCTGAACCAAGGTCATCTCCTCAACATGGTTGGTGTTCGGATCGCTGCGATCTGACCAGACATCGACGCCCCACATCACGGTCCCGCCCAGAAGCAGGGCAATGGCCATCACCTGGATGCTGCCCAGGTTCTTCTCGCTCCATTTGTGCAGCAGCAGCGCCGGAACTGACGTAACCCCAAAAGCGATCAAAGTCAGCGAGATGGGATGATTGAGCCAGGTGCGGTCGCCACTTTCACCCTTGGGAAAAGTCCGCATAAACTCGACGATCCGCGCCAGAAACAGGAGGCACAAGGCCAGAATGGCCCCCAGCTGAATCACGATCGTGTACATCTTCCAGTACGCATCATCCAGCGGAATCTTCATCAGCGCTTCGGTAATGCGCAGGTGCGCCGTCGAACTGACAGGTAAAAACTCGGTCAAGCCTTCAACGATGCCTAAAAGGACAGACTGAAGATAGGGGTTCAAGAAGCCTCCAGATTGCTGGTTGGAGCGATTCTTCCGTTCACGTTGAAGGCTGCGGAAAAAGGGCCGAAGTCTGATTGAAATCCATTAGAAGAATACCGCAGCCGCTCAAACCCGCACAGATAACGAAAGATTCCTGTACACGCGGAAGAACCCCCGCCTTCCATCCCAACGCTGAATTGGAAAAGAGTTTTCTCGGAACCTAGTCGCGGTCAATGCCGTAAACCGGCACGCCTTCATCCAGCTTGTAAACCAGCGCCAATGCCCGCGCAGTGTAGTCCGACTGGGGAAACTTGTCCTTCATCCGTGCGGCCAGGTCCTTCGCGTGGCCGTGGGCCTCATCCGCCTTCTTGTCGCTGCCGTCGGCAGAGTACATATCCACCAGTACCGCCTGGCGATAGACGGCCTGGTAAAGCGCCTGCGCCGCCCGCGGTCCGTCAGAATACTCGGCGGCGTACTTCTCGTAGATCTCTGCTTCCTTCTCCGGGCACTTGGGCGAGCCCTGCCAGTCGCCACAGAGTTTGTTGTCAATCAGCTCAAAGGCAGCCAGATCCCCCTGCCGGCTGTGAGGATAGAGCTTCACCACCTTCTTCATCTCCTCTTCGTCCATCTGGTCCCGCATGTAGGGATCTCTCTCCTTCGCGGAGGGACGGTTTGCCGCATCAGCCTTTTGCAGTTGCCACAGGATGTCCGCCGCCCGCCACGCAGCTTCCGGCACCAGCGGAGAGTTGGGGAACATCTCCACGATCCGTCGATACAGCAGCCGCGCGCTCTTCGCAGCAATCGCCGGTCCGCGCGGATCAGAGGCCAGCGACTCCTGGTTGGCCGCCTCGCCCATCAGAATCTGGTCGCCGTTCGCCTTCGTCTCCTCAACAATGCCTCTTGCCTGCACCCACCCAGAGATGGGCGGCGGGGTCTCATCGGTGCCGATCAGCGGCGCATCCTTGTCGCGCGATTCCTCAATGTCGGTATTGGCGTAGACGCGCATCCACGGGCCGTTCTTCTCGGCAACCACCAATTCCCGTCCAATCTGGGCGCGATCCAGTTTCTGTGAGCCAATGTCCGGTGCCACGTAGATCCACGTAACGCGCAGCGCGGTCGCGCGCGGGCCGGCCATCGGCTTAATCGGCTGCTGAGGCTTCTTGTCACCTAGCGCCGGGAGAGCGGCGCAAAGGACGGACAGGACTACGAGGAGGGGCGCGATGGTGCGTGTTTTCATCACGAAAACCATGATAGTGGAACGACGTTCGGCGGTGTGCGACGTGAGCAGGGCAGGGGTCAGCCTTCAGTGAGGATCTCCGCCAACTGCGCCGAATCCACATTCCCGCCGCTCACCACCGACACCGCCTTCCTGTACGCCGGTAGTTCGCCGGCATGGAATAGCAGCGCCGCCGTAGCCACCGCCCCGCTAGGCTCCGGCAGTAGCCGCGTCGCAGCCACAATCGCCCGCATCGCGGCCTTGATCTCGGCTTCCGTCACCGTGATCACGCCGTCCACAAATGCCTGGATATGCGCAAAGTTGCGCTCGCCCACGCTCTGTGTCCGCAACCCATCCGCAATCGTCCTGCTGGTCAGCTCCGCCGGCCACGTCACAATTGCGCCGCTGCGAAAGCTTTCCGCTGTGTCGCCCGCCAACTCCGGTTCAATGCCGAAGACCTTGGCCTGCGGTCGCAGCAATTTCACCGCCGTCGCCACACCGCTCAGCAGCCCTCCGCCGGACACCGGAGCCAAGACCAGGTCCACATCCGGCAACGCCTCCACAATCTCCAGCCCGCAGGTAGCCTGCCCGGCAATGATCTGCTCGTCGTCGTAAGGCGGAATCACAACATACCCGTGCTCGCGCACCAGCTCGTCAGACTTTGCCAGCCGCTCGCTTGACGCAAGCCCCACGTCCACCACCTCCGCGCCCAGGGCCAGCGTCGCCGCGCGCTTGATCGCCGGTGCATTCGAAGGCATCACGATCACCGCCTTCGCGCCCACCTCACGCGCCGCATAAGCCACGCCCTGCGCATGGTTGCCGCTGGAGTAGGTAATCACCCCGCGCGCAATCTGCTCCGCGCTCAGCTGAAGAATCTTGTTTGAGGCCCCACGGATCTTGAACGCCCCAATAGGCTGCAGGCTCTCCGCCTTCAGATAGATTTCCTTGTCCGTCCCAAACCCAGACAGCCCAGGAAACTGCGCCCGCACCAACGGCGTTTTGTAAGCAATCTGCGCAATACGCCCCGCCGCAGCGCGAATATCAGCGATGGTGACAAGCTGGCTCTGCATTGGTTAATTATCGGTCAGGTGTTTGGGTTCCCGCTTCCGCGACAGTAAGAAGCCACAAGAATGGGGTGCTCGGAGCGTATGAGGCCCTGAGCGTGTGACGGGGGCGTACAGCAGTCCTCAGATCTCCAGGATTACCGGCATAATCATCGGCCGACGTCCCGTCGCCTTCTGGATCAGCCGCTTCAGCTCCGCGCGGACCTTCTCTTTCACCATTCCGTAGTCCGACTTCTGCTCCACGCTCAGCCCTTCCAGCGTCTTCAGAACCAGCTCGCGCGCCTGGTCCGTGATATCCGCGCCGCCAAAGCCGCGCATGATCACCTCCGGCTGCTGTTCCACCTTGCCGGTCCGCTTGTTGATGGCCAGCACCGCCAGCACAATCCCGTCTTCTGACAAGATCCGCCGGTCCTTGATCACCAGATCTTCCACCACGTCAATCGACGAACCGGAATCAATCAGGATGCGCCCCGCCGTGACCTTGTCCTTCTTGCGCGCGTCCGTCTTGTCCATCTCCAGCACATCTCCGTCTTCAAGCACGATGGCTTGTTCAACGGCGCCCGTTTCCATGGCCAGGCCGGAGTGGCGCACCAGGTTGCGGTAATCGCCGTGGACAGGGATGAAGTATTTCGGCCGGACCAGGTTGATCAGCAGGCGCTGCTCTTCCTGCGCGCCGTGGCCGCTCACGTGAATCAATCCATTTGAACCGTCGTCGCAGATCACGTTGGCATCGCGGCGATACAGGTGGTCAATCACCCTGAAGATTCCCTTTTCATTGCCGGGAATAATGCGCGAGCTCAGCACCACCGTGTC
>PLKU01000350.1 GCA_003140705.1 Acidobacteriaceae bacterium
AAGAGATTGAACGAAACCCCCGCTCACGGAGCGCGAAGATGAGGGCGGCGGAAAGAAAAGCTGGCGGCTAAGAGTTCGGAGGAAAAATGGCGGCATGCACAACAACATATTTTGAAGTGGGCCGGGGCTGGAGCGTCCGCGTTGCGGAGCGCAACGCAGAGCTGCTGGCGCAGCAGGCATTGCGTCGCCGCGGTGCGCGCACTCCTGAGTTTCACTTTTCCAAGTCGATTGACAATTCACGCCTGGTCAAGGCTGCCGACCCAGTTCGGGTACGCGAGATGCGCGTGTTCTCGCTAGCTGCCGCGGTACTGTTCCTTCTGGTGATGGTCTACGGTTTGCAGCACTTTTACGCCATTGAGGGTGGCTATCGCGTGGAGTCTGAGAAGCAGATGCGCGACCAGTTGCGAGAGGAAAACCGCCAGTTGAGGCTCTCCGAGGCACAACTGTCGCAGCCCGGGCGCGTCGATCAGATGGCACGCCAGCTCGGACTTGCGGAGCCGCAGCCGGGCCAGGTGATTCATCCCGGCGCTGTCCCCGATGCCAGTACTTCCACGTTGGCCCAGGTAACCCCTCCGGCGCAGAAGGACAGCTTCTAGCCTCTAGTTCCTAGCTTTGCGCTGCGACAAATGAGTTTTATGACTTATTGTGAGGTTTTCATAAGTCAGAAGCAGAATGCGGTTGGCAGGTCGAGCGCCGGGGGAAGGACCTGGCTTCAGGCAAGCAGCTAGAAGCTGAGGAGTTCAAGTTCCCATGCCGTCAGCCCCTGGAGCCAACCGGAACCGCACCAATACGGCGCGTGCCATTCCCCTCAAGCGAACACGCTTCTGGCTCATCTGCCTCTTCTTTCTGCTGTGGACGGTGGCCATTTGCGGCCGCCTGTTCTGGCTCCAGATTGTCCGCCATCAGGAGTTCGTTGAGCGCGCCCAGAAGCAGCAACAGCGCACATTTGAGGTAGCTCCGCGGCGCGGCGTGCTTTACGACCGCAATCTTCGTCAGCTGGCAATGACGGTGCAGTCGGACTCTATCTACGCCGTCCCCACCGAAATCGACGATGGGCCAGGCACCGCGCGCGCACTGGCTGCGCTGGTGCATACCGACCCTGAAGACGCGCAAACCACAGAACAGCAGATCGCCGCGCGCCTCGACAAAGGGAACAGCTTCGCCTGGATTGCACGCCGCGTCACGAATGAGGTTGCAGCCAGCGTTCGTGAGTTGATCGCTGCAAAGGGCATGAGAGGGATCTACTTCCAGAAAGAGTTTCAGCGTTTCTATCCAGATAACCAGATTGCCGCACAGGTGCTGGGCTATGTTGGTGTCGACGACAACGGGCTCGGGGGACTGGAGAAGAAGTACGAGGGACAGCTGCACGGCGTTCCAGGTCGCATGTTTACCGCAGTGGACGCGCACGCGCGAAGATTGGGCTCGACCGAACATGAGCCCGAGCCGGGCGTCAACCTGGTGCTCACCATCGACGAAAACATCCAGTTTCTGGCCGAGCGGGCACTCGATCATGCCATGGAGCGGACAGGTGCGGCCAACGGAACAGTGGTGGTGCAGGATGTGCACACGGGCCAGATTCTTGCGCTGGCAATCCGCCCCACCTTCAATCCCAACCAGTTTCGTCACACCACCCCGGCGCTGTTGAAGAACCATGCAGTGAGCGACGTGTACGAGCCGGGATCCGTCTTCAAGCTGGTTACATACTCGGCGGCGCTGGATCAGCACGTGACCACGCCCGACGACATGATTGACTGCCAGGGTGGCAAGATCACCTTGGCTGGCCGCGTGATCCACGATAACCAGGGTGAGCACTTAGGAGTCATCACCGTTCATCAGGCTCTGGAAGAATCCAGCGACGTGGCTGCGGTGAAGCTGGCGTTGAAGGTAGGCCCGGAGCACTTCAGCCAGTACATTCGCGATTTTGGCTTTGGCTCCCGCACTGGCACTGAATTGCCCGGCGAGACGCGCGGCCTGCTGCGCCAAGTCAGCAAATGGGGTCCATCGTCCATCGGTTCAATCGCCATAGGACAGGAGGTGGGCGTCACTCCCATCCAACTTGTTTCAATGGTTTCGACGATCGCGAATGGTGGGGTCTACCTACCGCCGCACGTGCTGATGCCGGGTCAGGTCGATATCAAGGGGAACGCCCAGGCCCCATCCGCATCCCCGTTGCAGCCGTCGCCCATCAAGGTGGGAGGCGATCTGCCCAATCCTCTGCCTCCCGGCGCACACCGCGTGATTTCCACGCTGACTGCCGCGCAGATGCGGAAGATGATGGAGGGCGTGGTGCTGTTTGGCACCGGCAAACCGGCTCAGCTTAACGGCTATTCTTCGGGCGGCAAAACCGGCACAGCGCAAAAAGTGGATCCGGTCACACACCTCTATTCGAAAACCATGCACATTGCCTCGTTTGCCGGGATTGCGCCAGTCAACAGTCCGGTGATTGCGGTTGCCGTGGTGATTGATACGCCCACCAAGGGCCCGTCGTACTACGGAACGGCTGTCTCGGCACCGGTATTCGCCGAGGTGGCACAGCAGGTGCTCGAATACCTGGGAGTCCCGCACGACATCGAATTACGTCCGGCCCAAAAACCCAGCGCAAAGGCTGCAATTGTTGCGGAGGATGATGGCCCTGAGCACACTGGCGACATCAATGCGCTCTTTGCCGCGGTCAACGATTTGCCCAGCGACGATCCGCTGCGCGACAAGCCGGCAGACACATCGGCACCAAGCCAGCTGGCTGCGCAGATAGCAAGTCCGGCAGAGAAGAAAAAGGGCAAATCGCCAGGATTGCAGGCGGCGCACACGCCACCACCTGGGGCGCTATTGGGCAAGGCGCCATCGCAGCAAGCATCCGCCTCCGTCATCTTGACTGACGCCAAAAAGCTTCAGGTGCCGTCCCTCGTCGGGCTGCCCGTGCGCAAGGTAATCGAAATGACCGCTTCGGCAGGCCTTGAACTGCAGATCACCGGCAATGGAACCGTGCGCGAACAGGCGCCTGCTCCGGGCACGATGGTCGCGCCCGGAACACAGATCGTGGTGCGCTGTGCACGTTGAGCTGTTGCTGCAACACCCTCATCAAACTCAATTCGAATGCTTCGGCGAAGTCCGAGTCATCACAATCGATTCGCCGGTTTCGAGCATGCTCTTCAAGCTGGAGAGAATGATCGGCCAACCATTCGAGACTGCCTGAATGAACTTCGACTCGCTCTTCTCCATGACATGCGTTACGGTAAGCTTGACGATCTCTTCCTTCTGTTCCAGGATGTAGGTCATCCGCGAGTATCCCTCAGCGGTCATCTCAGGAAACATTTCATTGCGCCACTTCAAGACCAGCTTCTTCGGCGGATCGAACTCCAAGATTTCGCCGCTGTCGGCCATGCTTCCATCTGAGAACTTGATGCACCATATTGAGCCGGGCGTCCACTCCGACTCTTGCGTCGTCCCCATCCAGAATTTCCGTGTGAACTCCGGTTCCGTCAGTGCCTGCCAAAGCTTCTCCGGCGTGGTGCGGATGTAGGTCACATACACAAACTGCGATTCAGCCATTGTTCTCTCCTTCAAGTTTTGTTTTCAGTTCAGCCAGCGCGCGCAAGCGGTCGCGCTCGTACTTGTCTATCCAACGCTCGGCAATGTCGTGAATAGGCACCGGATTGAGGAAGTGCAACTTTTCCCGGCCCCGCCAGACGGTGGCTACAAGCGTCGCCTCCTCCAACAGCTTTAGGTGCTTGGTCACAGCCTGACGGGTCATGTTCATCTGCTGGCAAAGCTGGCCCAGTGTCTGCCCGTTGTCAGCATGCAGCCGGTCGAGCAGCAAGCGGCGCTCCGGAGCAGCGAGCGCCTTGAATACCTTGTCGACATCTGCGCTCATTGTCTGGATAATATGCAACCTATTGGTTGCATGTAAAGTTCTGCCAAGCCTCATTGGAAGAAGTTTAAGAAAACACTTGACGTCATACACTGTGTGTAATACAGTAGTTGACGTACAGTGTATGAGGTACAGCATGACCGCCACCGACAACATCTTCGAGAATCTTCGACTTGAGCTTCGCAGAGGCTGCCTGACGCTGGCAGTTCTCGCCCAGCTTCGACAGGAGTACTACGGATACACGCTGCGCAAAGCTTTGGCCGACCTCGGCCTGGAGATCGATGAAAGCACGCTCTATCCGTTGCTGCGGCGCCTTGAAGCGCAGGGCCTTCTGGCAAGCGAGTGGCGCGAAGAAGAAAAGCGAAACAAGCGCTTCTATCGGCTTTCGGCCGACGGGGAGCAGATATTCGGCCAGTTGCTCGAGGAGTGGCAGGCCATCAACGCGTCCATCAACGCAACCATCAACAACACGCTCTAATCAGCAAGGAAAACGCCATGGACCTACTCGATCGTTACCTGCAAGCCGTAAAGAAGCACCTGCCCTGGCAGCGGCAGGACGACATCATCGCCGAACTCAAGGCCAACCTCGAATCGCAGCTTGAAGACAAGGAAGCTGAGCTCGGACGGCCACTCACAGCTCTTGAAGCCGATGAGTGGATCAAGCAGCTTGGGTCACCCATTCAGGTTGCGGCAGCCTATCAGCCGCAACGCTACCTCATCGGTCCGGCCATCTTCCCCACGTACTGGTATGTGCTGCGATTGGCGACCCTATGGTGCACCGTCATCTACTCGATCGTGAGTGCGGTACAGATCTTTTCCGGTGGCATCGCCAATGGCAACGAGGTGCTGGAGGCCGTGTTGCGTTTGCCCGGCGCCCTCATCACCACAGTGGCGTGGGTCACTCTCATTTTTGCGGTCATCGAGTACGGGATCACCCATTCCCAAACAAAATGGGTGCCGATGGTGCCCCCCGCGGTCGCCTGGTCGCCGGGCAACCTGCCATCGTTTGTGAAAGACCCGGTGACCGGGAAAAAGCCGCGCAGTTTCGCTCAGGCCGTGGCCGAGGCGGTTGTTGAATTTTTCCTGTTGGTTTGGCTTTTGCTGATTCCGGGACATCCCTGGGTGCTGCTTGGCCCCGGCGCTCTCTACCTGCAGGGTTCGCCCTTTCAGTTGGGCCCGGTATTTATGCAGTTCTTCTGGTGCGTGGTCGCGCTCAGCGTCTTTCAGTTGGGCTGGCGCTGCCTTGATCTGGCTCGTGGCACCTGGCAGAACCCCAGGCAGGCGCAGAAAAACGTGATGCAGGTTGTTGGGCTCATCCCCCTGGTACTACTTCTGACTGTCCCCAATCATGCAGCCGTTGTGCTCAAGCATCCAGCGCTGGACCAGGTGCGCTATGGCGTGACTCTTAACACAATCAACCAGGGCATCTATCGTGTCGCGCTCATCATCTTCGTCATCGCACTGATTCAGACGATTGTCGACTTCGTGAAGCTCGGCATCAGTGCTTATCGCAAGCGTGTGGGGGCCATCTAGGATTCGCGCGCTCTCTTCTCGAATTCAAATGCCAGCTCGCAGGGGGAACTGAGAGTGTGCAAGTCAATTGTCATGCGGGCCTGTCCAAGTCCACTCTTCGACCGGATATCAGGGTGCGATGATAGCCACAACGGCTGATGGAGCGGGGGTTTCACAGTGGCGGAAGTCTCATGGTACCGGTTTGACAATAGCTCGACTCTTTCCCATGCAGGGTCCGAAGGAGGAGTGACCGTATTCGATGAAGAGCATCCACTGGGAGCGCGGATTACTTTCGAGCGTGACACCCACACCGCGCCTTTCGCCATCACCTGCGGAATCTACGGTTGGATGATGCACACCCGCTTCATTGGCTTGGAGAGGGAGGCATGTTCCCAATACGACCTGATGAGGAGTGCGCTTTCCGTGCTTCTTGACAGGGCGAGTGAGAGCGACGACGGCGGTCAGCAAGTGCTCATGGACGGGGTTTCCGCATTCGTCGAGACATATCCGTGAGATGAAGGATGTTGATCGCGTCAGCAATCTACAATTGACCCAAGATGAATTGGCAAGAACTAGCAAAAGAAGTTACAGGCATTGGCACAGGCGGCGACTCAGACCTTCCTGTAGCAGGCATCGAATACGACTCGCGCAAGGTACGCTCGGGCTCAGTGTTTGTGGCCATGAAGGGCGACTCGACCGACGGCAATCGCTACATTGACAAGGCTCTTGCCGCGGGCGCGCTGGGCATCATCACTGACTCCGCGCAGAGGTTCGATCACCTGCTTGTGTTTGAAGCGGGCCTGCCTGTCCTCGAAGTTGAACACGGTCGGCGTGCGCTGGCCGAGGCTTCGGCTGCCTTCTTCGGTCATCCTGAGCGAAAATTGACCGTCACAGGCATTACGGGAACCAACGGCAAGACGACCACCGCATTTCTGCTTGAAGGGCTGCTCAATGCTGCTGCCCGCAAAACCGTGCTTGTGGGAACTATTGAATATCATCTGGCCGGTGAGGTGCGTCCGTCGGTGCACACCACGCCCGAGTCGCGCGACCTGTTCGAATTGATGGCCGAAGGGGTCAGTCGCGGGGCAACCGAGTTGGTGACGGAGGTTTCAAGTCACGCTCTCGACCAGGGCCGCGCCGCAGGAGTCAATTTTGATGTGGCCGTCTTCACCAACCTCACCCAAGACCACCTCGATTATCACGGCAGCATGGAAAAGTATTTCGCAGCAAAGCGTCTCTTGTTCGATGGCACGATCTATCCAGCTCCACGTGTGGCCGTCGTTAACGCGCAGGATCCGCACGCGAAGCAGCTTGCAGCCGCTGCACGAAAGGCAGGCGCGGAGGTGCGGACGTATGGGATCAGAGAAGGCGATTGGCGCGCCGCAAGCTATGCTCTGACGCCGAGTGGCGCAACGCTGGAGCTTGAAACCCCCACAGGCTCGGCCCGGGTGGTCACGCGCCTTGCCGGTGAGGTGAACATCCTGAACCTGCTGGCCGCATTGACTGCTGCCGAAGCCCGCGGTGTTCCCTTTGCGGATTTGGTCGAATCCATTCCGCGCCTCAAGCCGGTGCCAGGCCGCTTCCAGCCCGTCGATGCGGGCCAGCCTTTCACGGTAATTGTCGACTATGCACACACCGACGATGCATTGCGCAACCTGATCTCCCTGGCCCGGCAGATGACGGCGCAACACGGCACGCTTGTCCTCACCGTCTTTGGCTGCGGCGGGGACCGCGACCGCACCAAGCGTCCCAAGATGGGACTGGCCGCGGGAGAGGCCAGTGATTTTGTTGTGGCCACAAGCGACAATCCCCGCAGCGAAGATCCCATGGCGATTCTGGCCGAGGTCGAGCCGGGGTTAAAGGCTGCGGCAGTAGCTCATCCGCTTCGCTATACCATCGAGCCGGACAGGGCCAAGGCCATCTCCCTTGCGCTTCATGAGGCCAAAGCCGGAGACGTCGTTCTCATTGCTGGCAAAGGTCACGAAAAGGAGCAGATTCTTGCCGGCCGGACCATCCCCTTTGACGATGCAGCGGTCGCACGCACGGCGTTGGCTGATTTGGGCTATTCTGAGGAGCGATGAAGCTCACTCTTGCAGAAGCGGCGATCGGCGCGGGAGCGGTGCTTGAGGCGCCGGCCAGCATTGCCAACGCTGGCGCCCCCATGGTGAGCGGCTACTCGATCGACTCACGCACCGTCGCTCCCGGCGAGCTGTTCTTTGCCGTTCGCGGAGAGCGTCATGACGGGCACAATTTTGTGACCTCTGCGCTGGAGCGTGGAGCCATTGCCGCAGTGGTTTCGCGCGCGTTGGTGGCAACCCTGCCTGACGCGGTGTTGGCCGTCCCGCTGTTGATTACTGAAGACCCATTGATTGCATTGCAGGCCTTGGCCACGCATGTCCGTCGCCAATGGGGCCGTCCTGTTGTTGCCATCACCGGCTCGGCCGGCAAGACCACCACCAAGGAAGCAGTGGCGGCGGCGCTCGGTGCGAAATTCAACGTGCTCAAGTCGCAGGGAAATCTGAACAACGGCTTCGGACTGCCGCTGCAGCTGCTGCGTCTTGAACCCGAACATGAGTATGCGGTGGTTGAGATGGGTATGAACCACGCGGGCGAGATCGCCCTGCTTGCGCGCATCGCCGCGCCAGACTGGGGCGTGGTCACCAATGTGGGCACGGCGCATGTTGAGAACTTTGCCGACGGGCAGGCTGGAATCGCACGCGCGAAATTTGAGTTGGTGGCGGCGCTGCCCGTGACGGGCGTGGCTTTTCTGAATTGCGACGATCCGTATGTATCGCAATTTGGCCGCGACTTTCCTGGGCGCGTCGTCTACTTCGGCGCTGGACCCTGCGCCGATCCGCAGTTTCTTGACGGTACTGAAGACCTGTCGGGCCTCCACCTCAAGTTTCGCGCCGGCAAACGAAAGGGCGAACTGACGCTCAAGCTGCTGGGCGTGCACAACGCTTCCAACGCGCTTGCCGGTCTCGCAGTAGCTTTGGAAGCGGGCGTCGATCTGGATGATGCGGTTGCCGCTCTTGCCTCGCTGACTGCAGGCGACAAGCGCGGCCAGGTAATTGAGATCGACGGCGCGACGATCCTGAATGATAGTTACAATTCCAACCCTGAGGCGCTACGCTCCATGATTCGCACCCTGGCGGCGCGCCCCGCAGCCCGTCGGATCCTGGTCGCCGGAGAGATGCTGGAACTTGGCGAACAGGGACCCGCGCTCCACTCCGCCTGTGGTCGCGCTGCAGCCGAGGCTGGCCTTGATCTGGTTGCGGGCGTCCAGGGCAATTCTGAACATCTGGCTGCTGCTGCATGCAGCGGCGGAGTCGCGTCGCTTTTTCTGCAAGATGCTGAAGCTGCCGGCCGCTGGCTCAAGCAGACAATGCAGCCCGGCGACGTTGTGCTGGTGAAAGGTTCGCGCGGCGTGCACCTCGAGCGCGCTATCGAGGCCGTCAAAACCAGAATAGCCGCCGCGGAGGGCGAATGAGCCTTCGTAACCGGCCCGGTAGATTTCTCCTGTTCGTCGTCTTTCTTGCCTGCGCTTCCCAACTCATGGCGCTGAATCCCTCGTGGACCAAGCCCTTTCCACCGCATCGCATTGCCGGCAACCTTTACTACGTCGGCAGCGAGGATCTCGCGTCGTACCTGATCGTCACGCCCAAAGGGAACATCCTTATCAACAGCAGTCTTCAAGCCTCCGTGCCATTGATTCGGAGCAGCATCAGGCAATTAGGATTCAAGTTCAGCGATACCAATATCCTGCTCATCAGCCATGCGCACTTTGACCATTGCGGGGGCAGTGCCAAGGTCAAGCAGCTTACAGGCACGAAATACTTCGTGATGGACGCGGACGTACCGGTGGTAGAGTCGGGCGGCAAAGAAGACTTTCAATACGGCGCAGATCCGACCATGCAGTTCCCGCCCGCCAAAGTCGATCGCATTCTGCACGACGGCGACAGGGTGCGCCTGGGCGGTGTGGTCCTCACAGCGCACAAGACCGCTGGCCACACCAAGGGAACCACAACCTGGACCATGGATGAACTTCAAGGCGGCAAGGCGCTGCATGTCGTCATCGTTGGCAGCCCCAACGTCAATTCCGGATACAAGCTGGTGAACAACCGGGCCTATCCGCAGATTGCCGAAGACTACAAACACGGATTTCAAATTCTCATGGCTCTGCCCTGCGACATCTTTCTCGGCGCTCACGGGAGTTACTACGGCATGGTGCAAAAGTACGCACGGATGAAAAGAGGCGAGAAACAGGTCTTCGTTGATCCCGACGGTTACAAGAGCTACCTCTCAGAACGCGAGCACGCATTTGAGGCGGAGCTGGCACGCCAGTCGGCGGGCAACCCGTAGCGGACGCTTCCACAGCCGACCAGCCCCTCACCCTGTAGAATCAACCTGAATCCAGCCTCACGCCGGCTCTGGAGGCCACTTGCTTTACTGGCTGCTCTACGAAAAGCTGTTTCCGTTCTTTCATCCATTCCGGATCTTCCGTTACCTCACCTTTCGCACCGCTTTTGCTTCGCTCACGGCGCTGCTCATCGCATTGTTCATCGGTCCCTGGGTCATCCAGAAGCTGCGCGAGTTCCAGATCGGCCAATTCATCCGCGAAGACGGGCCCCAGTCGCACCTGAAGAAATCCGGCACGCCCACGATGGGCGGAGTGCTCATCGGGATTGCCATTCTCTTGCCCACGGTGTTGTGGTCCGATCTGTCAAATCCCTTCGTCTGGATTGCCGTGTTTTCCACTCTCGCATTCGGGGCCATTGGCTTTGCCGACGATTACATCAAAGTGGTCAAGCGCCGTAGCCTGGGCCTCACAGCGCGCGCCAAGCTGCTATTTCAGGGCCTCGCCGGGGCCAGCGTCGCCATTGCGCTGGTGGTTCTCCAGCAGTTCAGGCTCTTTTCCACCCAGTTGACCGTGCCATTCGTCAAGACCTGGCACCCGAACCTGCTTTGGCATTGGTGGCCCAGCACGGTTCCTCATCTTGGATTCCTGGTGTTTGTGCCGTTCGTTGCTTTTGTCATCTTCGTGCTGATGGGCTCAACCAACGCTGTCAACCTGACCGACGGCCTGGACGGGCTGGCCATTGGCTGCACGATCATAGCTGCCGGGGCGCTTGCCGCACTCACGTATGTCAGCGGCAACGTAGTCTTTTCCGATTACCTAGAGCTGCAGCATATGCCGATGGTCGGCGAGGTCACCGTGTTCTGCGGCGCCATGGTAGGCGCCTCAATCGGCTTCCTCTGGTACAACGCCCACCCGGCAGAGATTTTCATGGGCGACGTCGGCTCGCTCGCGCTCGGCGGAGCCATCGGCACGGTCGCCATCATTATCCGCCAGGAGCTTCTGCTCCCGTTCATTGGGGGTATCTTCATCCTTGAAGCTGTCTCGGTCATTCTCCAGGTGGGCAGTTACAAACTGCGCAATGGTAAGCGTATCTTCAGGATGGCTCCACTGCATCACCACTTCGAGCAATTGGGGTGGAGCGAATCCAAAGTGATCGTCCGCTTCTGGATCGGCGCCCTGGTGTTTGCATTGTTTGCACTCACCACCCTGAAACTCCGTTAGCCAAGGTCTCGCGGCGCACCGCGCGGTGCACAATAAGAGATGTCGCGGATCGCAGGAGCCTGTACAAATGGATCTCAAAGGTAAGAGGGTTCTGGTTGTTGGACTGGGAAAATCCGGTCTTGCGGCCG
This sequence comes from Acidobacteriaceae bacterium, assembly GCA_003140705.1. Classification (GTDB taxonomy): domain Bacteria; phylum Acidobacteriota; class Terriglobia; order Terriglobales; family Acidobacteriaceae; genus Telmatobacter. The sequence continues at coordinate 11,090 of PLKU01000350.1, forward strand.
CGTTGTTTTTGCGCCATCGCGGCGCCCAGGTGACGGTCTCCGACGTGCGCAGCGCCGAAGCGCTGGCAAAAGACATTCCAGCTCTCCTTGAGGAAGGAATCATGGTGGAAGCTGGCGGGCACGGCCTGCTCACCTTCCGCCGCCAGGACCTGATCGTGGTCAGTCCCGGCGTGCCCCTCAACACCCCCGAACTGGCGCAGGTGAAGAGCTTCGGCCTTCCCGTCATCGGCGAACTGGAACTGGCCGCGCGCTTTATCAAGGGCCGGACATTAGCCATCACCGGTTCCAACGGCAAAACCACCACCACCGCTTTGCTCGGAGAGATCCTCAAAGCGGCCGGCATGCCCACCCTGGTGGGAGGCAACATCGGCGTGCCCGTCGTTTCGCTGATTGACCAGAGCACGGACGATACCTGGTCGGTGCTTGAGGTCTCCAGCTTCCAGCTTGAAAGCACGGATCAGTTCCATCCCAGCATCGCTGTAATCCTGAACATCACCCCCGACCATCTTGACCGTCACGGCAGCTTCGAGAACTACGCGCTGGCCAAGGAGCGCATCTTTGCCGCGCAGGATGAACACGACTTTGTCGTGCTCAACGCNNCGATTGCGTGGTGCTGAATGCTGACAATGAGCGCGCTGCCGAAGCCGCAAGCCGTTCGACAGCCAAGGTGTATTGGTTCTCGGTTGAACATCCGGTGACACGGGGAGCCTGGTTGGAAGACGGCCTGTTGGTCTATCGGCCCGCTCAGGACGCACCGACAGAGACTGTTATGCCTCTCAGCGGAATTCCGCTGAAGGGAACGCACAATGTTGAAAATGTGCTGGCAGCGGTATGCGCAGCGCGGCTGGCCGGGGCTCCCGCGGATGCAATCCGCAAAGCAATTGAGAAGTTTCAGGCCGTGGAACACCGCCTCGAGTTCGTCGCCACGGTTAACGGCGTCGATTTCTACAACGACTCGAA
>PLKU01000121.1 GCA_003140705.1 Acidobacteriaceae bacterium
TCGGTGACGTCGATGGCGGCGCGAATTTTGCCGGACTGAAGCGCATCGATCAAAGCGTCCGTGTCGACGATGGGTCCGCGCGCAGCATTCACCAGCAGCGCGCCCTGCCGCATCATTGCAAACTGGCGAGCACCAATCAACCCTCGAGTTTCTGCAGTGGAAGGCAGAATCAGAATCACGATTTCCGCCTGGGGGAGGAGCTTATCGAGGTCGCCGACGGCGAAGACTTCGGGTTGAGTGCGCGCACTGCGGGCAACACGCACCATATCGACGTGGAAGGGCGCGAGCATGCGCTCGATCTCCGTGCCGATGGAGCCGTAGCCAACAAGGAGTACCTTCTTGCCGGTCAGTTCTTCCAACATGACGGGGGGATAGATCGGGCGTGCGTCGCCGGTAAGTTCGGCGTAGTTTGCGCTGGCCTTGTAACGGAGTTTCCATTTGCCGGCGTGCTGCACATCGAGATAGAAGGGAAAGTACTTGAGCATGGTCAGAATGGAGGCCACTGTCCATTCCGCTGTGGAGATGTTGTGCGCACCGTGGGCGTTGCAAATCGTCACGTGGGGCCCGACTATGCCCGGAATCCACTCTGTGCCGGCCAAAAGCGCAAGCACCAGGCGCACCCTGCGCAGGTGCGGCCATGTCCTGGTGGCCCGATTGGAGTAGGGATCCGGAATCCAGACGTCGATATCTACATCGTGGTCCAATGTATCCGGCAGCGAAATGAGTTCGACTTCTTTAGGGAAATCATTGAACAACTCGGCCGCAAGGGTTGCAGGATATCCAACTCGTAGCATGGGATTCGTCAACCCGACCAGTGCGGGCTCCTCAATCTCATGGTAAATGGGCCATGCGATTGTGGGCTGTGATGCATGGGTCTGTTCTCAGGAAGGATGCGTACCGGCGCGCAGGCGACGGATTCGCTCGATGGCGCTGTCAAGGACAGGCGGATCCGATGCAGCGATCATCCCCCGGTCAATGAGCGATTCAACGAAATCGATGACAGGGAGGCTGCGAGCTACGACTTCGCGGAAGATTGCGTCGGAGACAGTAACTGTGATCTGCATGGATGGCGATTCCCCTGCCGGGTTCATCGGCAGCCCGGCGAAAAAGAGCAGCGGCTTGCCGTGGCGCGGCCGGAACGATAGTCTGGAGACATGTACGAAGACTTCCACGTAAGCGACCGCTGGAGCGGCGAGGACCTGCACTGCCGCTGGAAGGGCACCATTGTGGCCATCGCCACCCGCCACGCAGACGCGGTCGATGTCCGCTACGACGTGAACGGCCGCCCGATGTGGATTGCCCTGCCCTGCACCGCCTGGGTTGAACAGAAGAACCGCTCGGGCAAAGTGATCACCGACCAATTGGCCGCACAGATCGCCGGCCGCTACCTGAAGCAGTTGGTGGAAGAGGGCTACGACTCGCGCCGCGAGATTTACACCATGACGGTGGCCGAGGTGCTCGACAATCTGGATGCGGTGGTTGCCGAAGCCAAACAGCTAGGCGCCATGCCTACGCTGCCGGTGATTGCATAGGCTCCGCAGGCAATAAGATTAGGCTGGCTATCATCGACGCCCGCCCACCATGTGCGGCCCGCCAATCAGCACCCTGGTGCGTTCGTGCGTGAAGCGAATGCGGCACTGCAAGTTGATGGAACCAACGCCACAATTCTGGTCGCGAAGGCCGATCCACGCAACCTGGTCCGGACCCAGCATCCACGCCGTGGCATTCGCGGCATTGTTGGTTTCGTGCATGAAGTAGGCAGCGTTCACGTCGATATCGGCGGCGTCTGCATTCAATTGCTGGCAACGGTCTTGCGGAGGCGAGGGCGCGTTTTCAGGGTGATCGCAGTAGTCTTCGTCGTGCACCAGCACATACTTCTTGCCGTTTTCTGGGATGAAATAGCGCACCGTGAGCACCGGGACCTTTGCAGTGGGCGCCCATTGGCTGAGATCTTCAGCGAATGCGAGGGGGAGCTGGCTCATGCTGAGCGAAGTATCTGCCAGTTGCCGTGAAAAGATGGCGAGCGTGGGCGTGGGTTCGCCATTGATGGGACGAAAATAGACGCCGCCCAGCGCAACCCCTTCCTTCATGTCGAACCACATGAATCCCTTACCATAAAGGATGGGACCACCCCGGCTGGTGACCATCAGATAACGCCCATCGCGGACGATTACCGGCAAAGGTGAGCCTTCGAGCATTCCATCGCGGGTCATGGAGAGGGGCATATCCCTGCCATAGTGATAGGTGGTGCGGGGAGTGACCAGCGTCATCAGGTTGCGAAACCGCTTGTCCTTCAACAGGGCTTTGGAAGGCTGTCCCGCATAGGCGCTGAGAAATGCAAGCTGATCGGCTGGAATGGGGTTTTGAAAGGAGACCGGCGGGGGCGGTGAAGAGAGCACGCTGGCGGCGTCTTGCACGGCTGCGGTGGGTTGGATGATTCCGCCAGCAATCATGAGCTGGGCTAAGCAAAAGACGGTGGCGACAATGCTGAATTTGCGGAATGGGCTTGGGAAGACCCGCATCGAATGACCTCTTCGTTCCAATGTTATCGAGAAACTGTGAATTTCATGTTGATTTGATGGGCCAAAGGCGGCTGGTGGTGGCGCTTTCGGGGCCGGCCATGGAAACCGGCAGTACCGCCCTCCAAGGTCCGAAGCCGCTATGATGATGCCAGTGAAAGAATCGACGGCTCAGGCACGATGACGATGACGTCACCCACGATTTTTGTTTCGGCAGGCGAGGCGAGCGGCGAGCACTACGGCGCGCTGCTGATTGGTGCGCTCAAATCGCGTCTGGCGGCGGCAGGCAAGACCGCGCGGTTCTTTGGCATGGGTGGAGAGCGGATGTTGGAGGCCGGCCTGGAGCCCGTAGTTCGCTCTGAAGATGTGGCAGTGATGGGCATAACCGAGGTCCTGCTCCATCTGCCGCGGATCTACCACGAGTTCCGCAAGCTGAGGCTGTCTATTCAAGAACGGCGGCCGGATGTCGCCGTGCTGATTGACTTTCCTGATATTCACTTCAAGCTAGCTGAGGAACTCCACCGGCTGGGCGTGCCGGTGATCTTCTTCGTGAGCCCGCAGTTGTGGGCGTGGAAGAAGAAGCGCATCAAGCTGGTGCAGCAATATGTGAGCCGGATGCTGGTGATTTTTCCGTTCGAGGAGGCCTTCTATCAGGTTCGCGGCGTGAAGGCGGAGTTTGTGGGCCATCCCCTGGCGGAGTTGCCGCTGCCGGCCATCGGCCGTGGGGAGTTTGCGGCGGCGAACGGGTTGCGGGCCACCGACACCTGGATCGGGCTGTTGCCTGGCAGCCGGCCCAAGGAGATCCGCGACAACCTGCCGGAGATGCTGCGGGCGGCGCGGAACCTGGCTGAGGCCAAACCGGATGGCGGTCGTGCCTATGCGTTCCTGGTGCCGCTGGCGCCGACTTTGAATGGAGCACAGCGGGGCCACGTCCAGCAGTTGGTGGAAAGTCAGGGTCACGGGCTGGATATCCGGCTAGTGGAGGATGCCCGTGCCGCGCTTTTCCACGCGCGTGCTTCCGTTGTGGCCAGCGGGACGGCTACCGTGGAGGCGGCGCTGCTCGGCAATCCGTTTGTTGTGGTTTACCGGGTCTCTCCGATTACCTATGCGATTGCTAAAAAGGTGGTCAAGGTGCCCCATATAGCCATGGCCAACCTGATCGCCGACAAGCGTGTGGTGCCGGAACTGATCCAGGATGACTTCACTGCCACAAATATCGTCCAACAGCTTGGGCGGCTGCTACCGGACGGGGCGGCTCGCGAGTCCATGATGAAGGAGCTCAAGGCGATTCGGGGCCTGCTGAATACGCGGACGCCGGGCCGTGATCTGGCAGGCGGAGGGGCCATCGATCGGGTGGCGGAGGTTACTGCAGAACAGCTTGGAGTTCACACAGGTATTCAAGCCGATGAACAGCCGGGAGCCGCTTCCCAATCGCCGACGAAGGAAACCGTGCATCTATGAATGAGATAAGGCCGTTGACTGCAATAATGACTGCGATGCATACAAAACAGAGAATCTTGCGCGGGTTGACCGGATTGGCCTGTGCGCTCCTGATCACCGCTCCAGTTCCCCCGCTGGGAGCGCAGAGGGCCGAGCGCCCTATCCTTACTATCACTGGCTACGTGATCGACGCCGAGCTGGACCCGGCCACTCACCATCTGTCGGCCAAGGCGGTGGTGACCTTTACGGCACCGGAGAACCTGGAACTGGTGAGTTTTGGTTTTCACCCGGCACTGAAGGTGACCAAGATCTCCGACGAGAATGGCAAATTGTTGACTGGCGAGAGGTCGGCGGACGGAACCATCCGTGTGACCCCAGCCGCACCCTTTACCAAAGGCCAGGTATCGCACTGGACCTTCGTGTACGAAGGCACGATTACAGGCAGCGAGGACGGCCCGGTTGAAGGCCTGAAACTGGCGGCAATTCAGGAGCCGATCACCTACCTTCTGTACCCGGCGCGCTGGTTTCCCATGACTGGATACCTGACTGACCGGTTCACGGCGGAGATGCGCATCCGCGTTCCGCAAGGGATGAAGGTGTTTGCCAGTGGGAGTACGGGAGCGTCGAAGCCTGCGACCCTGGCCAGCGGCAAGGCGGGCGATCAGTACGACTTCGATTGGAGCAAGCCGGGGTTCCCGGGCACTGTGATTGCGGGGCGGTTTGTTGGCCCGGTGACGGCGGGGCCGGGGAATGTGAAGGTCTACCTCACCGTGAACCACCAGGCGGCAGCCAGCCAGTTGGCGCAGACGGCGGCACGGGAATTCGACTTCTTTACTGACAGCTTCGGGGCTCCAGAGACGAGCCATCTGAACGTGGTGGAGCTGCCAGACGATACGCTCCCCGCCGCGTGGGCGCCGGAGCTGGCAGCGATCCTGGGCTCCAGGGTGGGTGACAAGAGCGGAGTGCGGCTGCTGGCCAATACCATTGCGCACCAGTGGTGGGGCTCTGAAGTCAGCCCGCGGACAATGAACGACGCGTGGATTACGAATGGCATGGCGCGCTACGGCGAGCTGATGTTTCTGGAGGATGAGAGCGGCAAGAGCGCAATGCGCGCGGCACTGCAGGATGTGGCTGCAGGAGCATTGGCGTACGACACTATGCCCCTGTCGAGCGGTGCGCGACTGAATCCATTCTCGCCCGAGTTCCAGTCGTCGACGCTGGAAAAGGGAGCCATGGTGTTCCACATGTTGCGCTGGGAGATAGGCGACAAGGCCTTTTTGGCCACCCTGAAGGGAGCTCTGAGCCAATACGCTGACACGAGCATGCGCGGTTCGGACTTTGTGAAGGTGGCCGAGGCGCAGAGCCAGCAGCAGTTGACCGCCTTCTTTTCGCAGTGGGTGGACAGCACCGGTGCGCCGGTGTTTACGGACAAGTACGCCGTGTATAGGCTGGGCAACAATAAGGGCTTCCGGACGATCGGCGAAATTCAACAGGACCTGGAGCTGTTCAGGATGCCGGTCGAGCTGCGTGTTGAAACCGACGGCAAGACCGAGAACCAGAAGGTTGACGTGGTGGGCACCGACTCGCAGTACATTGTGGACACCTTTGGTAGGCCTCGCCACATCAGCATCGATCCGGGCGACTGGGTGTTGAAGTCCACTCCTGACCTTGAGGTGCGCATCGCCATTCTGAAGGGGCAGCAACTGGTGGCGCAGGGCGACTTGACCGGAGCACTTGCCGAGTACCAAAAGGCGCTCGAAGCCAACTCGGCGAGTTCGCTTGCGAACTACAGAATTGGGGAGCTGTTGTTTACCCAGCGCAATTACCAGGCCAGTGTGAACGCCTATCGGGACGCGCTCAGGGGCGATGGAGAACCGCGGTGGACGGAGGTCTGGAGCCACATTCAGCTGGGCAAGATCTTCGACATTACCGGCCAGCGCGACCGCGCGGTGAACGAATACCGGCTGGCGGTGCAGACCAACGACAACACCCAGGGCGCGGTGAACGAGGCCAGGCAATGGCTGACGAAGCCTTATAAGTTACCAGACAGCGAATAATCGAAGCCGCGAAGGAAACCATCCGAATGCATCTGCCGTCTTTACTGACGGATGCGAAGCACTACAAGGAGGGTTCCCATTGAAAGCCATCAGCCTTGGATTCTGCACCTTCGTTTGCGCCGCGCTGTTGTCAGCGGTCGGCGCGGCCGCTCAGCAGCCGGCTTCAACGCTCGCGGCGCCTGTCCCACAGGTGATCCGCGACGCGAAAAAGATATTCATTTCCAATGCCGGGGCTGACAGTGGGCTGTTCCCGTCGCCCTTCAGCGGAGACCCGAATCGCGGTTACAACCAACTTTACGCGGGGCTCAAGGCAACGAGCCAGTATGAATTGGTGAGCGACCCGGCCGACGCCGACCTGGTGCTTGAGTTGCAGCTTACCGCGCCGAACGGCCCAACCAACGGCAGCAAGGTAAACGGTGCATCGAACCCGGTGCCCATGCTGCGGATGGTAGTGTACGACCGCAAGACGCATTTCGTTTTGTGGGCGTTCACACAATCCATTGAGATCGCTTTTCTGCAGAAGACCCACGACCGCAACTTCGACGAAGCGTTGTCGGCCATTCTGCTGGAATTTGAAGAGCTTTCCGGCAAGGCGGCCCACTGAGGACTGAAGGGCCTGGGCAGATGATTGCCGACTTTTGCAGATTAATTCCCAGATCCTGCTAGCGTGCAGGTAGTGGCCCTCGCGGCCAGGATGGGAGCAATCAATGCAAATGAGCGCGGCAGGCTTGATCTACTTATGCGATCAGAGGGTTTCCGCGGCCAGACATAGCTCGACCCAGCTGGGCTACCGACGATTGGCTGCGGGCACCTATTGGTCCATCCCGAGTGCTTTCCTCATGGAATTTCAGAGACGAAGGCTGCGCAGGTATTGACTGGCGATCTGCTCGATGCCGAGATGTCGGTGACGCGACTGGTAAGGGTAGCCCTGACGCAAGGGCAGTTCGATGCGCTGGTGGATTTCTGCTTCAACGTTGGCATGGGAAAGCTGGCGGCATCCACTCTGCTGAAGTATCTGAATGCGGGCCAGTATGGAGCGGCGGCAGACGAGTCGCTGCAGTGGGCCATGTTGGAGCGAAAGAGATGGCGGGGCTCAAGGCCCGGCGAGAAGCGGAATTCGAGCTTTGGAATGGAAAGGGAGCGGGTCCGACTGTCGCCGCTTAGGTTGTTGAATTGATCGAATGTCGATCAGAGGATTGCTGCAATAATCTCATCGACGGCGAGCCGCTCATCTGGCTTGAGGTAGCCTTTACGGCGAAACCAGTCCTCCATCGCGGGCTGCAGGCGATCGAGCGGGACGTGGTGGCCGGCTTCAAGCAGTCCATCGGCCGTGGGAAGCGTATCGTCAAAGACCGCATCGTTGGTGAAGTTGCGCATGGCGAAGTTGTCGATCCAGCGAATGGGGCAACGGTGCGCCGTGCCTGTGGAATCGATTCGCTGGATGGAGATGCGGCGGACGAACATGGTTTTACTGTAATGGATTCGTGGTCGGATTTTGCAGAGGATTCAAATCACCGCGAGTTGCACTGGCATGAATGTCATGGTTTCTTGTCCGGCACGACCTTCGCGTCTTTCTGCTGTTCGGTGTCTACGCGAAAGCGCTTGTAGTCGTAGTCGCGCTCGGTACCGTGCTGGCGTATCCCCTTGACGAGCAGGATGCGAGCCTGGATGGCGCCTTCGCCGCCGACGGGGAGCCAGACTTCTCCGTTGACCAGCGCCTGATCGAAATAAAACCAGGAGCCCTTTTGGATGCGGGCGAAGATGCCCGCTCCAAGGTCGAAGTTGTCGATGAAGCGGACCTCAAGATGGGCAATCTGGCGGTCGGCTTCATCCACCCACATGGTGCCTTGCAGGGTCTTTGAGAGGTCCTGGGCGAGGCCGTGCGTCTTGGCATCTTTCCGGCCAATGAAATCGAAGAGAATCGTGCGCCGACCGCGAAAGATCTCCAGGCGAGGATTGCGCACGTCCATCATCTCGAGAACCTGACTGACGGTGATTGTGTGCTCCCCAAGGGGCTGGTCTGAAGGTGTATTCTGAGCCTTCTCCACGAGCTTGGTGACGCGCTCAGTCTCCTTCTTCAGGTCATCCCCTTCGAGCGGCTTGCCATTCTTCTTGACCTTCCGCGCAATCGGATGGCCGTTCGCGTAAAACTGCTCGAACTCCTCGGTCTCATTCTTCTTCACCTGGCCGCTGCCATCCATGTCCTGCGTGGTCTGGAGCGAAGTGAAGGTGTAGTTCTCGCGCACTTTCTCAAGTTGCTTCTGGTGGTCCTGAACCTCGCGCATGAGTTCGCGAATATCGGGAAGGGGTGACGCAGGTTGCGCATTCGGCGGCTGGCACATCGCCAGAGAGGTCAGCAGAAGCGATGAAACAAGTCCGGCGAAAAGGCGAAGGCGCGGCAAGACGATCAAGACGATTCCCCGGGATTGATTTGAACATTCAAGAATACTGGGCAACGCCAGAATGCCTCCTGTTTGACCCTGCAGGCTCGGAAAAGTCGTCCAGACGAATGAGCTGCGCAATGTTCAATTATCATGGCCATGCTACCGGGTATGCTGGATTGTTGCATTAAAGCGTTTAGATGCAGCCATCGCAGCAACCCGCAGAAGAGAGCTCCGGCTGGGATCGAGAAGGAGTGAAGGCATGTTCATGCTGCTGTTTCAATGGCTTTTGTATGCCATTGCTCTTGTGGTTGTTTCGAGAATCGTGCCCGGCTTCACGGTCCAAGGGCTGTGGCCCGCGTTGATTGCAGCGCTGGTGATTGGGCTGCTGAATGCGACGGTGGGTTTCTTTTTGAAGATCGTCACGTTCCCGCTGAGCGTTGTCACCCTCGGGATTTTCCTGCTGGTGATCAATGCGCTGATGATCATGCTGGCGTCGAGCATCGTACGCGGGTTCCACGTGCGCGGATTTGGCCCGGCATTCTGGGGTGCAGTCGTGCTGGCCCTGCTGGGGATGCTGATCAAGGCGCTGACAAAGAGCGACGCGTAACCCATTTTTGCGACGAGGTTGAACAGTCAACTCACAATCGGGTCGTCGCATTCATGTGGACGGAAATTCGTGTCGAACCTGCGCGGGGAGCCACTCCAGGCATCCACAGGTTGTGGCCATAAGCCGCGAAGGCGTGTGCTACTTTGACCAGCTTGCAGTAGCCCGCTCCGTACGGGATGGTACCTGACCACGCAACCCCTGAGTCATACCCGACATCCGAGTAGTGATGCAGCGGTCGTTGCCAGGGATTTGCAACTCAAGCCCTCGGCAAGCCAAGAAAATGGGGAAATAGAGAATGATCAAGCTTTTCATTCACTGGGTTTTGAGTGCGGCTGTCCTGATGGTTGTTGCGCATTTTGTGCCGGGCTTTCATGTGCTTGGCATTCAGCCGGCGCTGGTAGCGGCGTTGGTGATTGGCCTGCTGAATGGAACGCTGGGCCTGCTGCTGAAGATCGTCACGTTTCCAATTACGATCATCACGCTGGGCCTGTTCCTGCTGGTGATCAACGCGCTGATGATCCTGATCGCGTCACGGATTGTGACCGGCTTCCATGTGGTTGGTTGGATTCCTGCCTTGTGGGGAGCGGTGGCGCTGGCCCTGCTTGGGATGGGCATGCACGCCTTCACCAAGAAGTCGTACTAAGCCGATCTGGACGGCCACGTTCGGGGCAAAGAATCACTCTACTTCGCCGCAGGCGCAGCGGGCTGAAGTTTCGCCCTGCTCACGGCTTGAAGCTTCGTGTTTTGGGGCAGCGCCGGCTTGGCTGGGGCCTTGACAGGATCTGTGGCCGGCGTAGGCTGAGGCGTGGCAGGATGGGCGATGACAGGGCCATTGAGGGTTTTCGGCGTGCGGATTGCGCCAGCGTTGGTGAACTCGCCAGGCGCTTGCGCATGGGGCAGGACAATCACCTTCGCCGACTCGGGCTTCTGGACGCGCGAATAGATTCCCCAGCCACCACCGGCGACAACAAACACAATGGCCGCGGCGGCAGCGCTGCGAATCCAGTGATTGCCCGCCTGCTTCGCGGCTGGCCAGGAAAGCACCTGGGCCTGGCGGCGGGCAGAGTGGGCATGGGAGCGGAGCCCGCCTTGTACGCGGTGTTCGAGGCCTGCCGGAGCGGGCAGGCTGGCGATGAGGCGCAACGTATCCTCGGCTGAACCGGAGATGGGGTCGTTGGTGGAAGCGTTCTGGTTTGGGTGATTCATCGCAAACTCCTCGTATGCTGCAGCAAATCAGCTATCAGGTTCCGGGCGCGGAACAGACGTGAGCGGACGCTGGACTCGGTAATTTTGAGCACCGACGCAATCTCAACGCTGTTCAGCTCTTCAAACGCTGAAAGCATGAGCACCTCGCGCTCCTTGATGGGCAGCTGTTCGACGCAGGCCAGGACGTGGGCATAGTGCTGTGCGGCGGCAGCGATCTGTTCAGCGCTCAATCCGTCCGAAGGCAAGACGCGCGCCAGTTCGGACACATCATCGGTCTCAGGGCGAGTCTTGGCGCGGCGCTTGCGGTCGAGCACTATGTTCCAGACGATGCGAATGAGCCAGACGCGCTGGTCGCGCACTTCGCCCAAAGTATCGCGATGGCGCAGCACGCGCACAAAGGCCTCCTGCACGGCGTCTTCGGCGTCGGCGGGATTGCGCAGGACGGAGTAGGCCACGCGATAGAGTGTGCTGGCGTACTGGTTGACCAGTGCCACGAGCCTCTCTTCATCCGCATAGTGGCGGGACTGGTCGAGCACAGTGCTGTCTGTTATCTCCATCCAACCTGAGAATACTGCCTGGCTGGCGCTCATAGTTCACCAGACGCAGGCGGATTCGAGAATGCTCAAAATCTGCGGCCAAGAATTGTCTTTTGGCGCAAAGAAAGCGCGCAAAAGCAACGCTCGCGAAGCCTTAGGCTCCGCGAGCGGAAAGCTGCTGCCCGGCAACCCGGCTACTTGGCGGTCAACTTCTGGGCGGCGATGGCGCCAGCTGCGCCATCCTTGTTGGAGTCCTTGATCTTTGCCCAGAGGGCGCGCGCCAGGTCCGGCTTGCCAGTTGCCGCATACAAGTCGGCGAGGTCAAGCTGGGCCACGTCCGCTGAAACCGTCTCTGAAGGCTTGGCTGCTATTGCTTTATAGAGGTCGATGGCCTGGGAGTCGCGGGCCGTCTGGTGATAGATGCCGGCCAACGCCAGTTGAGCCAAATTGGAGAGATTGTGGTCCCAGGAACCGGCCGCTATTTTGAGCTCTGACTCGGCGGAGGCGGTTTGCCCGAGTTCCTGATCGGTGATTCCGGCGAAGTAATGAGCCTTGGCGCCCTGGGGCAGCCAGCCATACTGCTTGGCCACCGCTGTGAACTGCGAACTGGCAGCTTTCGAACGGTCGTTGGCGGTGGCAAAAACCCCATCTTCAACCGGGACGCCGGGAGAGGCCAAAGGCGAGCCGTAGGTGTCCATCGCAGCGCCGAGTACCGCATCGGCGGCGGTTGAGCGCATATTCCAGAAAATGAGCGCTCCGACGCCAAGCAAAACTACGAGAACAATACTGATGCCCCAGCGCAGAACGCCGGAGCGGTGACCACTGAGCCAACCGAAGCTGCTTGCGGTGGCCTGGGCGAAACTGTCTTTCTTGAGGGCGTGACGGGTTTGAGTATCCACAGGGTCTCTTCTTGTCCTTCTCGATCTGACTTGCAGGCGGACCCGAACGGCAAAGGCGCTGCGACTGCAACCCTATTAGTCTATCAGCGCGCCAAGACCAGCGTCCACCGCAGGCGGGTGCGCCGCGCGGCTAGTACAACTCAACTGCCATGCAGTTTGTGCGGGTTGTCGCCACTGAAGTGGGTTCCGACCCGAAAAGAGAAGGAGTGCGTAAAGGATGTGTGAGCGATTCATCACCCTTGACTCGGTACTTGTTGTGGAACAACCTTGAGTTCACATCCGGCCAAATCTCTTTGCAAAAGTTTGAAAAGCCGTCCAGGCCGACCTGGGTTACCCAGCGCTGTCCAGTCTTTGTCCAGCTTCGCTCCTGGCTTGGATAGTAAAAATTGGAGATACCCGCAGCCGCACCATTGCCCACAATCTCAGAAAAGTTGAAGCTGCGGCCGCCCTCGTCGGTACGGGTAACAAGGAGCCGGGATATCGCGTATCCCGTCCGCGTGAAAAGCCGCCATGGCCAAGCGTGTAATAGCGCGGATCCTCTTTGGTTGCCAGTGGCAGGAGGAGCTCCGTCATCAGGTTGCCGTCTAAAGTGTCAGCAAAATTGTGCCAGTAGTAGCGGGCATAGGCCGGAGCACCGGTATGAAACTCGGGATACGAGCCTTCCACCTGCGACATTCCTGCCAAAAGACCAACATAGATGAAGTTCGAATAATCGAAATTGTCGTCCATCATGAGCTTGTATTTGTCGTGTACGGAAAGAGGAGGCAGCTTCTCGTCGACGCTGACCGAACGGAAGGTGGGAACAATCCAGAGGATGCGGCGGGTCTGCTTGCCCTCGTAATCCCGGTCTTGATCCGCAGGCTGCCTGGCCTGCCCCGAGTCTTGCAGGGCTGCGGAAGGTGCGTCCGGCAGCGTAGCGGCGGGTTCCGAGGACGATTGAGGCGCAGGATGAGCTGCGGCGTCTTGCGCGTAGAGGAATCGGTTTGAAACCGTTGATGCCAGAAGCAGAGAAAGAAAAAGGATGGAACCAGTGCGAATCATATGGAAGTGTGCTCCGTTTGCATGCGAGTCGAAACCGGCGCCTGCATGGGGGTGAACGAACGGCGTATGTGCTTTAGATGTTGAAATGAAGACTGCGAAGCGAGATTGTTGCACCGGTGCAATAAGAATGCCGGCTCAAGGGGCGCAAAAAGAACGCGTGAGAGTGGTCACTTGAGAAATGCCTGCGATGAGCGATTCTGTATCTTATGAGAGACTTGCAATGCGGATTCGCTTCATGCGCCTGATGACAGACAAGACGTGGTCGCAGCAGCAGCTTGCCATCAAGCTGCGCGTGGAGAAGACCGAGCGGCCGAAACTTCTGTCGTGGGAGCGGCAGCGGCTGCTGATCCACGCCTCAAAGACCGCACTCGCTGCGGCGCTGTGCTGGTGGCTGGCGCACCAGTTCGGACTGCATGACGGATACTGGGGCTCGATCAGCGCGATCATCGTGCTGCAATCGAACGTGGGCTCGACGGTGAATGCGTCGCGCGACCGCATCCTTGGCACGCTGATTGGTACGATACTGGGGTTTGCGTTTTCACTGTTCGGCACGCTTCCGTGGAACTATATTCTCGCTGTACTTGCGGCAGTCATTGTTTGCGGCCTGCTGGGATTGCGCAGCAGTTCGCGGCTGGCCGGCGTGACGATCACGATCATCATGCTGGTGCAAAAGACCGGGCCTCGCTGGAGCCTGGCGCTCGACCGAGTAGGCGAGGTTGTGCTGGGTATTGTGGTGGCTCTTGCGGTGACCACGCTTGTGCTTCCTGATCGCGCACGGCTGCGGCTGCGCGACGGCCTGGCACAGGAGTTCCTGGTGCTGGGCGCATTCTTCGAGGCCATTCTGAAAGGCTTTCGCGGGGCGCCGGCCGAGGACTTGTCCACGGTGCGCGAAGATGCGCTGGCCATGCTGCGGGGGAATAACCAACTGCTGGAGGCGATGCGGCATGAGCCTTCTGGCGGCCCAGGCTGGCGCGAGGGACTAGGCATGCTCTCGCAGTTTGGACGATCGCTCTTCGACGCGTTGGTGGCGTTGGAAATCGCGGTCAAAGATAGTCGTCAAGATGGATTTGCGCAGCAATTGGAGCCGGCACTTGGGCAGCTGGCCGGAGACATTCAGAAGGGCTTCCAGCATGTGGCAGGACGCATTCACGAGTGGCGCTTCAATGTACCGCCTCAAGGGTTGAACCTGGAAGAGGACATTGCTGAACTGGAGGCGCGCATGAACGCGGTGCGGCACACAGGCATCGAGTTCTCACAAGCCGAGATTCTGCGTGCTTATGCGGTACAGCTTCATCTGAAGCAGATCGCGCGACTGCTGCGTGCCTCACGCGTTGAGACCAACCGCGCGGTTGGCGAGGCGGAAGAGTAGGAGCAAACAATCGTTACTTAAAGAACGCACGCAAAGCGTCGACGCAGTCCTCAATTTCCTTGATGGTCACTGCGTATCCAAAGCGCAGATGGCCTTCGCCCTGGCCGCCAAACACTGATCCCGGGACGGTGGCGATGTGCGCCTTGTCGAGCAGAATCTGCGCGGCGGTGCGGCTGACTTTGTGTATTTTCTCCGCGTTGGGAAAAGCATAGAATGCGCCTGCCGGCGGTTCGCATTCAAGGCCTACTTCATTGAGGCCGGCGACAAGCAGGTCGCGCCGCCTTCGATACTCCTCGCGAATCCGTGCGATCTTGGTCTCCGGCATGGTTAGCGCCTGAAGCATTGCGTATTGCACTGGCGTGGCGACGCCGTTGGTGGTGTAGAGGACAATTTTGCGCAGCGCGGTCATGAATGGTTCTTTGGCCACAGCATATCCGGCGCGCCAGCCCGTCATGGCATAGGTCTTGGAGAACGTGAAGCAAGTGATGGTCCGCTCCGCCATGCCAGGCAGCGATGCGATGGAGAAATGCGTTCCTTCATAGACGAGGTCTTCATAGGCCTCATCAGCAATGACGATCAGGTCGCGCTCAATGGCGAACGCCGCAACCTCTTCCGCCTCAGCGCGAGTAAAGACGACGCCGCCAGGGTTTTGAGGCGTGTTGTAGTAGATGGCCCGCGTTTGAGGAGTCGAGAAGTTTTCCAATGTCTTGCGAATGCCGTTGCGACGCGCGCTGATGGTGGCAACCTGCAATGGCCGCGCCTGCGCACCTGTGACAAGGTCGCGAATGGGCGTCCAGTAAGGCGAGAAGATGAGAGCGTCGTCGCCGGGATTGAGCACGCTTTGAAACGCCGCATACAATCCCTGCGATGAGCCGACGGTGGCGAGGACTTCTGCCGGGGTAACGCGAATGCTGTTTTTGGCGGCCAGCTTTTCTACAAGAGCCTTGCGCAGCGGCGGCATGCCGGTCGACGGAGGATAGTGCGTCTGGTTTTCGACCAGCGCCTGTATGGCCGCGTATTTGATGTCGCCAGGAGTTTCAAAGTACGGCTCGCCCCCATGCATTCCATGTACTTTGTGACCTTCCGCGCGCAGCTCGACCACCTTGTCGCGAACCTTCACAATGTCAGAAAACCCAACTTCGTCCAGCCGTTTCGCCAACCTGATCCCGCTCTGTCTGCTCGCCATGTTTCACGTTCCTCTCGTTCAGAGTCGGGGAAGCTTGCCCTTCAAGGATATCCCATGCACCGGTTTTTGAGATGCAGGCGCCCCGGTTCAGATTCGATCCGCACCTTAAACTGCGAGCAACTCAGTGTAGACAGCCATTCCGACGACCGCATCCGCGCCGAGCGAATCGAGCGCATCCACTTCCTGCTGGCTGCGAATGCCGCCGGCCACAATGAGCTGCCTCTTTGTGAGCTTGCGCAAGCGCGCCGCGGTTTCGATGGGGAAGCCCTGCATGAGCCCCTCACCGTCGACGTGGGTGTAGAGAAATGCGCTTGCGTGCGCCTCCAGTTGGGGAATCGCTTCGTCGGGGGTGAGTGCGACCTGGGCCTTCCAACCCTTGACGGCAATTCTGCCGTTCTTGGTGTCGATGCCAGCGACAATGCAATCTGCTGTGATGGCGTTGGCCAGATTGGCAGCAAATGTGGCGTTGACCGTGCCATGCTCAGAAAAGAGCGCAGAGCCAATGATGACGCGCTGGGCACCCGCATCCAGCACTTGCCGAGCGCGATCGATGGAGTGAATGCCGCCGCCAGCCTGGACTGGAAGCCGCTTGGCTATTTGTGCGACGAGCTCGGAATTATCGCCCTGACGCATGGCTGCATCAAGGTCGATCAGTTGGACTAACGGAAACCTGGAAAACTTCTCGATCCAATATTCAAAATCATCAAAGGCAAGACGCAGTTTTTCGCCCTGCACCAGCTGGACAATGCGACCGCCCAGCAAATCTATGGAAGGAATCAGCATGGCAACCTCACGGAGACGCCGGCTTTGGCCAGCTCCTCCTTAAGTGAACGAGCGCTGGAAACGCCGAAGTGAAAGATGCTGGCCGCGAGGGCCGCATCGGCCTTGCCGCGGCCGAATACATCGGTGAAGTGGTCGACTGTGCCAGCGCCGCCCGAAGCAATGACTGGAATGCCGACCGCCTCGCTCACGGCGGCGGTCAGTTCGCAATCGAATCCCGTACGCATGCCATCGGAGTCCATCGAGGTAAGCAGGATTTCGCCGGCACCGCGCGCTTCAGCCTCGCGCGCCCACTCGACGACGCGACGGCCTGCCGGCTTGCGGCCGCCCTGCACAAAGACCTGCGCGTCGCGGACAGGATCGGCGGCGTCGGGATCGCGGCGTGCGTCGATGGCGACAACAACGGCCTGCGCGCCAAAGCTGCGGCCGATGGCGTCGATCAGAATTGGGTCGGCGAGCGCTGCGGAGTTCACGCTGACCTTATCCGCACCGGCTTCGAAGACCTGCGCCGCATCGTCT
>PLKU01000051.1:0-7487 GCA_003140705.1 Acidobacteriaceae bacterium
GAAGGGCATCGTGCATCGCGACTTTGAAGCCCGCCAATGTCATGGTCTCGAGCGAAGGCCGCGTCAAGGTGCTGGACTTCGGACTAGCAAAGGATGTTCGCGCGGCCGAACTGGGCGGCGCCACGTTGACTTCGGTCAGCCAAACTGAAGTGGGCGTGGTGATGGGAACGCCGGCGTACATGTCGCCCGAGCAGGCTTCGGGCCGGCCGCTCGACCCTCGCACGGACATTTTCTCGCTGGTCGGCGTGATGCTCTACGAGATGCTTACCGGGGAGACACCTTATTGCGGATCAAATCCACTGGCAGTCATGAACGAGAGATTGCTGCACGATCCCAAGCCCGCCCGGAAACTGAGGCCGGAGATTTCACCGGAACTGCAGGAAATTCTGAGCCGTGCACTGGTGCGTGAACCGCGGCGCCGCTACGCGACGGCAGCAGAGATGGCGTGGGAACTGGAGCACCAGGACCAGGTGGGCGTGGAAGACGGAGTTCGGCGGCCCGTTTCACGCGGAATGCGGATACCCGGCGGGCGGAAGGCGCTGCTGGTTGCCGGGTTGTTGTTGGTGCCGGTTGTGGTGTTTGTCGTGATGCTGATGCTGGCGAAAAAGTAGGGCGTCTGGTCTGCAGATTGGTTAGGCTCTCAGGCTGGAACCCGTTTGAGGAACTCTCTCGCGCTGCGGAACCAGGGGCGCTCCCGGCGGCGCAGATAGCCGGGCATCGTAGGCTCCTTATCCAGAACTTTCTGTGCCCATTTGCGGGCTTCAGCGTTGCGTCCCTCCGACGCCAGCAATTCTGCGAAATTCAAATACGTCTCCGACAACGTGGACAGGATGAGGGCCCGTGTGAACAGGGCTTCGGCCTTTTCCCTTTGTCCAGTGAGGGCGTAGGCGTGGGCCAACATGCCCGCGGCGCGATGGAAATCGTAGTCCGATTCCTTGGCGACGGTCCGTTCCAGGTCTGGAATCGCGGCAGCGGCATCTCCCAATAACAGCGCGCACAGGCCGCGCCGGTAAAAGGTATCCAGGGTATCGGCACGAGCGCCAATAGCTTTGTCGAATGCGGCTCGTGCCATCTGGAGGCTGCCGTCATCCATATAAAGATTGCCGAGCTCCTCGTAATTTCCGGCGGAGGGATTGTCGCGGATGGCAACTTCGAGCTGGTTGATGCGCTTGCGGCGGGGAAAGACTTTGAACGACTGGCGCGCGAGCCCAATGTCGGGCAGCGCCTCGACGCAGAGGTAGATCAACGCACCGACCGGACCCAGAAACAGGATGATGAAGATCCAATACATATCCGGACGGCGCCGGATGAAGTGGAGGATCGCCACTGCCTGGAGGATGATGCCCCAGGGGTAAAAGAGATGGCTGATGATTCCCATGTGGTGTTTGCCCTTGGGACAGATTACAGAACAAATCCCAATTTAGCGGTAAGAGTCGTCACGGTGAATGACGAATTCTGGGTAGGCGCCACCGCCGAGCTCGTGCAGGTCCATGCCGATGCGCTCGCCGTCAGCGTCTACGCGGAAGGGTACCCAGCGATTGAGAACCCAGAAAAGCAGATAGACGAGAGGCAGGATGAGGCCGAGGAGCGCGGCCACGCCCACAAGTTGGGCAATGAATTGACCTGGTTGTCCAGTGAAGATGCCCGCGGCAATGAGACCCCAGAGGCCGCCGACGGCGTGGACCGAAAGGGCGCCGGAGGGATCGTCGACGGAGACGGCCAGCTCAAGAACTTCAACAAGTAGTGGGGTGGCAATGCCGGCGACGAGGCCGACGAGGAGCGACTGAATGGGTGTGACTGTGGCCGCTGCGGCACTAGAGGCAACGAGTCCGGTGAGCCATCCGTTCGCGCAGAGGCTGGCGTCAGGCTTGCCGAATCGAATGCGAGTGACGACAAAGGTGGCAGCGACGGCTGTTGAGGCGGAGAGGATTGTATTGAGGGCGGTGACAGGAAGCATGGCCAGAGGCGCATGGATCCAGAGGATTGCACCGGCCAGGTTGAAAGCCAACCAGCCAACGAGCGCGAGCAGGCAACCGAAGAGGACGTAGACGGCGTTGTGGCCGGGCATGGCTGTAGAAAAGCCTTCCTTGGGAAACTTGCCCCTTCGGGAACCGGCAATCCATGCAATGGCGAGAGCACTGAGGCCGCCGAGAACATGAACTGAGGCGGCACCGCCGGGATCGAGAAAGCCGGCGCCGAGGGAGAAGTTGACGCCCAATTGGCTGAGCCATCCGCCGGTCCAGGTCCAATGTGCGATGAGAGGAAAGGCGATGGCGGCAAGGACCGCGGTAATGGCCGCGCCTGCAGTAAGTTTGAGACGGTCTGCTCCCGAGCCCCAGGGGATGAGGGCGGCCAGAGCAACAGCCAGGAATTCAAAGATCAGGGCCAATTGCGATTCGAGCGGCGCGGAACCAAGGCCAATGAGGAGAAAGGGCCCGGCACCAATCCAGTTCCAGGGCTTGCCAGCGACTTGAAAAATGCGGCCGGCGCCTCCAGGTGTGCCCGGCAGGTTTCCTATCAAACTTGCGCCAACAAGGGCAAAGACGATTACGGCGACGGCCACGACGACGAGGCTGCCGAGCAGGGCCTGTGCGGCTGAACGTGAGCGGCCCAGTCCCGTGTTGATGAGGGCAACGCCGGCAATGGCCAGCGGAGCCAGAACCAGCAGAACAAGGCAGAGCGCAAACGTGGATTCAGAAAGTCCGGAAGCGACGGGTACAAGAGGGGTCATTGCAGGCTTTCTCCGCGCGCTTCCATATGGCCGCGAACGGCAACGACCAGTCCCAGGGCCTCAACAAGCAGCCCGCAGCCCACGAATGCCCCGCGCGATGCTGGTGCGGGAAAAAGCACGAGCGCGGCAATCGCGAGAAAGAATCCGGCTGGCATCACCAGCAATCCGGCGTATTTCATGATCTTTCCTTCTTCCGGGCTAGATTCGATAGAGGGGTGCAATCCGGACTCTGGACAGTTTGATGAGGGTCCGCAATCGATTCTGTTTGTGACTGAGAGCAGTCGTTTACAACTTCCTTACGAATATTAACGCATCAGGTTGTCGGCTCAGGCTCCTTATGATTTCCTTTTGAGCGGCGGTCAATAATGACTTATGTACAACCGTCTCGATCGAGCCCAAAGGGTTCTTCCGGTGATTCTAGGTGCGGCGACTCTTGCAGATGTCTCGGTACTTTTTGTGTGGGATGCCTTTCCGGCAATGTTTCCTGCGGGTAGTCATGATTTTCTTGCGGCGTCCTCACTGGCGTTGATCGCGGTGGCTTACCTCATGTACCAGGTGGCGCACCGGCCCGCCCGCGGGGAGTTTTTCAAGGCAACGATGCTGGCGATTGCCTTTCTGTTCTGGGCAGCGAATCAGCTCTGGCCGAATCTGCGCCAGGCGACGCTTCTGAATGACTTTGCGATCGCGCTGTTTGTGCTGGATGTGTTTCTGGTCATGGTTGGTTGGCCGTCAACTTTGCCGGACCAGTCCTTTGCTGAGACCCTTACCGAGTCGATGGCGCAGAGGAAGATCTGCAATTGCTCTTGTTGTTGTGGAGTGTCCAAGACGGTCCACCCCTAGTGGCCGGATGTGGATTGGGCGTGTTAATTTGTTAGGTAAATCCCAGTCTCTGGTACGCGGTCATCCAGGGGTACGGGTTTGCTTTCTCCACTTTGCCCCTTATCACAAGCTGCTTTCTTTTCAGTGGATTACCATGCAGTTCCGCGGCGAAGTTTTTTTATGATTTTGCGAATCGAAGCGGGACGAAATGGCCTGCGGCTGCTATATTGAGCTTTCGGGGTTCTCCACCTCTCGGGTGAATCATGCCCAAGAACGGATTTTGTACACAACTTGTGTGATCGTCAGCACAGCGAGCGCACTTAAAACAAAAAAGTGAACTCTTCTTTGAATCTTGCTCAGGGAGAAGTTCAGTAGACAACGTGCGAGACGGGCAGCGAAGTCCGCACATCCATTCAGCCAAAAAAGAAGCAGGGAAAGCATTCATGGCGCAGATATTTGACCGCAGCTCCAATGCACTGGCTCGCGCGAGCCTGGTGTTGACGGGGCTGATCGTGATTGCCCTGGGGGTCACTCTGGACCAGTTGCAGCGCTCGCCCTGGGTGACGCGGCAAGGCCAGCGCCCAGACCAGCCGGTGCCATTCAGCCACAAGCATCACGTGCAGGGGCTGGGGCTGCAATGCCAGTACTGTCACGTCACGGTAGAGAAGTCGAGCTACGCCGGAATCCCTCCTACAAAGACCTGCATCAATTGCCACTCGCAAATCTGGACAAACGCGCAACTGCTCGAGCCGGTGCGGAGCAGCTGGGCCACGGGTCAGTCGCTGGTTTGGACCAAGGTTCACGACCTGCCTGATTTTGTTTACTTCAGCCACGAGATTCACGTGAACAAGGGGCTTGGTTGCTCAAGCTGCCACGGACGCGTGGACCAGATGCCGCTGATGTATGCGCAGAACACGCTGCAGATGGAGTGGTGTCTGGACTGCCACCGAAATCCGGCAAAGAATATCCGGCCGACTGGCGAGATCTACAACATGGCGTGGGAAAGCCCGGCGGAAGATCGGCCAGTGTGGTGTTCGGTGGGTGACGAAAAGAGCGGCCTGCCGACGGCGCAAAGCGTGAATTGCACAACAAAGGATCCGGCGACCATCCCAGCGGAAGTTGCTTCGCTGAACATGCCTTCGCTGTTGCGGACCGCGGCTTTGGTGAGCGATGCCGGCACGGGGGTGACAGCGCTGAATCAGTATCACGTCGAATATCAAAAGTTCACCAGCCAGGATGAGCTGGGGCATTTTCTGGTGGATCACTACAAGATTCGCACCCCGAAAGAATTGACAAGCTGCGAGGTCTGCCACCGATGAGCGGACGCATGAACGGAAACGACAAGAACGAACTGACGCCGATGACGCTGGCTGTCGTGCGGCAGGAGTTGAAGGCCGTGAAGGGCAAGCGATATTGGCGGTCGGTGGATGAACTGGCCGATACAGCTGAGTTTCAGGCTGCGGTGGAGAAGGAGTTCCCGGGCTCGGCGCAGGAGTGGGTCGATCCGGTTTCGCGGCGCGGGTTCATGAAGCTGATGGGTGCGTCAATGGCGCTGGCCGGACTGGCCGGATGCACGAAGCAGCCGGACGAACCCATCTATCCCTATGTGAAGGCGCCGGAAGATCTGATTCTGGGCAAGCCGATGTACTTTGCGACGGCGCATCCGTTTGTGACGGGTGCGGTGCCCCTGTTGGTCAAGAGTGACCAGTTCCGTCCGATCAAGGTAGATGGCAATCCGGAGCACGCCTATAACCAAGGTTCGTCCGATCCGTTTTCGCAAGGGACGCTGCTGGATCTCTACGATCCGGATCGTTCGCAACACGTGATTTATCGCGGCGAGAACCGGGAGTGGGCGGAGTTTGCTGAAGGGCTACGCATCAAGCTGGCGGAGAGCAAGGACGGGACGGGGATCTATTTCCTGAGTGCGACGATTACGTCGCCTACGCTGGCGCGGCAGTGGAAGGCAGTCCAGGCGGTGTATCCGAAGGCGACGCTGGTCCAGTACGACCCGACAGTTGCGGGAACTCCACTGTCAAGTGGGTTGAATGTGCAGTATTCGCTCGCTGATGCCGATGTTGTTGTTTCTCTCGATGCGGATTTTCTTTCCGGCGCATCCTACCCGGGATTCCATCAACTTGTCGGCGACTATGCCAAGCGGCGCAAGGATCCAGAGACGCTGAATCGGCTGTACTCGATTGAGTCGACGCCGACAACAACTGGACTGAAGGCCGAGCATCGGCTGGGGCTGCGGGCAAGCGAGATTCCAGCATTTGTCGCGGAGTTGGCAAAGGCTGTGGGTGTGGCGGGCATTGACGCTCCGTCCTATGCGTGGAACGACGAGCAGAAGAAATTCCTTGCCGCGCTGGCCAGGGACTTGAAGTCCCACGCGGGCAAGAGCGTGGTGATCCCAGGGCTGTATCAGGATTCATCTGTCGCAGTACTCGCACTGGCCATCAACGATGCGCTCGGCAACCTGGGCAAGACGGCTTTCGAGACAGATTCGGTAAATCCGATGCCTTCTGATCAGTCGGCGGATTTGCAGGCGCTGGTGGCCAATCTGAATGCGGGCAAGGTGGATTGGCTGGTGATTTTGAACGCCAACCCGATTTATGACGCGCCTGCCGACCTGGAATTTGCCGCAGCGTTCGAAAAGGCGAAGACGACTGCGCACCTGGGCTCGCATATGGACGAGACGGGACAGGTTGCGCAGTGGCATATTCCTGCGGCGCATTATCTGGAGTCGTGGTCGGATGCGCGGGCGTATGACGGGACGATCTCGATTATTCAGCCGATGATTGCGCCGATGTATGGCGGGCACAGCGCGCATGAGGTGCTGCAGACGCTGCTGGAGAATCCGGAGGCGTCGGCGTACGACGTGGTGGTGGCGAACGCGAAGACATATGTTAAGGGCGACTTCACCACCAGCTGGCGCAAGGCGCTGCACGATGGGTGGATCGACGGGACGGCGTTTGCTGGGAAAACCGTGACGGCGAAGGCTGGAGCGGGTGCGGCGAGCGCGGCGGGGACGAGCGGGGCTGGGGGCGGCGATGCACTCGAAGTGGCGTTCCGGCCGGACAGCAACGTGTATGACGGGCGCTACGCGAACGTGGGCTGGATGCAGGAGATACCGCGGCCGGTGACGAACCTCTCGTGGGACAACGCGGCGCAGATGAGCTACGCAACGCTGGAGAAGTTCGGGCTGGCGGAGAACGACGCGGTTGAGATCACGGTGGGCGGGAAAAGGGTCATCGCCGGAGCGCTGGCGGTTCCCGGGCAGACGGACGGCGTCGTGGTGGTCACTCTGGGCCAGGGTCGCAGGAGCGGGCGCGTGGCGGGTGGGGTTGGGTACAACGCGTATCTGATCCAGCAGTCGGGCGCGCCGTGGGCGCAGGCGGGGGCAAGCCTCAGGAAGACGGGCGACATTTACGACATCTGCGTAACGAAGAGTCACCACATCGATCAGCGATCGGTGAAGGCGGGCGGCGACGGGAGCGGGACGCACTCGATCGAGGGAAATGAGTCGCTGGATCGCGGGATTATTCGCTACGCGACGCTCGAGGAGTTCAAGAGCAATCCGGAGTTTGCGCACGAGGGCGAGGGGCGCGACGTGCCGGAGCCGGACGAGACGATGTTCCCGGCGTATCGATACGACAAGAACGCGTGGGGGATGTCGATCGACCTGAATTCGTGCGTGGGCTGTAACGCGTGCGTGGCCGCGTGCTATGCGGAGAACAATATTCCGGTGGTGGGACGGCAGCAGGTGAAGATCGGCCGCATGATGCAGTGGATCCGCATCGATACATACTTCGAAGGCGATCTGGCCGCGCCGCGGGCGCACTTCCAGCCGATGACCTGCCACCACTGCGAGAACGCACCGTGCGAGCAGGTGTGTCCGGTGGGCGCGACGGTGCATACGCCGGAGGGCCTGAACATGATG
>PLKU01000051.1:7514-8185 GCA_003140705.1 Acidobacteriaceae bacterium
AAGTGCAGCTACTGCGTGCAGCGCATCGAGGCGGTGAAGATCGAGGCGGACAAGCAGAATCGCGACATTCGCGATGGAGAGATTCGGACGGCGTGCCAGCAGTCCTGCCCGACGGACGCGATCATCTTCGGAAACATCAACGATAAGGACAGCCGGGTAGCGAAGATCAAGACGCAGGAGCGGACGTACGGAGTGCTGGCGGACATCAACACACGGCCGCGCACAACGTATGTGGCGGGCGTGCTGAACATTAATGAAGAGTTGGCGAAGGCGCTGGGGGAATACACGAGTTAGCTGGGAGCCGGGAGCCGGGAGCTGGGAGCGAACAGGCAGCAGGCAGTAGGAAGCCTCAAGAGGGCGAAAAGAAACGATGGCGACGAAAGACGCACCCGTCAACAATCCGATGGTGGATCCGGTCACGGGAGAGTACCGGGTTATCGCGCCGGGACACACGTTCAAGTCAGTGACCGAGGAGGTTTCCCGGATCGTGCTGACGAGCCACACGCCGCTGGGGTGGTGGTTCGGGTTTCTGGTTGCGGGCGGCGTTGTCGGGGTCTTAATGACTGCCGTGACGTGGCTGTTCCTGAAGGGGGTGGGCATCTGGGCCATCACGATCCCGGTGGCGTGGGGCTTCGCGATCATTAATTTTGTGTGGTGGATCGGCATCGGCC
>PLKU01000281.1 GCA_003140705.1 Acidobacteriaceae bacterium
CCCAGGGCTTTACGCAGCAGGAAGATGTTCTGGCTCAGGTTCGATTCTTCGACAAACGAGTCCGGCCACACTTCCTTGAGGAGTTCTTCCTTAGTGACTAAGTCGCGGCTCCGGCGCACCAGGGCGAGCAGCGTCTCGAAGGCTTTGGGAGTAACCGCAACGGGGTCGTTTTCCCGGAGCAGCGTCTGCTTTTCGGGGTCCATGCGGAACGGCCCGAATTCGTAAACGATCCTGGGTGCCATAGCCATATTTTGAGGAGCCAACAGCTCGAAGATCCGAGAATGTACCCGTCGCAGCGGGCCGATTAAACGTAAGCGCAATCTACCACAGTCTCTACCACTCCTTGAGGCTACTCTTGCGATTACCCCTCAATCTGTCGTAAACCCTTACATTTGTTGCTACAAAACCTCTCTTGAAACTCATTGAGAAATATTGAGCTGCGCATTGAAGACTTTTCCGGCGGCTTCGTCCACGATGCGCTCAATACGAAGCAGCCGCGGTAGCAATGGGCTGATCGGAGCGTGCCATGGTGGCCAAGACGACAAGGATCACGATTGAAACCGAAAGCCTTCTGGTTGTGCGCAGGGGCAAAACCATCGTAGCCTGGTGCCCCGTCTGCTGCGCCGATGTGGAAGCGATGACGCTAGCGGGCGACGGCCTTGGCGAAGACCTCCCTTCCGCCCTCTTAAGAGAGTGGCTCGCCACCGGCAAGCTCCATTTCTGGAGCCCCGAAGGCGGTCCGGCTCAGATCTGCCTTACTTCGCTGCTGCACTGCTTCGAATCCGAGGACGCACGCAGACTTCCCACCCCGAAACCTAGAGTCCCGAAAACAGGAGAAGGAAAATGATATCCATTCAATTCGCACCGAAGTGGCCGCGCCTGGCGCGGCTAAGTCTGGCACTGGCCACACTGGCAGCGCCGGTTTGCGCAATGGCACAATCCACGGATTTCCCGAGGTACACTATCGTGGACTTGGGGCCTGTGGGCCCGTCCTGGTCGCAAGGCCAGCCATTTACCGTCAGCGGCAATGGGCTGATCAGTGGCGAGACCGTTCTCGCCAATCCCAACAACCCCGCCGAATGGATATCACACGCTGTTTTGTGGGAAGGAACAAACACGAAGGTGATTAGCAGTCCCGGACTGGGGGGGCCAAACAGCGTTGCCTACGGCGTCAACATCTGGGGGCAGGCAGTAGGGCAAGCCGACACGCAAACCCCGGATCCGAATGGCGAAGACTTCTGCGGATCCACCGCGCTTGGTCTCACCCACAGCGGCAACAGCTGCGCGCCCTTTCTGTGGCAAAACGGCACGATGGTCGCGCTCCCGAAACTGCGCAACAGCGCGGGCACGGAGGGCAGCAACGGCGTAGCGCTCGAGATCAACGATTTCGGCATGGCGGCCGGAACGGCGGAAAACAGCGAAGTGGACTCAACATGTCCGGGCGCATCCGTTTCGCCGCAGATCATCGAGTTCAAGCCGGTCCTCTGGATGAAGCCTTTCCCTTGGTCGCAGATGCGGCTCCAGGAGCTTTCCACCGTTGATGGCGATCCGGACGGCATTGCGTTCGCGATCAACGATCTCGGTCAGGCTGTGGGCGCCAGCGGAAACTGCGGACCGTTCAATACGATTGAGCAAAACAATCTCACGCCGCTTCATGCTGTTCTGTGGCGGAACGGCAACGCGATCGACCTGGGCAACCTTGGCGGAGACGGGAGGTTTGCCGGGATCTACGCTACTGGCCTGAACGATGACGGGCAGGTTGTGGGAACCTCGGACACCACCGGCGATGCAAGCTTTCATGGTTTTCTTTGGCAGCGGGACCACATCACCGATCTCGGAACTCTGACTGGTGACTCGTACAGCTCCGCCATTGCCATCGGCAACAACGGCCTTGTGCTTGGCGTGTCCATCAGCGCCAGCTTCAGCCCGCGAGCCGTGCTCTGGCGCAACGGAACCGCAACTGACCTGAATACCCTCGTTCCTCAAAACTCCGCTTTGTATCTGGAGTCCGCATGCTCCATCAACGAAAAGGGTGAGATCATCGGATTTGCAGCTTTGAAAAGCAACCCCGCTGAATCCCACGCCTACCTGGCGAAGCCGGTCGTGAACTCCGGGGACGGAGACTGAGCCACGCAGGGTCGAACAGAGAAATGGAGGGCCAATCCGGTTTCGGCGTTTCGCTCAACCAGGCAGACGCAAAGCCGGTGGCCCTCACACTCACATGATCGCCAGAATGCGGCCCATCTCCCACCTGACAAATCGCTTCGCAGCTGAATAACGAATGCTCCAGCAAAGCCACACTGCCTTGGAATCGCCATGCGATTTGTACTGATATGTTGGCTCTGCGGCACGAATCCGTGACCAGTAAGAGGAGACTCCCGAAAGCTTGCCAAATGCCGGTCCCTTCGGCCTTGGGTCTTACGCTGCACGGCGCGCCGGAAAGATGTGCCAAGCAGCGACTTCTGGTGGACACGGGATTCGCGCGGAATATTGGGGGAATACGCGCGGGGCGCGTTGCCTATGGACATCCCGCCCAGAGAAAGATTAAAGGTGCAGATCACAAAATGGTCCGCCCGAACTCAACTATGTGCTCGATTGTATGAATTGCCAATGCGAGAACGAGCGCAACAAAGACGATCGTTTCGCAGACCTCGAAAACATAGAGTCTGATACGAAAAAGCAAATTGCTAAAGTATGGTTTGCCCATCTGGTTCCCTCCTGAGTGCTAATACTGCGGATCGCAGTTTTCCTTAAGGAAAAAATCAAAGGGCTAAGAACAATGTTCCTTTTTCCCGGCGCCGAATCAAGACGGAAGAGAAAGCGAAACCCAACGAAATCATCGGTAAACGCGTTGTAGTGTGATTTGGAGACGTAACATCCACAGCAGCGGATATTTAGCTGCGAAGTGTTTTCCACGGCCGCCTCTGAAAATAAGTTCAAATTCACCAAATTTGATGCTTCAAGATTCGGGCATCACCGCCTACAGCCTCGGCATAGAACCTCGGCACGAAATAGAAGGAAATGCTTTTTGTGCTCGAGTTCTTCCCGGATGCGTTCCTGAACTGTCCCATCAGAAACGGCCCGATTGGCACCTCGATCAATCCGACGCGATCCACCTCCTCGGCCCAGGGGATAGGTACGGTG
This sequence comes from Acidobacteriaceae bacterium, assembly GCA_003140705.1. Taxonomy (GTDB): domain Bacteria; phylum Acidobacteriota; class Terriglobia; order Terriglobales; family Acidobacteriaceae; genus Telmatobacter. The sequence goes on from PLKU01000281.1 coordinate 3,145, forward strand.
AAGTCTTTGGGCTGTATCCCATGACCGGCCCTTAGGGAGCGGGTTACGGTCGCAATCGGCGTTTAGCAGGACAGATCTTGATGATGCGGCGCCTCGGAGCATCCGAGCCGCCTGTCCGTTACCTCTCGGCGATCATCCGATCCCTCGGCTATGATCCCTCAGAACCTGCAACGCCTTCATCAAATGGCTACAGGTTGACCAAATCACCGCAGCGAAGCCCGTGTGCGGTCATTCGCCTCTGGCGAAAAATCGACTTGAACTTTATCGCGCTCGCCGGTACCATGCGCATACACCGCAGCAGGGAGGCACGCCATGAGCACTCCTCTTGACCCCGTTCAGGCAGCTCAATACGGTCAGTTCGTCGCAGCCGCCTACGACATGTACGCCGTCAACAACGACGATCTACGTCCCGCTCCCAAAAGTATTCCACCCGGCTGGGAACTCTCTGCCTGGATTAACATGTCAGACTTCCTCTTCCAGATCAAAGCGCCGAAGTTCTACGGCATCGTCGTGTACGAGACGGCCAACCCCGACAACCGCATCATTGCCATCCGCGGCACCGAAGGTATCGTCGAGTGGCTCGACGATGCCGCCTCCATCGTCATGGTGCCGTTCAAACAGGTGCCCTCCGCTGGCCGTGTGGCCTTCGGCTTCGACAACATCTATTCCACGATGAAGGTCGTGCCCGTGCCGCACACCGCGCCCGGCCAGGCTGCGGTTGCTGAGCCCGAGCTTACTGGGTCCTTCGGCGACCAACTCGAGCAGCTCGCCCTTCGGCGCGAGGCCGAGCGCGACGTCGAGCGCGGCGTCGAGCGCGAATTCGCCGCGGGCCGCATCCGCCGCGACCGTCCCACGGTGGTTACCGGCCACAGCCTCGGCTCCGCGCTCGCCACGCTCTTTGTTCTCGAGAACAGCGTCAAGCAAAAATTCGACATCTCTCTGATCAGTACCCTGGCATCGCCCAAGGTGGGCAACCTCGAGTTTAAGCATGTCTTCGGCGCCCTCCCTCTCACGTCCTGGCGCACCGTCAATATTCGCGACGTCGTCCCCAAGCTCCCGCCGACCATCCCCTTCATCCTCGACTATGAGCACATCGACGTAGCCTACAGCTTTGACTCATGGCTCTTTGCGAAGAAGAATCTCGGCTGCTACCACAGCATCGACACTTATCTTCACTGGCTTGACGGTAGCCTGCCATTGGCCCCTGAATGTGTCTAGGCCGTATCGACATAGAGCGAGAGAGCTTGGATTCGATCGGAAGAATTCTTCAGTGCTGGTAACGGTGGTGAATTGGTAAGTGGGCCAGTCTCATGCTGGTCAGCCACTCTGGACCCACCGCATTCCTGGATCCTGCGGCGTTTTTCAATACTTATTTACTTTTTGCGACGGAACATCCCTCGAATGCGGGGTTTATCGTTGTGTCTTTTCATGCAGCTCAAATGGATGCGCGCACCAGCGGAATGCCCGTGTTTACTCCGCCGTGCTCTGGCTCACGCTGAGGTAAGAGTTGCCAACCAACCGCCCGAAACCACATTGCTGTGCAGCGAGTTGCTAGTGTCGTCCGCCGTTAATTTTATCGGTTATGGGGGACGCAACGAACGCGGCTGCTTTTCGATTGAGCCAAGCCACGTTCTTTGTGCGCGTCTAGTGTCCCTGCGCTTTGGCATTCTTGCGGGCGGAGCCAATATTCATGTCTGCGAACTGCTGGTAAAGCTTTTGGCCGAATGCGTCTTCAGCGTTCAGGAGTGAGGCGTCGCCGGGATACACCTGAATGAAACCGATAATCTCACCGGTTTTGGCGTCGACGATTGTAATGAAGAGAACCGCGTCTTCGTCGGGACCGCCAAAGAGTAATGTCGTTGCGGCGCGGCCTTCGGTAACAACCTGGCCCACACCCTGGACGAAGACCAGGATGTCCGAATTCTCCGAGCATGGCAGCATTCCTACCTGATCGCCTAGAGTGTAGGCCGACTTTTCGATTCCTCCCGGCTTCCTTCTCATCAATGGCAAGACAGATGCAAACTTCTGCTGAATTTGCGAGGCCACACTAAGAATCTCGTCGTTGGATGCGCCACTTGAGAGCGGATTGATCGCGGAATTGATCGCGATGCCGTCAGATTTGAGGTGGGATTCAACCATATCCTCAAGAGTGGCGGCCCNNGAGGCCTCGGATTCCTTGCTCATTCCTTCGGCGCCTTTCATTCCGATCCTGGCGAGATGGGCCTGGGGCGGCATCATGCAGGCGGAATGGATGGGAAACTTGCCTGAAGTGACCTTGCGCTGGGCCCAGAACGATGTAATCGGAAGGTTCAAAGAGAAGGCGGTTGAGGCTGAAATACATACAAATATGGCGGTCGCGAAGGCCTGGAACATTCGCCATCTGAGGTTCATCGAAATCCCCTTTCGAGAGAGAGCCGCGGCAAGCGCCGCCACAGCAAATCCGTTCGGCAATCAATGCGGCTGCGCGGCCTGAAGTTTTTCGACCTCCGCGAGACGCCGTGCGATGCGAAGCCGGTCGAGGCTGGTGTCAGCCACCAGTTGAAGATAATGCGTGTAATTGGTTGCTGCGTCAGCAAACCGGGATTCATCCTGGTAGAGGAAACCCAGATCGCGGTAGGCGAGCGCATATTGCGGGTTGCTTTCAATTGCGGCAAGGAATGCTCTTTCCGCCTTCGTTTGGTTCTCTTTGAGCGTTGCCTGGCCCTCAGGAGTTTTCAGCAAGGCCTTTTGCTCTTCCTGCTCGGTCATCTTCAGCACCTGCTTGCGTTGCTTACCCTCGCCGTCGGAGGTAAGCTCGTCGGGCGTCGGTACTGTTGTCTTGGCTCCGAGTGCGAGATAGGAGTCGCCAAGCAGCACCTGATGCTGTGGATCGCCCGGGAACGCGTCCACGAGTCGGGTGGCGCAGGCCACCGCGGAGCGCGGACGGCGGCTCTCGATGTCGGCGTTGATGTTGGAAACGATGGCCGGCGCGACAGCATGGACGTAGTCCGTTCTGACTCCGATTCGCGCGTTCGCGGGAGTGTGTGCATCAGCAAAGGCAACGGCGTCCCCCCGTCTCTTTGTCAGATCCGGATGATCGTGGTAGAGGGTTGGGCGGGGCTCATACTCGAGGGTTCTGTCCTGGTCGAACAGTTCGAAAGCGACGGCCATGGCGTGAGGATCGTACCCGGCAACAGTCATGGCTGCTAGCCCGTCGCGGTCGGCCTGACTCTCCATTTCGCGCGAATAGCCGTAGACACTTTCCACCATGAGGAGCGTGCTGACATTGGCGGCCGCGGCCGTAGCCAGCCAGGTGGCGTAACCGCCGGGGACGCAAGCGGCGGCTGCCGCAATAATCTCAGTAGCGACGGTTTTCTTGCGGATGCTTCGATTTTCGAGATAGGGGTGCCGCTCATAGATGTGCGCCGTTTCGTGGCCCAGAACTCCTGCCAGTTGCGCCTCGTTTTCCAGAAGTGCGAAAAGGCCTGTTGTGATATAGACCGAGCCGTTGGGCATGGCGAAAGCGTTGACTGTAGGATCGCGGAGCACCAGGAAGCGATAGGTGACCTTGTCGAGTACGGGCCGGTCACCGAGGACCCGGTTGCCCACAGTGTCGATAAATGCCTGCAGGTCAGGATCGTGGAGCACCAGACCTCTTTTTTCGTATTGGGCGTCGACGGCGTCGGCCTCGGCCCGAAGGTTGTCGTCGACTTTTGTGAACTGGAACCGAGCGCCGGGGCCTTCGGAAGCATGGACGCTGATGGGGGCCGGCTGAGACGGAACGGATGGCTGTTGCGCTTCCGAATGCCCCAAGATGACGAAGATGAAAATTGCCGCAAAAGTTCTGGACATAGGTCACCTCGCGATTGCGTACAGAGAATTGGCCCCACGAGGATTAGGAGAATCATCTCTCAGCGAGGAAGTTTGCACAAGGGGTAATCTTTTCCAACGCAAGATGAACCAAAAGGATCAGCCACACGCTGGCTAGTGAGCGTCAGCGTGCATCAGGCAGAGAAGTTGAGTTTGGAGGCGAGCCACCAGTTCACCCGACAACAACTTACGGATACTTTGCCTATCACGGCTAACCGGAAATTACTACCGAGATGTCGGCCAGCGTGGTGGGATCTCAGTAGATCCCACCACACCTGGTTCCAGCCCGATTCGATCATTGACGGCGTTGCGGAATCGTTGTTTGCAGCCCAAGTAGCGTTCCGTCGTCTGTACGGAAACGTGTCCCAACAAAAACTGAATCTGCTCCAGTTCCCC
>PLKU01000349.1:0-208 GCA_003140705.1 Acidobacteriaceae bacterium
AGATCGACGGCGAAGAGTTCCTGATCATGCGTGAAGAAGAAGTTCTCGGCATCGTCAAGAAGTAGAAGAACAACCGCACTTTTGCGTGGTTAGCGCAGTTTACATGGTTAGCATCAGCGACCATGGTTCACTTTTCACTGACAACTGGATTAGGAGAGTTATAAGACATGGCAAAGCAAATCTTGTACGGTGAAGATTCCCGTCAGGC
>PLKU01000349.1:301-678 GCA_003140705.1 Acidobacteriaceae bacterium
GACGTTGCCGGCGACGGCACGACCACAGCAACTGTTTTGGCCCAGGCCATCTTCCGTGAAGGCGTCAAGACCGTGGCAGCTGGAGCAAACCCGACAGCCCTGAAGCGCGGTATTGAAAAGGCCGTCACCGTAATCATTGGCACCCGCGACAAAGACGGCGTGTGGACCGATGGCGGATCCCTGGGTAAGCTTTCCAAGCCTGTTGACGAGAGTGCGGTAGCCCAGGTGGGAGCAATCTCTGCCAATGGCGACAAGGAAATCGGCGACATTATCGCCGGCGCCATGAAGGTTGTGGGCAAGGACGGCGTCATTACCATCGAGGAGTCGAAGACTGGCCACACCTTCCTCGAAACCGTCGACGGCATGCAGTTCGATCG
>PLKU01000349.1:815-5217 GCA_003140705.1 Acidobacteriaceae bacterium
GGTGGTCAACAAGCTGCGCGGCACTCTCAACGTGGCTGCCGTCAAGGCTCCTGGCTTCGGCGACCGTCGCAAAGCAATCCTCGGTGACATTGCCATCCTCACCGGCGGCAAGGCCGTTACTGAAGATCTGGGCATCAAGCTGGAAGGCGTGAAGCTCGAAGATCTGGGCAGCGCCAAGCGCGTGACCATCGACAAGGACAACAGCACCATCGTCGACGGCGCCGGAAAGTCCACTGATATCGAGGGCCGAGTGAAGGAAATCCGTTCACAGATCGAGAAGACCACCTCTGATTACGACAAGGAAAAGCTGCAGGAGAGGCTCGCCAAGCTCGTAGGCGGCGTTGCCATCATCAAGGTGGGTGCTGCTACAGAGACCGAGTTGAAGGAGAAGAAGGCTCGCGTTGAGGATGCTCTCCACGCAACCCGCGCAGCAGTTGAGGAAGGCATCGTCCCGGGCGGCGGCGTGGCACTGGTTCGCGCCATTCCCTCCGTTGACGCTCTGATTAAGACGCTGGAAGGCGACGAGAAGATCGGTGCGCAGATTGTGCGCCGCTCCCTCGAAGAGCCCCTGCGCCAGATCGTTGCCAATGCCGGCGAAGAAGGTGCCGTTGTTGTTGCCAAGGTGCTCGAGTCGAAGGACCAGCACTACGGATACAACGCAGCAACAGGCCACTTCGAGGACCTGGTGAAAGCCGGCGTCATCGACCCCACCAAGGTGACTCGCACGGCGCTGCAGAACGCAGCTTCGATCGCCGGTCTCCTGCTCACCACTGAAGCTTTGGTTGTCGAGATTCCGGAGCCCAAGACTGCTCCGGCCGGCGGCGGCCACGGCGGCGGCATGGACGGCATGTACTAAAGCAGGCGCTCAAACTCGGCGCTTAACAAAAAAGGCCCCCAGCCGTAGCTGGAGGCCTTTTTTGTTTCAGATGAATTCCCGAGAGCGATGCCTGGCACATCCACAGGCAGGACGATAAACAACTCCTCACCCCGTCCGACTGGTCGCCATCGCCTCAAGCAAGGGATGGCAATTCAGTCACTGGCGATTGATCGTCACGACACCAGGGCAATTGCATCTGGAGGTGCGACTTCAGCCCGGTTCGGTACAGCCTGCGGGCGCAGCGGCCGCAACCAACCTGCGGAAAGCCAGGAACGCGGGATCGAGAACTCTGACCAGCCGCAATCCAGACAAACCCGGATATCGGGGGAGGGAGTCAAGGGTGGATGGCTGAGAGTCCGCGGACTATTGCGATAAAGACGGATTTCCGCCGGAACGATCGATAAGGAAGCGGATTCGCATTTCGGGCAAACCATGAGTACACCTCGGGGGATCAAACATCTCAGGAGAGACCAGGAAAAAGTTCAACAGTTGAATCAGTCCACCCTAATTGGATTGATGCAGTCTTTTCAACAGTAATTACTGAATCCGGGTACCTTCGTAACCAGTCTTTCAAAACTCGTAATGCCTGTTTTCCGATTTAACCTTGATTTCGATGAGAAGAAAGTGAGCAAAATCACACAACAATCTGGTTCAATTCGGCCTACCCAGGAGCTAGAAAACTGGGTAAAACCCGTCGATCCACCCTTGGAGAAGCGCCGGGAAGCAGCCCAAGATCACGATCGCTGCCGCAATTCCCAACAGCACCGCCATCGTCACCGGATTCGCTTTGATGCGGGACTCATCCAAGGCAGGCAGCACATACGCCCGCTTCAGCACCTGCAGGTAGTAGTAAAGGGAGACCGCACTGAGCGCCACAGCCAGGGCAACCAGCGCGAACGGAACCTTCCCCGCTGATACTGCGAGCACTGCTGCAAACAAATTGAACTTTGCCCAAAAGCCAACCAGCGGCGGAATGCCGGCCAACGACAAGAACAGCACCAGAAGCACAGCAGCCAATAGTGGATTGCGCTTTTGCAAACCAAGAAATGAATCCAGCTTGTCGCTTCCTGTCGCCCTCTCAACCACAGAAACCACACCAAATGCGCCAACGGTCGTCAGGCCGTAGATAAGTATGTAGTAAAGGACGGCACCCGCGCTCCGTGGCGAATCGGNNAGGATGTAGCCTGCATGGGCTATCGCGGAATAGGCGAGCAGACGGCGCACACTCGTTTGAGCCAGCGCTGCCAGATTTCCCAACACCATCGATCCCGCTGCGAAGATCGTCAGAATCAGCGACCACGGTCCGCCAAACCCGGTATCCGGTGGAGGGTGGATGTGAAGAGCCAATTCGGTCGACCCAAACACGAGAAGCTGTCGGGAGACAACGACATGCATGGGCGCCGAGCTGATTGCGATCAGGAGGGCAAAGCTCGCTACCTTGGAAACCGAGGCGATGAACGCTGCGGCTGGTGCAGGCGCACCTTCATACGTGTCTGGCGCCCACAGATGGAATGGAACCGCCGCCACTTTGAAGCCCAACCCTGCCGCAACCAGGACCGCCGCAACATAGAGCAAGGGCGCCGTGCTTGTCGCACCCCCACCATAGACACTGTTCAGAATCTGGTGAAGGTTGGTTGTTCCCGTCATCCCATAGAGGTAGCTGAATCCGAAAAGGAGAAACGCTGCCGACATTCCACCAAACAGGTAGTATTTAAGGGCTGCTTCAGCGCTCTTGCCCGAAGATTTTGCAAACGCCGTCAGGATATAGAGACCGAGGCTCAGCAACTCCAGCCCAATAAAGATCACCAGCAGATCTTGCGCCGCTGAAATCAGCAGTCCGCCTGTTGCAGCCATCAGCACCACGGCTACATATTCGCCCACATGCCGCGTAAACACGGAACCGATCACCAAAAGAAGGGTGAGTGCAGTCAGCACCAGAATTCCGATTTGTGCAACACCCGTAAACCCTCCAGTGGCCAGCAGCAATTCGTGGCTGCTTTGGAAGCTCAGGCCATCGGTTCCCTGCAGCATTACCACCCAAGTTGCCGCCCAGCAACCGGCTACACCAAGCAATGACGCAATTGCTACTCTCAGTTTGAGCGCAGACTTATGCAGCATGCCAAGGTCCAACGCAAGAACAATCAGGGCCGCACATTCGAGAATTGTTTCCGGGAGTGTCGCGCGGAACAGATCTGCGTAATTCATTGTCCCCCTCCCGCAAGCAGCGCTTTCACCGCCGGTTCAATCGCATCCAGCAATATCCTCGGGTAAAGTCCAACTGCCAGACTCACACCCGCCAGCAGCACGACGCCCGTGGCTTCAGGCCAGGTGATCGCAGCAAAGGCGTGAGCATGCTCTTGTTCAAGCACGTGCGCGCTAGGCAGCGTATCGCTGAAGAATGCTTTCTGCAGCGCTCGCCACGTGTAGGCCACGCCGACCACAATGCCGATACCCGCTGCCGCGGTCCACCACGGCTTCACATTCCACGCGCCCACGAGCACTTGCAGCTCAGCCACAAATCCGGAGAACCCCGGCAGTCCCATCGAGGCCATTCCTGCAATCACAAAGGCCCATGCGGCAAAAGGCATGCGCTTGGACAGGTGCATCGCTTCCAAATCCGCCAGCTGCCGCGTGTGGGTGCGTTCATACACAATCCGCCCGACAATGGCGAAGAGCAGCCCGGCTAAAATGCCGTGCGAGAACATCTGCAACACGGCGCCTGTCACGCCGATCTGATTCAGCGTCACCAGGCCGAGCAGCACAAAACCCATATGGCTGACGCTCGAGTAGCCGATGACAAATTTGAAATCGGTCTGCACCAACGCCACCAATGCGCCATAAACAATTCCAACAACAGCCAGCACCGCAAAGACGTCGCGCCACGACCCGATTCCGATGAGCGAAAATCCCCAAGGATCAAGCCCATGCGGAAATAGCGCAATGCCCACGCGCAGGCAACCGTAAGCGCCCAGCTTCATCACCACGCCAGCCAGCAACATGGAGGCGGCGGTCGGCGCCGCGACGTGGCCGGTCGGTGCCCAGGTGTGGAACGGCCACATGCCAGCGAGAATCGCGAACCCAACAAAGACCAGCGGAAAGCACCACATCTGGAAGCTCACCGGAAGATTCGCGTGACCCAGCGCGATGAGTCCCGTCGAATGACTCCCCGCCGTCGCATAGGCTGCAAGCAAGCCGATGAGCACCATTGCCGAACCTGCGAACGAGTAGAGTGCCAGCTTCATGGCTGCATATTCACGGCGAGTAGAGCCCCAGATCGCGATCAGGAAGTACTTGGGCACGATGGCGATTTCGTAGAAGACAAACAGGAGAAACAGATCGAAGCTGAGAAACACCCCGTANNCGATGTTCCAACTGAAAAGCACACCAGCCACAGCAGCCAGCCCGGTCAGGAGCACCAGCACGCGGCTGATCCCATCGGCTGCAAGCAGGTAGTGAATCCCCATAGATGGAACCCAGGGCAAGTCGACAATGACGACTCTTCCCTGCCCCATCCCGCCCATGAAC
>PLKU01000535.1:0-180 GCA_003140705.1 Acidobacteriaceae bacterium
CGTCGATCTCGATCACATCGACGGCGTTGCCCTGGCGAACCTCGATGCAGGAATCGCAGACACCGCAAGGTTCAGGCGTTGGCCGCGCGGCGGTTCCAATTTCGGTGCGGCAATTAAGGGCCATGGCGACGATCCGGGCGATGGTGGTTTTCCCAATGCCGCGGTGGCCGGAGAAGATGT
>PLKU01000535.1:243-7953 GCA_003140705.1 Acidobacteriaceae bacterium
GGTGGCCTAGAGGGGATTGTATAGCTGCGAGCCGGGTGACCGACGGCGTGGAAAAAGTCCGCGGGCCAAAGCGGACCTGCAAACGATTCTTGATGAACTGTCGTAGTTTCACGATATTGCAGCCCGAGCTTGGTCGAGATCAATCCGGCAGCGCTGACAGGCGATGCTCAAGAAAGCGGCGGACTGCGGGGTCCCGCTCCAGCCCTATCGCAATCCGGTATGCGTGGCGCGCTTCTTCATGTGCGCTTGCCCTGGTCAGCAATTCAGCGCGGGCTGCCCAGTAAGGCTGGTAGTCGGCAACCCGACCATCGGAAGCCGGGTCCGGCATGCCCTTCAAAGCGTCTTCAGCTCCGTGCAACTCGGCGATGGCCAAAGCTCGATTGATCAGCACAACCGGGGAGCCAGTCAGGGCAAACAGAGCGTCGTAGAGTTCCACAACATGCGCCCAGTTGAGAGCTCCCGTGCGGCAACGATCGACGTGCGCCGATTGCAGTGCCCCTTCCAGCTGAAAGCGGCCAATCGAGCGCATGGCGCTGGCGCGATGGAGAAGTGCCTCGGCGTTTCCAATCTGCTGGTTATCCCACAGACCCGGATCCTGTATTGCAAGTGGGACGAACTCGCCTTCCTTACTCCTGCGAGCTCTTCGCCGCGCTTCCGCGTGCAGAAGCAGGGCCAGTAGTCCCAGTGCCTCCGGCTGCTCTGGCAGCAGTTCAACGACCAGTCTCGCCAAAAACAGCGCTTCTTCCGTCAGATCGCGACGGGCGACATCCGTTCCACCGGGGTCAGTCCAGCCTTCGGCGAAAGCGGCGTAGATAGCGTNNCTGGAAGCTCCTCTCGGCCGGGCACGCGGAAGGGAATACGCGCTTCACGGATCTTTTCTTTAGCTCGGACCAGTCGTTTGCCCATGGCGGCAGGAGATGTGAGGAATGCGGCCGCGATTGCCTTTGCATCGAGTCCAAGCACAACTTGCAGAATGAGCGGGGCGCGAATGCTGGAATCAATAGCCGGGTGGGCGCAAGCAAACATCATGGCAAGCCGCTCGTCCGGAACCTCCACGGCGGATGGCGCCTCCATAACATCCTCAACGGACTGCAACTCATCCGTGGCGAGCCGATGCCGGTTCGCCGCGCGAACCACGTCGATCAGCTTGCGTCTGGCCACCGTGAGAAGCCATCCCTCAGGATTCGCCGGGCAGCCGTTCTGTGGCCAATCTTCCAGAGCAGATGTAAATGCCGCCGAGAGTGCATCCTCGGCGGCAGCAACATCGTGGGTGCGGCAGGCCAGGAAGGCGACGAGCTTGCCGTAACTGCGGCGCGCAACTGCATCTGCCGTGTCTCGGGTTTGTTCGCCGCACTCGTCGGCGCTCACGCGAAGGAGCTCTGGCAACGGCACTCTCCTACATGCTCCAAATTGGTCTCACTTCGACCGTGCCGTGGCTGGCCCCGGGGCAGCGGGCAGCCCAGGAAAGAGCCGCATCCAGATCCGGCACGTCAATCAAGAAATAGCCGCCAAGTTGTTCTTTCGTGTCGGCGTAGGGACCATCGAGAACCTGCGTCTTGCCATCCACAATACGAACAGTGGTGGCAGTTGCAACCGGTCTTAGGCGATTCGAGCCCTTTATGACGCCTGCCTTCGTCAGCGCTTCGCTGTAGGCCATGTAGGCGGCCAGTCCCTGTTGCTGTTGTTCTGGAGTCATCTGAGCAAAACCCGCCTCATTGGCGTGAAGCAGCAGAATATATTGCATGTGAAACCTCCTTGATGCGTTGTGCGGTCAATTTGGTCCGCTACTCCCATGACGCTCGACGGCTTGGGATTTGGACAATTCTTAAAAGAATTCGTCCTCGCCGCTCAAAAACCTGATGCGCACACCCAAAGCCTTTGCCGTCGGCGTTTATTTTCTAGGCATTTTCGAGGGTGCATCCTTCAGGGCCGTCTTTGCGGCAGCTTTGCGTCGGCGGATTTCTTCAGGAGAGTACATAGAGCCACGGCACTTCTTGGCGCCGCAGTTGCAAATGGCTTCATCTTCGCCGCCATCGTAGAGGCAGTAGTCATAGGTGATCTCCACGCCGGCGGGAATGTTTTTGATGGCCGTGATCCAGACACGGCCGCGAACCTCGCTGGTCTCGCAGTTGGCGTCGCANNGCCATGGCCGTCGATGACGATCGAACCGTCGCCGAGTCCAAAGAGATAGGTGATCGGTGAGGCCTCGTACCGGGAATCAGCTAGATCCTTGGTGATGCGCCGGCCCGTGTACTCGGCAACTCTCTTGCCTTTGCGGATCGCGGTAGTCGCATAGCAGCCGGCGGCGTGAATGGCGGAAGAGCGGATGATGAGTCCCATGTGAGTGCGCAAGTTTTTCCTTTGGCGATCATGATGCGGTCTGCACCGCATCGTACCATTGAAAGGGCGAGGGACTGCGAAATGAAACGGGCATTTTTCTTGACACTGGTTTTTGCGGGCTGCCTCGCGGCGGTGTCACCGGCTCGTGCACAGGCTCCGGCGGGTGGGGATGGCGCTGGATCGTCAAAAAGCAAGACGCCTGACCAAAGCCAACCGCAAGCCACGCCCCAGACGGGGGCGAATCCGTTTCCTGAGGACACCACTTCAGTCCCAGTGATGCCCTCCAATCGGACTGCAGCGCTCCCTGAGGGGAACGACTCCGGATCGGCAACCGCGGGCATTCCGATTGTGGGAGACGACAGCGACCCCGTTCGCAGTCCCGACGATCCACTGCCTGCGACCTCGCAGGATCAGGAGTCAAGTTCCAACTTTCCAGGCATGGATAAACTGTTGCCCCCGCCGGATGATGACCAGCCCGACAAGAAAGAAGGGAAGAGAAAACTCGCGGTGAAGGAAGAAGCCCATCCGGAGGCTGCTTCAGAAGACATCAACGTGGGCGGCTACTACCTGGAGAGGAAGAACTGGAAGGCGGCGATGTCGCGATTTGAATCTGCGATGGTGTTGGATCCAGAGAATCCAGAGGTCTATTGGGGATTGGGCGAGGCTGCACATCATTTGGGAAATTTCGCCGAGGCGCGTCAGTACTACCAGAAGGTGGTCGATTACGATCCTGACAGCAAACACGGGAAGGATGCCCGTAAGGCGCTGAAGGAGCCGGAGATTGCAAATGCAAAGAGCGCTGCTCCCGTACCGCCGGCCGCAGAGACACCCAGATAAGGTTTGCCTATGGAAAGCCCGGATAAGGCAGTCATGCGCTTCTAGAAGCCTGCCCAGCGCAGATAACCAGTAATCATCCGCTCGCTCCAGAAGCTGCTCACTAGACCTCCAATGCAAAGGAATGTACCGAGTGGGAGCCTCGTCAGCGCCCAGCCTTCAGAACCGGATTGTTCGTTGGTTCGGACGGCCAACAGGACGAGGGCAACCAGCGCCCCCAGCACCACTCCGAGGCCGAAAGCAAGCAGAGCGCCCGGCAGACCGAGCCAGGCGGCCAGCAGTGCCATCAGCCTGGCATCGCCGGGGCCGATTCCTTCGCGTCGGCGCATGAGCCAGTAAATCCCGCTGATGAAAAGGATGAGGCCTGCTGCAATTGCCATGCCGCCCACATTGGACAGAAAAGCCGATCTAACCGCGTTACTGACCGTTTGATTCATGTTTCTCATCGGCGACTCGGCAACTAGCCAGGCGTGCAGCGTGGCCACCAGACAACCCAAAACCGCTCCCGTTATGGTAAGCCGGTCGGGAAGCCATAGATNNGCCAATAGAACAGCATCCAACCGACCGCGATGAGGATGTCGTCATACGCCTGAATCAACGGCAACTCCACCTCGCTCAGGAGGCTGAAAAGCTTCCAGGCCGACAGGCTCCACAGCACTGCCACCGCCAATTCGACCACCGGATACCGCCAGCCAATCGAGGCGCGGCAAACGCGGCAGCGGCCACGCAGGGCGAGCCAGCTCACCAGCGGCACGTTCTCCCACCACGTCAGCACGTGATAGCAATCGCGGCAGTGGGATCGCGGGCTGACAATGCATTCTTCCTTAGGCCAGCGGGTCAGGCACACGTTCAGGAAGCTGCCAAACGCGAGCCCCATAAGCGCGACAAAAGTTGTGCCTAGAATTGGAATCATGCGCGAGGTTGAGTATACGGCCGGCTGGCGACGCACCCTGCGGCCCGTTGCCACACTACCGGCAGATTGATTCGTTTTACGGCTTGTGTTGATGACGCAGGGGCCCGTGCAGACGCTCCCGGGCACGGTAGACTGAAGGTGCATGGACCTTCCGCCTGAAAGCTTGAACGCACAGGCTCCTGTGCCCCAGACTGTCTCCGACCCCGCGCAGGCGGCCGTGCTGTTTGAGCAGTCGGTCAGCATCATGGCGCGGTTACGAGCGCCTGGCGGTTGCCCCTGGGATCGCGAACAGTCCTTCGATTCCATCCGCAAATATACGTTGGAAGAGACCTACGAAGTCTTTGACGCGATTGAACGGCGCGATTGGACCCATCTCGCCGAAGAGCTGGGCGACTTGTTGCTTCAAGTTCTGTTCTATGCCGAGATGGCAGCTAACGAAGGCCACTTTGCCATTGCGGACGTTTTGGAGCATCTGAACCGAAAGTTGATCCGGCGGCATCCACACGTCTTTGGCGAAGAGGCATCCAAGGCAGCCGGGAACAATGCGGAAGTGGACACGCGTGTCCAGGGCTCTTCAGCCGCTGTGCTGCGGAATTGGGAGGAGATCAAGGCCGCGGAACAGGTGGGCGCAAAATCTCACGGAGGCGAAGCAGGTCAAGGAGGGCCAGAAAATCGAGCGGTCTCACGCCTCGACGAGATACAAAGGGCGTTGCCTGCTCTGGCTGAGGCATCCAAACTGGGCGCCAAGGCGCAGAAGTCGGGATTCGACTGGGCGAGTTGGCGCGATCTGTTGCCCAAGCTGGTTGAAGAGACTGCCGAGCTTGAAGCCGAAGCCTCATCTAACGATCCAGCACGGAAGCCAGCAGTAGAGGCTGAGCTGGGCGATCTGCTGTTCACTGCTGTGAATCTTGGACGTCATCTGGGCGTGGACGCAGAGATGGCTCTGCGTGGCTGCAACCTGCGCTTTCGTGAGCGGTTCAGAGAGATGGAGGTGGCTTCTGATCGGCCATTGGAAGAGCTTTCCGCTCCGGAACTTGAGGGACTATGGGGTCATGCGAAAAAGAAGCTGGCAGAGAAAGACGCCCGCGCGAAAGCCGAAGCTGCCAAGACTGAGGCAGAAGCATGATTCGGGTTCGAGGATGCTCGGGATTTGACGAACTGGAGGCATGCGTTCGACTCCAGATCGAAACCTGGGGCTATGACGAGGCCGATGTCATTCCGCGCAGGGCATTTCTTGTTGCGCAAAAAATAGGTGGCCAGGTCATTGGAGCCTTTGACAGCGCGATTTCGGAAGGCAAGGGCGGATCCAAAGCCGAAGGGACGGAATCGCTGGTTGGTTTCGCCCTGTCTTTGCCTGGCGTGAAGACCGGAAACGGAGAGCCGAAGGCCTACCTTCACTCCCACATGCTGGCCGTCAAAGAGCCGTATCGGAACGAGGGCCTTGGCGCGCAACTCAAGCGGGAGCAGCGCCGTGAGGCACTTTCCCGAGGCATACGGATCATGGAATGGACCTTCGATCCGCTGGAGATCAAGAACGCTTTTTTAAATATCCACAGGCTGGGAGCGACTGTTTCTTCTTACCGGGAGGATTTCTATGGTTTATCCTCATCTCGACTGCAAGGTGGGCTGCCAACGGACCGTCTTTTGGCGGAGTGGCAGCTGGATTCGCCCAGGGTCGGGGGAATTCTTGATGGTCACCCGGCAGTCAATCAGATCATCGAGGAACGAATCCTGGTCCCGGCCTCCATTTACGCATGGAAGGCCTCGACTGAGAACCGGGAGCGAGCCCTCGCCGTTCAGTTGCAGAACCGTCAGAAATTTCAACAGGCATTTTTACGGGGATTAGTCGTACTTGACTTCTCCCTCGATGCGGATGGAAATGGAGTCTTCGAACTGGGCGCCCCAACCCGGCCGGAGCTTGACTGAATCTCTCAAGGACGCGAAAATCTATGCGAATTGATGCAATCATCCTGCGTGAACTCCACCTGCCTCTGGTGCGCCCCTTTGAAACCAGTTTTGGTGTAACCCGTACGCGGAGGATTCTACTGGCTGAGGTTCAGTCGGAAGGACTCACTGGCTGGGGAGAGTGCACCGCAGGGGAGCGCCCGTTTTTCTCAGGCGAATCAACCGATGGTGCGTGGCAGGTGATCGTCAACGAGCTTGGGCCCATGCTGGCTTCAGAATCTCCTGAGCACGGTGGCGAATGCCCGCAGATTTTCCAGCAGGTGCGTGGCAATCCGATGGCCAAGGCTACCCTGGAAAACGCCATCTGGGACATTGAGGCGCAGCGCGAAGGAGTTTCGCTCTCCCAGTTACTGGGCGGCGTGCGGGAGGTGATCGCATGCGGCGTATCCATTGGAATTCAGACCTCGATCCCCGAGTTGCTTGCAACAATTGAAAGAGAGCTTGCGGCCGGTTATCAGCGCATCAAGATCAAAATCAAGCCGGGGCACGACGTCGAGCCCGTGCGCGCGCTTCGCGAAAAGTTTCCCCGCGTCCGGCTGCAGGTGGACGCGAACTCCGCATATCGCCTGGAAGACGCGCCACTGCTGAAGGCTCTCGACGCCTACTATCTGGTCATGATCGAGCAGCCGCTCGGCTGGGACGACATATTCTCGCACGCGCAACTCCAGCGCCAGCTTCAGACGCCCATCTGCCTCGATGAATGTATTCACGGCGTGGAGCACGCGCGCGCCGCGATTGNNGCGACGTCTCGGCCAGCCGCCGCTACTGGGCAGAAGATATCATCCAGCCGGAAGTGGAAGTGACGCGCCAGGGAACGATTCGCGTGCCGACCCTCCCCGGAATCGGATACGAGCCGCGCCTTGACCGGATCGAATCGCTGACGAAGCGCCGCGAGGTTCTCGACTAGCACTTGCCATTAGCCCCCGCCCCATCGAACACCGCCTCCGCAAATCGCCCGAGTTCATTTGTGCTGGCCGTGGCGCTCGGGGCCGTGCTCCTGGTCTGGTCGGTGAATTACGTCGTCGGCAAGCTCACGCTCACGCACCTTGACGCGCTGACACTCGCGTCATTCCGATTCCAGCTTTCCGCCGCGCTGCTTCTGGCGATCTATTTCAGCCAGCGCGGCCGCACGCCGCTGCGGGCAGGCGACGTGTGGGCGTTTGTGTATCTCGGATTCTTCGGCTTCGCCGTGAATCAGGGCTGCTTCGTTCTGGGACTCTCGCTCACGACGTCCCAACACTCTGTCCTGATCATCGCGCTGGGACCGATCCTGATACTTTTGCTTGCCAGCGCGCTGAAGCTCGAAGAGCTGGCGATGGGGAAAAGCCTCGGAATGATAATTTCCTTTTGCGGAGTGCTGTTGCTCGAGACCGATCAGGGATCTCCCCTGCACTCGCCTTTGCTTCTGGGTGATCTGATCACGCTCGCCGGCACGCTGGGGTTTTCCANNCACCGTTCTGGGCAAGCGAGTGGCGGGATTGTACGACGCGCTTTCGATGACCACATTCAACGCGACAGCGGCCGCTTTGCTTTGGCTCCCGCTTGCGATCCGGCACGGAATGCGACTCGATTGGAAAAGCGTCGGTTGGTCCGCCTGGGCGGGATTGTTTTACATGGTCGCGTTCAGCTCCGTTGGAGGCTAGCTGGTTTTCTATTGA
>PLKU01000455.1 GCA_003140705.1 Acidobacteriaceae bacterium
GAGACGGCAAGCCGCTTTCGAGCGGACGCGTGCTGGCTAAATCCGTGGAATGCAATTCATTCCAGGATGCACGGAAGTTTCTCTCTACGGGCGGCGAACGCGGGCCCCAGATCTCGATTATTCCTCCCGGGACTTACCGAATCAACACGGGATTGTTTGCGGTTGCCGCGGCTGAGGTGCTGGAGATTCCTGACAACCAGGTTGGTATTGTGACCACCAAGGATGGCGCGCCGTTGACGACCGGCGAAATCGCGGGCAAGGAGATTCCCGGGCACAACATGTTCCAGGACGCGGAGCGGTTCATTCAAGCGGGTGGACACAAGGGGCTGCAGGAACAGGTGATGCTGGCGGGGCGGTACTTCATCAATCCTCGATTTGCAACGGTCGAGATTAAACCCATGACCGAAGTGCCGATTGCAAATGTGGGCGTAGTGATCGCGTATGTCGGCGCCGAGGGCTTAGACCAGACCGGCGAGGAATTCAAGCACGGCAACCTGGTGGAAAAGGGACAGAAGGGCGTATGGGTCGATCCGCTGTATCCAGGGAAGTACGCCATCAATCCTTATACGCACAAGGTGGAGATTGTACCCACGGCGAACATCGTGCTGAATTGGGCGACAGGCAAGTCAGAGGCGCACAGGCTGGATGAGCGCCTGTCGACGATTACGGTGCGGTCGTCGGATGGATTCACGTTCAACCTGGACGTGGCCCAGATCATCCATGTTCCGCGCAACGACGCGCCCAAGGTGATCGCGCGGTTCGGGACAATGGCGAGCCTGGTGACACAAGTGCTAGAGCCGACGATCGGGAACTACTTTCGCAATGCCGCGCAGACCTCTGACGTGATTGAGTTTTTGAAGGGACGCACGGAGCGGCAAAAGGATGCGAAGGAGTCGTTCCAGGCGGCACTGGTGGAGTATAACCTGAACGCGATCGATACGCTGATTGGCGACATTGCGCCGCCTGAGGCGCTGATGAAGACGCTTACCGGCCGCAAGCTCGCGGAGCAGGAACAAGTGACTTACAAGACGCAACAGCTTGCCGAGGAGATGCGCAAGGACCTGCAACAGGCCAGGGCGATGGCGGATACTCAGGCAACGGTTGTGGATGCGGAACGGAGTGTTTCCATTGCCGAGTTTGCGGCGCAGGCACTGGTGAGGCAAGCCAGCGGCGAGGCGCAGTCGAAGACCATCAATGCCGAGGCGGACGCGAAGGTGATTAGGAAAGTCGGCAATGCGGAAGCCGAGAAGACAAAGGCAGTGGGAACGGCGGAAGCAGAAGTAATCAAGCTGAAGATCAACTCGATGGAGTCGGGCAACTACGCGGCGGTGCAGATTGCCACCGCTCTGGCTTCAAACCACATCAAGCTGGTTCCGGATATTCAGGCGGGTGGAGGCGGGGGTCAGGGGAGCCTGATCAGCGTGCTGATTGCGAAGATGCTGCAAGGCGGGAACGGCGGCGACAAGGATGCGAAGGGGTGATGGGCAAGGCTGAAACTGCCAAACTGATGAAACTGCGCCCGAGGCTGCAGCTGTGAATCATCGAGCTCGTATGTTCTGTCAGCTACGGACTCCGCTTCAACTGGCTTTTGCGATAGCCAGCGAGTCATATACCTCTTTTGCGCGGTCGAGCGCGGTCTGAATGTTCGGCATGATGTTCTCGCGACCCACGCGGTCAAGAAAGCGCCCGCCTTGCAAGAGCTTGGACGGCTGCTCCATGGCCCCGCAAAGCAGCATCGCCCGGCCGGATTCATTCAGGCGTTTGGCAAACGTCTCGATGGCGTGAATGCCAGTGGCATCGATCGCCGTCATGTTGCGCAGACGCAGGATGACAACGGGGGCGAAAGCTTCCACGTTCGCGGTGGCCTCGACGAGTTTCTCCGTGATGCCAAAAAGAAATGGCCCATGGATGCGCAGCAGCGTTACGTAAGGCGGCAAGATGCGCCCTTGCAGCACATGAGGCAGTCCGTCGCGAATGTACTCTTCTGTTACCGGAGACACGGTTGTGGTTTCGGCGATCCGGTAGATGTAAAGCAACGCGGCCAGCGCAAGGCCGATGCCGACGGCTACGGTGAGATCGGCAAAGACCGTGAGCGCAAAGGTGACCAGCCAAACTGAAATTGAAGCCCAGTCCATTTGGAAGATGGCGCCGATCTCTTTCCACTCGCCCATGTTGTAGGACACGACAAACAGGACGGCGGCCAGGGTGGTGAGGGGGATATAGCTGGCGAGTGGCGCGGCAACCAGCAGAATTCCCAAGAGTGTGAAGGCGTGGACCATGCCGGCAACGGGCGAACGCGCACCCGAGCGGATGTTGGTGGCGGTACGTGCAATGGCGCCGGTGGCAGGGATGCCGCCGAACATGGGCGAGACGAGGTTGGCGATTCCCTGGGCCACCAGTTCGACATTTGGGTTGTGACGGTCGCCGGTCATTCCGTCAGCCACAACCGCAGAGAGCATGCTCTCAAGTGCAGCAAGAATTGCGACGGTGAAGGCCGAGGGGATCAAGGGAAGAATATGTTCTGCTTGAAAATCGGGAATGGCGAAGGGCGGAAAGCCGCGCGGGATACCGCCGAATTTGCTACCGATTGTTTCAACCGGCAGATGAAACAGGACGCTTACAGAGGTGCAAGCAAGCAGAGCGACGATGGATGCGGGAACACGCCTGGTAAAACGTGGAAGGATGAGAATAATCGCCAGGGTGCCAAGGCCCAGGCCGAGTGCCGACTCGTTCATGCTGGCGAAATGCGCGACGAGCAACCTGATGCGGGGCAGGAACTCGCTGGGAACCGGGCCGGTGCGCAGACCGAAGAAATCCTTGATCTGTGTTGATGCGATGAGGATGGCAATTCCGTTGGTAAAACCAATGACCACCATGCGGGGAATGAAGCGGACGGCAGCGCCAAGGCCAGTGAGGCCCATGAGCAGGAGAAGGATTCCCGCCATCGCAGTTACCATGGCCAGGCCACTCATGCCGAAACGGAGCACGATGCCGGCGACGATGACGACAAATGCGCCGGTGGGTCCGCCAATTTGAGTCCGCGAACCGCCGAGAGCGGAGATGAGGAATCCGGCAACAACGGCTGTGTAGAGGCCGGCTTGAGGAGTGACGCCTGAAGCGATGCCAAAGGCCATGGCAAGGGGCAAAGCAACCAGGCCCACGGTGAGGCCCGCGAGACAGTCATGGACGAACATGCTTCCCGAGTACGACCTGAAGGCGAGAATCGACTTGGGAAGGTGGGATTGCTGATCGACATGGTGTTTGTATTGATTCTACGCGCTTTGGGAATTCGGAACTTCCGCGTATCAGTTCGCAGGGCGCTGGGGCGGGACACTTGGGATACGCAGAGTTGGTTGTTTTCTTAAGGCGGCTCGGTGTTTTAGTTCAACTGCAATTGTGTGGGTTGGAACCGGACGAAGTGCAGCAGGATTCATTGGTTTCGCCGTTTCCCATGGCAGCCAAATCGATGGAACGGCGTTTTCACCAGTATCTCGATTTACAAGAACGTCAAATCCGCGGAGCCATCATCGCTATTGCAATTGCTTTAGAACATTGCATCCGAATGGGTTGCCCATGTTGCAGCCCTGCGTGAGGTATTGCCGGGCCAACACGAGGTTCCTTGGCACGCCAAGGCCTTGCCGATAGAGGTTGCCGAGGTTGCTACACCCGTTGGGATAGCCAAAGTTGCATGATCTGGAATAGAGGTTCGCCGCTCGCGCATCATCGACTTTGACACCGAGGCCGTTCTGGTACTGATAGCCGGCACGGTTGCAGGATGGCCCGTTGCCAGCGAGGCAAAGTTCTTCATAGAGCGTCGCGGCTTGCGCGAAATTGTTCTGATTGGTAAGTGCGTCGGCCTGTTGTTTCATCGCTGCAAGATTCGGAGTTTGAACCGGCGGCTTGGGATTGACCCGTGGTGAATACGCAGGCGCCTGTTGAATGGCAGGTTGCGAGATAGCAGGTGTTGAATTGGTCGGCGGCGTTGCTGAACCTACCGAATCATGGTGCAACACAGCGAGCCGGCCCACTGCGAAGACTGCAACCAAAGCCAAAAGTACCAAGACCCAACCCCAGGTTGGCACCTTTCGCCAACCAGAATTCGACTCCTCACCTTTCGGCACGGAGGGCCGCGCATCCGTAGCATCAGGAATCGACGCGGCATAAAACTGTGCGGCGTCACGAAGCTGATTCACTGGGTCAGTCGGAGATTGGGGCAGCGGCTGTGTTGCGCGAATTCGCTTGATCTGTGTTTTCAGCCCATCGAGAATCTCGGCCTTGACCTTGGCCCATTTGGGATCGCTCTCAGTAAAGTCGATCAAGGGCATGGAGCCGGGCACCATCTGGCGATCCGCAAGAACGGGATATTCGCTCCAATCGCAAGGCTCGACCAGCACAGGAACGATAATCATCTGCCCCATCTTGGCGCGATTGACGATTCGCGTCATCTCATATTTCTCAATGAATTCAGAATTCAGAAATGCCTGACTTACGATGAGGAGGGCGATCTGCGAGTGATCAATCTCTGCCTCGATATGGTTTCTGAATTCGTCGCCTGGCCTGAGATCCTTGTCGAACCAGAAGACGACATTCTGCCTCTTCAGGGATTCCGAGAGGAAGGGGATCAGGTTGAACCTGTAGTCGCGGTCCAGCCACTTCTTGTCCTCGCGCGCATAGCTGACAAAGACGCGCGTGGTCTCATCGGGGGCTTCGGTATTCATGCTTGAGTCCATAGAGAATAGGCTCCTTACCGTGTCGATCCCGCGCCGCCGCAGCGCTCATCCAGCCGTCTCGTGCGTTTGGAATGCTACCCGCTCTTCCATCAAATTCAACTTGTCGCATCCCCACTAGTTGCCCGCGTTGCAGCCCTGATGAGGAGTTGCCGCGCCAGCGCAAGATTATTTGGGACTCCAAAGCCTCGCCAGTAGAGGTTGCCGAGGGTGCCGCACCCGTTAGCGTCTTCGCCATCGCATGCCTTGGAGGTGAGCGTGAAGGAGCGGGCATCGCCTGCGAGGCGCGAAGGTTTCTATCGGCAGTATTGACCTTTTGCACAGCACCTCTCCGTGGACATATTGCCTCTCCGGTTTGCCTTCCTGCCCAGCCATAGCTTTTCCAGTGTAGTCCAGCCAAACAAGTGGGAAAAAGGGCGCCCGCGGCCCCAACTCACCGTTGCACACGATTCAAATTCTGGCATCCCGCATCGAGCCCGGCGGTGCATGACTGGCGATAGAGCGCGACCGCCTGTTGCTTGTTTCTGGGCACGCCATAGCCGAATTCGTATCCTACCCCCAACAGGTTGCAGCCCATCGGGTCGCCTCCCTCGCACCCTTTGCGGGTAAGCAGAGCGGCCTGAGAATCATCTTTCTGAATCCCGGCCCCCTCGTGGTAGGCCAGCCCGAGCAACGAGCAGCCCCGCGGTACACCAGTGTCGCACGCCTTGTGGAACAGGCTGCTGGCCTGGGCATAATTCTGGGGTACTCCGTTGCCGCTGGCATACGCGGCGCCCAGGTTGGTGCAGCCGCGCCCTTCGCCTCCCTGGCAGGACCTGCTGTAGAGCTGAATCGCCTGCGACTGATTCTTGGGCACGCCGGAGCCGCTCTCATACATCACGCCAAGTAGGAAACAGGCCCCCCACGCGTCGCCGCTGCATCCCTTGCGGTACAACGCTGCCGCCTGCCCCAGGTCCTGGTTCACGCCCTTGCCATTCTGATAGAGCGAACCCAGGTTGCCGCAACCCCTGGATACGCCTCCGTTGCAGGCCACGGTGAGCAGACGGGATGCCTCTGAAAACTGTCCGCTTTTCAGGTCCGCCAGCCCGCGGTCGAACGCATCTTGGGGGCTCATGGAGTTGCTCGGCACGGGCGTCGAGTTCGAGTTCGNNTTCGAGTTCGAGTTCGAGTTCGAGTTCGGGATGTCCGCCGCCGGCGCGGCTGTTGGCACGGGTGCAGCCCCCGGACGCTGCGCAACAGCGGGTCGCGCTGGCGCTGCGCTCGGGCCCGAGGCGGGCGATATGGTCATCGCAGCATCGGGGCTCTGGACCGGCGGCTTCGAACCCCCCGCTGGTGCGGGCTCCGCCGCTTGTGGAGCCGCAACCGGCGCTGCTGAGGTGCTGGGATTCGTGTTGGGCAATGACGCAGGCTGAGTCGACGCTTGTTGCGATGGCTGTGGCTCCGCATGCGGCCCAAGCAGCCGCCCCGCCGCGAATACCGCAACCAATGCGACGACAGCCAAAGCTCCCCACGCCCATCCAGGAAGCCTTCGCCAACCGGACTTGGCGGCTGGCGAATCGGCCGCTTCTGAGGCAGGCCCCGAAGCCGGCTTCGGCGTGGCCCTCACATCGTCAGTGGCCGGCTCCGCCTTTTTCCCCGCCACTTCCGTGAGCATCCCGGCGCTCACCCTGCCCTGCTCCCAAACTGGCTCGGGCTTCTTGCCGGCCTCTGCGGCAGCCGCATCCGCACTTACCCTGGTCTCTACCGGAAGCGGGCCCGGCTCAATGATTGCCTCGTCAACAACGGGCTCCGGGTGCTTCCAAAGCGGGGCTTCGGCAACCGCATGCCTTTGGATCAGCCGCGAAATCGTTTCGCACAGCTGTAAGAGGTAGCTCTCCATCGGCGGTGTGAGCGCATCCAGCCAATGCGTATTGCTGAGCGCAAATTCCATGGCGCGGGAGGGCATGACGTCTTCAATGCGGAAAGGAACGATGATCTTTCCCTTGCTGACGGCCCGCTCAACCTCGCGCCTGACCTGCGGAGAGTTGTTCGCATCATGGGAGAAGATCACCAGAACAATCAGGCAAGTTGAAAGCGCCTCGACGATGGCCTCACCGTACTCTTCGCCGGCCAGGATGTCCCGGGGTGCAATCCAGCAGGGAATCCGTTGCGCCTCCAGCGCCGCGCACGCGGCATCTGCGACCACCTTATCCGTCGATGAGTGACAAATGAATACCTTATGCGCCATGCCTCTAAGCCTCAATTTTGGTCATCTTCCGGTGAGGAGATAATATACCCGATCTACGTCAATGAAGCCATGAACACCGATTGCTCTCACATGAGTCTTCGGCGGATCAAGTCGAGGGCCTGCTGGGTGCTGAACTCGCGAATTCTTGTGCGGTCGCCGCGAAAGGTGCGCTCCGTGGCCTCGTTCTTCTCCGCATCGGAGATGGCGATATAGACCAGGCCCACAGGTTTGTCTTCAGTGCCGCCGGTGGGGCCCGCGATTCCGGTTACGCCGACTCCCAGGGTTGCGCCGGTGCGGAGGCGTATGCCGTGAGCGAGGGCTTTGGCTACCTCGGCAGAGACAGCGCCATGTTGCGCGATGAGTTCGGGCGAGACGCCCGCAAAGGCGTACTTGAGCGAGTCGGCGTAGACAACGGCGCCGCCTAGGAACGAGCGGGAGCTCCCCGGGACGCTGGTGATTCGCTGGGCGATCATGCCGCCGGTGCAGCTTTCAGCAACGGCGACGGTGAATTGCCGAAGGCCGAGATAGAACAGAACAATCTGCTCAAGGGATTCGCCGTCAGAGGAGTAGAGCCAATCTTCAAGAGCTTCTTCGAGGCGGCCTGCCAGCTCGTCAACTCGCTCTTTGGCGAGAGCGGCGCTGGGCTTGGAACAGACCAGCGAGAGCTGGATGTCTCCGCCGTGGGCCAGGATGGTGGTTTCGACGTCCTTGAAATTGGAGTATATGGGGGCGAGAAACAGGTCGGCCTGGGACTCTGGAATCATAGCAGCGCGCAGCGTGCGGCTGGCGATGAAGCGCTTGGGGATTGCTTCGCGAAGACGGGGAAGGCACTCGGCGTCAAAGAGAGGGCGGCACTCGCTGGGAGGGCCGGGGATGAGCAGGACGATCTTCCGGTAGCCGCCGAAGCGGGTATCAAGCCATTGGCCTGGAGCGCTTCCGTTGACATTGGGCAGAACGAGCGCACCTTCGAGCACCTCGGCCTGCTTAAGATTATTCGGGGGCAGTGGAACTCGCCAGCCGGCGGCGCGTGTGTGGAGCGCGGCAACCATGGAGGCGTCCCGGCGGAGTATGAGCGAGAGGGCTTCCGCCACGGCTTCGCGGGTGAGGTCGTCTTCAGTGGGGCCTAGTCCGCCCATGATGGCCAGAATATCTGTGCGGCCGATGGCAACGCGGATGGCGTTGACCAGGTCTTTCTTGCGGTCGCCGACGATGGTCTTGAACGTGACCGTGACCCCGATCTCATTGAGTTTCTCAGTGAGATAGAGAGAGTTCGTATCCTGACGCCACGGGGTTAGCATCTCGGAGCCGACTGCGATGATTTCAGATTTCATGACACAGCTCCTAGCTGCCAGCTACTCGCTTTCAGCTGGGGTGGTGCGGGGCAGAAGCCATAAGTCCCAGGTTGGGTAAAGCGGCGGTGGTATCGTTCACCAAGGAACAGGCCTGAAGGCAGGGGCCCGAAGCTAAAAGCTAAAAAAGATTCATCCCTTCAACTCCCAAGTCCACATCATAAACGGCCTCGTGGGTTGCGAGGATGGTGGTGCCGAGCGGAGAAAAGGCGACGCCGACGAGGTTAGGCCCGGCGACGACCAGGGTTGCTGCACCTTCGGGTGTGACGCGCACAAGACCGCTGCGACCACCCAAGCACGCGGCGAGATAGACGTCGCCTGACTTGGAAAGCGCAAGGCCCTGCGGCCTGCCGAGGCCGCGGTACCAAACGCTGGTTTCGCCATGGGAGTCAATGGCCCAAATGGCGTCGTTGGAAGAGAGCGAGGGCGCAGTGACAAGGAGTGTGCCTTCTTTGTTGACCGCGATGTGGTAAGCGGCAATGCTGGGTTCCAGTGTGGCGTGGACGAAGATGCGGCGTTGGGTATCGATCTTAAATATGGTGCCGCTGCGGTCGCCGACNNACTGCGCGGGAGGTGACAAACAGATCGCCATCTGGGTTGAAGGCAAGTCCGGTGGCGTTGAGGATTCCGGTGACAAAAGGTGTGCCGCGACCGTCGGGGCTTATCCGGACGATGGATACAGGCGTCTGCTTGCCACGCGAGCCAGAGATGGTGGCATACACCATGCCAGAGCGGCTGACGGCAGGGCTGGTGACGGGATGGAGACCTTCAGAAAGCTTGTGAGCGACGCGAAGCGGTGCTGCATTGCTGGCGCCGGCGGGGTTTCGGACTTCAATCAGGCCGGCGGAGACCTCTTCGGGCACGCGAAGGGCGAGCCGTGTAGGCCGGCTCATGGCGATATGCGCCGGCTGACCGTCAACCAGGACCGCGGGCGCATCGTAGCCAAGAGGTCCGAGATGAATGCCGATCAGTTCGACTTCGCCGAGGGGCAGAGCGGCGGCAGGGACAATGCTGTCAATGCGGGGCTCGGGGAGAATCTCAGGGACGGGATGGGGGCGCGTACGGGGCATTTCTTTTCTCTCTAGATCCAGATTCTTAGCACCGATGCTACACCCAAAGCATACAGGCCGGCGGCTACATCATCGAGGACGATGCCCCAGCCTTCGGGGAGGTCTTCAAGCCGGCGGATGGGAAACGGCTTAGTGATATCGAAGAGGCGAAAGAGGATAAGGGCGATGAGCCCGTGACGCCAGTCGAAAGGGCTGAAGAGAAGAGTGATGGCCTGGCCGGCGACCTCGTCGATGACGACCATCTGGGGATCTTTACGGCCGGACTCCCGGGCAACAATAGTGGCTGCTGGGATACCGAGGAAGAGAGCAAAACCGATGAGGAGGAACAGCCCGTAGAGCAGGACAAGCGGTGTGGGGTGGATGGCCCAGGCGAATACGGCCCAGAGCAGGACGGTGGCGACCGAGCCCCAAGTGCCGGGACCGGGCTTGCCCAGGCCCGCCCCGAAGAACGTGGCGATGCTCCAGGCCCATAAAGTCTTCTTTTTGCTGGGGATTCCCTGCTTGTCGGCGCCGGGGCTACTCGTCATCGATGTCCCCGTTGTGGCCGCCGGACCGATCTCCGTCCAGTCCGCCGAGGTCTTCGAGGACTTCAGGGTCGAGGATGGGGGAGCTGATCCTGTAAACGCCGGAGGCCCACTTGCCGAGGTCGATCTTGCGGCAGCGGTCGGAGCAGAAGGGGAAGTCCTCATCGGTGAGGCGAACCAACATGCCGCAGGTGGGGCAGCGGTGGAGTTTGGCGGATTTTTTCTTGACGGCCATGGGCTCGTTCCTGCGTGGGAGCAGTGGTCAACGTCTATGGTACAGGGTGAGGCGAGGGATGGCGCGGCGGAGAGGGTTGCGCCCGGGTGAGAACGCAATCATCCGCACTGGACCGGCGGGGCCTGCATCTCGACTGGCAATTCGCGGGTCGCAGTGAGCACGGAGTCTTGCGCAAAGAATCTGGCGACCGCCGACTGAATTTGCAGCTTGAATGCCCGCTTGTCCCTGGTCCGAAGCTTGTGGCCCTGCTTGATGCTGGACAGCGGTTTGCCCTCGATTGGAATCTGGGTGACGAAGAAACCGGCCGTGTTTTTTGGCAAGCCCGGTTCAACAAAGAAATCGTCATAAGCAGTCTTGAAAGTTCCGGCGAGTTCTTTGGAGTAGGAGCTCTGCCGGAAGGCGCAGACAGCAGCGAGCCCTGAAATGCCGAAGGCAGATGCGATTGCCTGAAGGGCTGCGAGGAGGAGAGCGGCAGGGGCAACATCATGCATGGTCCTGGTGGCGAGATGGACCTGGTTGTAGCACCCCTTCATGCCTTGAATGCGAGTAATCAAGAGCGCTTCCGCAGCCTGCGATTTGACGACCCATCCGGGGACGATGGTGAAGGATAGCAAAAAAACGACATCGCCATCCACAAGCAGGTTGATGGAGAGCTCGCCTTCCTTGTCATAGGCTCGCGAGTAGCCCATCGACAGTGAAAACTGATTGCCGCATTCAGGGATTGTGTGGACGGTGACATCGCCTTGCAAGATCTGCTGCAAGAGGTAGTCAGGGAGCGTGGCGTGCATGCGCCGATAGTGATGCAAAAAGCAGGCAGCGCGTTCGGCTACTTTGAAGCCCTGCACCAGGTAATCGTGGGTGAGGTATTTGAAGGCGAACCGGGGATTGGCGCGAGCAGCTTGAGCAAATGGCTGGAGCATGAGGAGCTGAAACACTTGATGGAGGGTACCCATGTTGGCAAGGGCACGCATCAGTAATCCGGGCAGCAGTGCGACTGACCAGCTCTCCCTTTGCCGGGCGAGGATGGATAGGGGCTCTAGGAACCCAGCCTTCGCCGTTGTGAGACTTTCATTACCCGCGGTCATGCAATCGACTTTCACGGTCACTTTGCGGATGGCCTTCGTTGCGCCTGCACGTGGCAGAGGCGACAAGTATGTCGCGGCTGATCCACTCATCGGTGGGGAGCATTAAGGGACTTCCGTATTGTCACTGATCCGAATCAAGTAATTCAATACAGCAAAGGTACGCCGACGCGGGCGCACAGGTAACTCGTAGGGAGTTACTGCAACTGTTTCTGCCTGGTAACGCGAATTTGTTGTGTGAGTTGTGCGTGGGTTAGAGCGGGCCAGAGAGGATCCGGGCGACGACGTCGTACTCGTGGGCCTCAGTGATCTGGGCTTTGTAGAAGCGGCCGGGCTCAAGGGTGGTGACGTTTGCACCGAGCTCTGCAAAGTCGTTGATGTAGACTTTGCCGTCAATCTCAGGGGCGTGGAACTGCGTGCGCCCTTCCCATAACAGCGGGGTCTCTTCGCTTTCGCCCTCGGCGAGAACGACTAGTTCGCGGCCGATCCATTGTTGCTTGGCACGCTTGCTGATGGATTGCTGCAATTTCATCAGGCGGCGCTTGCGGGATTCAATAGTGCGCTTGGGAATCTTGGCATCGAGAGAAAATGCACCGGAGCCTTCTTCATCGGAATAACTGAAGACGCCGAGCCAGTCAAAGCTGGCTGCTCTGACGAAGTCTTGAAGGATGTTGATGTCTTCAGCAGTTTCGCCGGGAAACCCGACGATGAATGATGTGCGGAGTGCGATACCGGGAACCGCTGCGCGGATCTTCTGAATGGTTTTGAGGAAGATATCGGCGCCCGCCCCGCGTTTCATGGTCTTGAGAACTTGCGGGGACGCGTGCTGCAGCGGCACGTCGAGATACTTGCAGATGTTGTCGTGGCGGGCGATGGTGGCTAGCAGGTTGTTGGTTATGCGGTTCGGATAGGCGTAGAGAAAGCGGAGCCAACGTACGCCCTCAATGGAGGCTAGTGCTTCAAGCAGTTGGGCAAGACCGTCTTTGATGCCGAGGTCCTCGCCGTAACAGGTAGTGTCCTGCCCGATGAGGGTGATCTCCTGTATGCCGCGCGCCACAAGCTGGTGGGCCTCGGCGACGACGGATTCAAATCTTCGTGAGCGGAACTTGCCGCGCAAATTTGGGATGACGCAGAAAGTGCACGGGTGGTCGCAGCCTTCGGCGATCTTGATGTAGGCCGAGGATTTTGGAGTGGTAAGAAAGCGAGGCGTGGACTCGTCGTAAAGGTAAGTAGGCAGAAGGTGCGTTGCGCCTTGCCAATCGTCGCGACGGAAGCGACCTTGCTGCTCGCGGAGATCGCCTTCAGGTCTAAAGGCTGGCTCGAGGTGGTGCCCATGCTTGTGCGTGCCTGCCTGGGATTCCTGGCCGGGGCGAGTTTCGGCTGCTTTGCCGGTGAGGATAGTGAACGGGGAAAGCGAGGGTGCCTCGGCAGGCATCGAAAGACCAGCGGCCTGAAGGATGGACTCGAGCTCGCCGGTGCCGACCACGGCATCGACTTCGGGGATGCTCTTCTGAATCTCGTCGCGGTA
>PLKU01000114.1:0-2928 GCA_003140705.1 Acidobacteriaceae bacterium
CGGTCGGGTCAATCGCGCTGGCCGTGTTTTCGCTCTTCCATGCGTCGTCGCTTGTGCTCTGCAGCCAGACTTTGTCGAGCTTGGCGTCACCCGTGGCATGCGCGGTGTGGACCCGCACGCGGAACTCCTCGCCCGGTGCTACGCTGGGCGGCATCTCGTCGGCCGAACTCCCAGGGAACGGCCCGCCCCCGGTAACGCTCGTTGCCTTGGTAGTGAAGGCGATCAGATCCAGNNTTGGCCTCCGGCTCCAGCTCGCTCGCGTCAACCTTCTTACAAAGTTCCAGTGTCTGTTTGTAGATCGGTGCCAGCTTGTGCGCCGCTGCAAGATTTGAGGTCGTCTTGCGCTCCGACTCAAAGCTCACCAACCCCGCACCAATCTGGTGCAGGCCATCGGCGAGCCATGCNNGCCAGCCCTTCGAGCCTCGTATCGATGGAGACACGGCCGTTTTCAAAGAGGCTGCTTCCTGTGATTTTGACATTCTTGTTGGCGTTAATCTCCGCAGCACCCGTCGCCGCCCACAAATGGTAGTGCGATTCCGCCGGCCCGCTCAGCGTCGGGTTCGCGCCCCCATTCTGAGACTTCTGCTCGCCCCAGCCCTCGCGCGCAATCTGCAGATAACTCCGTCCCAGTGCCGGGTCCCATGTCCCCGACGGAATATTCACATCCGTCGAGGGAATCTCGGTGGACCATTCATCCGTCACATAGTTATGAAACTTCGCCGGCGCCCACTTGCCCGTCGCGTAGTCAAACATCTTTCCATCGGTGACTCGCGCAAACGGAACCATCGAGTAGACGGCGAGCGGTTGCCACGGTTGCAGTCCATCCTTCAGTTGCTCCGGAAAGACCTTCGGGTCCGCCGCGGCCTTGAACACCTCCTGCGCAATCTCGCCGCTCACCTGGTGGTGCCCATGTCCGTCCGTAATGCCGCCAACAAAAGTCGAGACAATCACCTGTGGCCGTTCACGCCGCACCGCCAGCACCGCGTCGTACAGCACCCGCTCGTGACTCCATTTGCTGAAGGCTTCTTCCTGAGTCTTTGAGAATCCAAAGTCCACCTCCGTGCCCCACAGCTGTTTCACACCATAAAACCCATCCGCTCGCAGCAGTTCGTTTGTACGAATCAGTCCCAGAGCATCGTAGCTGTCCCCGGACATCGCGTTCTGGCCGCCCTCGCCCCGTGTGAGCGTGAGTAGCGTGCACCGCACACCCATGCCGCGAGAAAGATAGGTCAGCAGCGATCCATCCTCGTCGTCCGGGTGCGCAACAATCATCATCAGGCTGGCCGTTGTTCCCAGCCGCTTCAGCGATTGCTCCAGTGCGGCTTCTCCACGGTCTTCGGCCAATGGCAGTGCGATCGCGTTAGGCTCGGCAGTGGGGCCGCTGAAGGTGAGCGTTTCTGTTGTGTTGTTGGCCTGCTGGGCGGGCACAACACGTGCGCCCACCAAAATCAGCCCGGTCAATGCCGCGACCGCTGCTGGCAAATAGATTCTGCGAACTCTGTCGGTGAGGAACATAACTCCCGTCAGTGTACAATCCGGTGAGCGTATTCGCCTCATGTCTCAATCCCCCCATATCTCCGCAGACAGCGATACCCTCCAGCGTCGCATCGGCCTGCGCTCCGCCGTCCTCTTCAACATGCTTGAGATGATCGGCGTCGGGCCCTTCATCACGCTGCCCCTGGTCATCGCAGCGGCAGGCTACCGGCTCTCTGTATGGGCCTGGGTGCTCGGCGCGGTGATTGCTGTTGCCGATGGCCTGGTCTGGGCGGAACTCGGCGCAGCCTTTCCACGCGCCGGTGGCTCCTATGCCTTCCTCCGCGAAATCTACGGCCCCCACCGCGCAGGGAACTGGCTCAGCTTTCTCTACGTCTGGCAGGTCAGCTTCACCGCGCCGCTCTCCATCGCCTCGGGATGCATCGGGCTCTCAAGTTTTCTCGCCTGGTTCTGGCCTTCAATGGACGCAGCTCCACTCTCCGCGTTGCCTGCCCTGCACTACACCAACTTCGCCGCCGCAGGCACCTGTCTGCTGGTCACAGCGCTCCTCTATCGCAACCTATCCTCCGTCACGCGCCTCGCCTGGGTCCTCTTCGCCGGCGTGTTGACGGCGATTGCCGGCGTCATCGTCTCTGGCTTCGCACACGCATCGCAAACCGGCGGTTGGCACATGCCCGCTTCGCCCGCGCTGGCCTTACCCACCGCGTTGAGCGGCCTGGCCCAGGGAACACTGCTCGCCACCTACTGCTACTGGGGCTACTACAACATTTCCTTCCTCGGCAGTGAAGTCCGCAAGCCCCAGCACACCATCCCCCGCGCCATCCTGCTCTCCGTGCTCTTCGTCTCCGCCTTCTATGTAGCGATGAACTACGCCGCCCTGCCGTCCATGCGCGACGCCGCTGCACATGTTGCCGCCGGCGCAACCGTCCGCCCGCAGCTCGTCGCCGACATCGCCCAGTCAGCCTTTGGCCATTGGGCCGGATGGCTCATGGCCGCCCTCATTATCTGGACCGCCTTTGCCTCCGTCTTCTCCCTCTTGCTTGGCTACTCCCGCGTCCCCTATGCCGCCGCCCGCGACGGCAACTACTTCCGCTTCCTCGCAGCTGTCCATCCTCGCCACGGCATCCCGCACCGCTCGCTCGTCGCCATGGGGCTGGTGGCCNNCGCTATCTCGCTGCCGTCCATCCCAGGCACGGCATTCCCCATCGCTCCCTCGTAGCACTTGGATTGGTCGCCACAGCCTTCTGCTTCTTCTCCCTCGCCCAGGTCATCACCATCCTGGTCATCACCCGCATCCTCCTCCAATTCTTCTTGCAGCAGGTCGGCGTCATGCTCCTCCGCGTCCAGCGCCCGAACCTGCCGCGCCCCTTCAGGATGCCCCTCTATCCGCTGCCTCCGTTGGTCGCCATCACAGGCTTCGTCTTCATCCTCGTC
>PLKU01000114.1:2969-7153 GCA_003140705.1 Acidobacteriaceae bacterium
AGGCACCCAATCGTGTCTAATAAATGCAAGTGCGCTTTTCCCTGCGCTGAGGTCAACCTATGCTGATCGGTAAACCGCCGGACATCCCCTCGTCGGCCATCACTCCCAAAGACCAGTACCTCAACCGTCGCCGCTTTCTTCGCGGAGCGGTCTCGGGCGCGGTCACCCTGGGAGCCGCCGCACTGGGTGCCGATCGCCTCGCCGAAGTCTTTTCCCCCCGCATTCGCGCCCTCGCCGGAACCAAGCTCGAAACCATCAAGAGCCCNNCCAGCCCAGCACGCCGGCGCCCTGCCCACACGCCCATGGACCGTGAAGGTCGACGGCCTGGTCAAGAAGCCCCTCACCTTCGACATCGACGCCCTGCTCAAGCTGCGCCCGCTCGAAGATCGCGTCTATCGCCATCGCTGCGTCGAGGCATGGAGCATGGTCATTCCCTGGATCGGCTACTCGCTCTCCGAGTTCATCAAGCAGTGTGAGCCCCTTTCGACCGCCAAATTCGTGCAGTTCCGCTCCTACTATGACCGCAACGTCGAGAAGTGGTCGCTCGACGAAGCCATCTACTGGCCTTACTCTGAGGGCCTGCGCATGGATGAAGCCATGAATCCCCTCGCGCTCCTCACCTTTGGCCTCTACGGTGAAGTCCTCCCCAACCAGAACGGCGCGCCCGTCCGCATCGTTGTGCCCTGGAAGTATGGCTTCAAGTCCGCGAAGTCCATCGTCGGCGTGCGCTTCCTTGACAAGATGCCGTCCACCACCTGGAACGACCTCAACCCGGGCGAATACGGCTTCTACTCCAACGTCAATCCCAACGTCGACAACCCGCGCTACAGCCAGAAGACCGAACGCCGCATCGGCCAGCCCTTCTATGCACAAACGCGCTCCACGTTGATGTTCAACGGCTACGGTGATCAGGTAGCTTCGCTCTACACCGGAATGGATCTGAGGAAGTTCTACTGAGTAGCTTCAAGCTGCTGGCTCACCCACCATGAAAAGCTCGACCCTCATCCTGCTCAAAACCCTCACCTGGCTCGTCTGCCTCTGGCAGTTCGATCTGCTCGTCTACGGAGCTGTCACCAACAACCTCGGCCCCGACCCCACGGCCAACATCGAGCTCTCCACCGGCTACACCACCCTGCTGCTGCTCATCATTTTGCTGGCCATCTCGCCGCTGCGCAAGCTCTTCCAGCCGCTCAGCTGGCTCATCAAGTTTCGTCGCCTCATTGGTCTCTTTGCCTTCTTTTATGCGACCCTGCACATGCTCGCTTACGTCGCGCTCTACGCCAACTTCGACGTCCGCTCCATGTTGACTGACATTGCCTCACGCCGCTTCATCACCATGGGCGTCTTAGCTTGGCTGCTGCTGCTGCCTCTGGCCCTCACCTCCACCACCTGGGCTATCCGCAAGCTCGGCGGCAAAAACTGGAACCGCCTCCACACCCTCGTCTACGTCGCCGCCGTTTGCGGAATCATTCACTTCTGGTGGCAAGTCAAAACCGGCGTGCTCAGTCCGCTCAATCTCACCATCTCGCTGGCAGTCCTGCTCGCCATCCGTCCCGTCCTGGCCTGGCGCCAGCGCCGCAAATCCCGCCCGGCCGCAGCCTGAAGAGTGTTCGAAATGCGAGGAACTGTAACAGGGGATGACTTCAGTCATGCCGCATTCGCACCAAAAAAGACATGGGGCTTTAGCCTCAGCGGTCCGACTTCAATCGAACTCCAACACCGTCTGCGACACCGGATGAAAGCTCTTCCGATGCAGCGGCGTCGGTCCCAGCCGCGCCAGCGCCGCCATATGCTCCGGCGACCCGTACCCCTTGTGGCTCGCCAGCCCATACCCTGGAAACTCCCTGTCCAGCTCCATCAGCATCCGGTCGCGATGCACCTTCGCCAGCACGCTTGCCGCCGCAATCGAATAGCTCGTCGCGTCTCCCTGGATCACCGCCTGCTGCGGGCAGTCCCAATCAATCGTGTCCCGCCCGTCGATCAGCAAGTAGTCCGGGCTCAGTGCCAGTTGCTGCACCGCCAGCCGCATCGCCAGCAGCGACGCTTGCCGAATGTTGATGCGGTCAATCGTCTCCGCATCCACCACCGCAATCGCCCACGCCACCGCATTCGACCGGATCTCCGGCTCGAGCTCATTGCGCTTCTTTTCAGATAGCTGTTTTGAGTCAGTCAGGCCTTGCAGGCAGCAGCCCCCTTGAAGGATGACTGCAGCTGCGACAACCGGCCCAAACAGCGGCCCGCGCCCCACCTCGTCCAGCCCGGCAATCCGCAGCGCCCCAAGCTTCCGCGCCGCCCGTTCCAGCGTCCACCCGCAAACCGGTCCCACCGCAGCCGCGTCTTTGGATGCTGGGTTTGAGCTCGACCCCTTGGCCATGCATCGAGTATAGAAACCAATCGCCGTTCCACAAAGCAAAACCCCCAGCCGCACGGGCTGGGGGGTTTGGTGGAAAAGGGGGAGGCCTTCCGTTTACGCTCTGACCTTGCCGGTCACGCGATCTACTTCCTTCAGACGGGCAGCCTTGCCGCGCAGTCCGCGAATGTAAAACAGCTTCGCGCGCCGAACGCGATAGCTGCGTACCTTTTCAATCTTGTCGATCACTTTGGAATTGAACGGAAAAATGCGCTCCACGCCCTGCCCAAAGCTCATCTTGCGGACGGTAAACGTGCCCTGCGGCCCGCGGTTAATTGAAATCACCAGGCCCTCAAATGCCTGGAGCCTCTCTTTGTCGCCTTCCTTGATCTTGACCTGGACGCGAATTTGGTCGCCGGGGACGAACTCTGGAAGGTCGGTACGCTTCAGCTTATCCGCCAAGCGCTGCATTACTGGATGGATTGACATTGTCTCTTCCTACTGTTGAACTCAGAACTTCAAGTTTACCAGACAACCACCCCCCGTGCCTAATCCCGTCATTCGTCGGTAGGGTCTCAGTTTGAATTATTGGGAGCTGATACCCGTGGTCGGATTGGCTACAGGGGAGTCCAACGCATTTACCGACTCGCACGACACTATCCGGTATGTTTACGGGAGGGCCCAGCCCCCCCAGCGGCCCCATATCATCCTAGCAGCGCAACCAATTTCGCTACACTTCAGACGGCGGGTGCCCCTTGTGCGCCTCTTTTCCGGCGAAGGGTCGGGTCCCATGCCGCCTGTTTCCCACGACTGAATCCAGCCCCAAATCTCCCAAATCTCCCCCAAAACCCGCACCGCAACCGCCATGGAACAGAAAAAGCCCATGAGTTATAGTTTCTCCATATGGATGACAAACGCGAACTCCTGCGTCACACCCTGGCCGCCCTGGCCTATCGCACCACCCGCGCCCTTGAAGGCGCACCGGACAGCTTTGCCACCTTTGAAGGCGCAGGCCGCAAGCCCGTCGTCATCCTCGCGCACATGGGAGACCTATTTGACTGGGCGCTTAACATGGCGGCTGGCAAGCCTGCCTGGCACAACTCCGATCCGCTGTCCTGGAATCAGGAGAAGCAGCGCTTCTTCGCCGCCCTCGGAGCCTTCGACGCCTACCTCTCCTCGGCCCAACCCCTCCACGCCGAAATCGAGCGCCTCATCCAGGGTCCGGCCACCGATGCGCTCACCCACGTAGGCCAGTTGGCCATGATGCGCCGCCTCGCCGGCAGCCCCACCTGTGGAGAGAACTTCTACGTCGCAGCCATCGCCGCAGGCCAGGTTGCTGAAGACCAGCCCGCCCCCGTTCAGCCCTTCAAGTAGCCCGTTCCTCTTTGATCGCGTCCAGCAGTTTCCGGTCTTCTTTGCTCAATGCCGCGCCTTCCAGCAAATCCGGCCGATTCACCAGCGTCTTCCGCAACTGCTGCTCGCGCCGCCACCGCCGAATCTGCAGGTGGTCTCCGTTCAGCAGTACCTCAGGCGTCCGCAGCCCGCCAAACTCGGCAGGCCGTGTGTAGTGCGGATAGTCCAGCAGCCCGCCCGCTCCATGCTGCGACCGCGGAACCCCTTCCACACCGCTCGTGATCTCCGCATCGGCCACGCCAAAGCTCTCAAACTCCCCTGAAGCCTCGTTGCCCAGCACCCCGGGAATCAGCCGCATCGCCGCGTCAATCACCACCGCCGCCGCCAGCTCGCCCCCGCTCAGCACGTAGTCGCCAATCGAAAGCTCCATGTCGCAGTAGAGCTGGTTGATGCGCTCGTCCACGCCCTCATAGCGCCCGCA
>PLKU01000359.1 GCA_003140705.1 Acidobacteriaceae bacterium
AGGGAAGAGGCGCGGGGCCATGGCGGAAGCTGAGCGCTCGAGCACGGCGTGGATCTCGGCCTTCCAGTCGGCAGAATGCGTTTCAAGGTTCTTGAGGGCGGCGGACTCGTAGGTTTTGCGGGTGGACTCGTAGAGGCCGAGTTCGACAACCGAGACATAGGAATGCGTGGGGATGAGGTAGTCGTAGAGCCCGGTCTGCGCGAGGTCGAGCTCGACCTGATTCAGGGCTTCAAGCGAGTCGCGGAAGTGAATGAGGATCAGGTCGCCCTTGTGGCCCAGCTCAGAGAAAAGCGCGGAGCGAATGGGGGATTCTGGATTGGCTCGTTCGAGTATCTTGAGCGCCCCTGTGGCTTGGGTAGCGATGCGCTCGCGGTCGGCTGACGGAGTGGTCCGCCAGGCTTTCCAGTCGAAGTGGAAGAACTGATGGAGGAGGCTGGAGCCTTCGAGAGTGAGCGGAACTGGGGGGAACTCGGCCAAGGGATTGCCTTTCATTTGAATACCCCCTCATCGTAGCAAACCTCCTGCGCCACCTGCGGTGGGGCACACCACCCGCGGTCGGCAGACGCCTTCGGCCTGTGTTCCGCATAGAGCTTCGTAGAATTCGCGGGATGGATTTTCTCCCAGTTCTCAAAGACGTGACTTGGGCCGCGATTTCTATGGGCATTCACGACAAACGTGTGCATGGTTGTGGCGTGGGCGAAGCGGCGCGGGGCAGGCGTAGACCTATATACTGAATGCGCTCATGAACGAAAGAATTATTGCTCTCCTGGTGCAGTTCGTAACCCACGTGATCGATGTTGGCGGATACGCCGGGATTGCCGCGCTGATGGGCATTGAGTCGGCGTGCATTCCGCTGCNNCGACGGCTGGGGCGGTGGGCTGCAATCTTGGCTCGGCGGTTGCGTATTGGATTGGGGCCAAGGGCGGACGGCCTCTGGTGGAGCGCTACGGCAAATGGGTGCTGATGAGCCATCATGACCTCGACCGCATGACGCAGTTTTTCAGCAGGTACGGGTCCATCACGGTATTGGTGGCGCGGTTGCTGCCGGTGGTGCGGACGTTCATAGCGTTTCCGGCGGGAATCGCAAAAATGCCACAATTGCGATTTCACATTTATACGTTTGTCGGTTCGTGGCCGTGGTGCTTTGGGCTGGCGTGGGTAGGAATGAAGCTTGGGGAGAGCTGGCATACAGACCCCCGGTTTCAAGAAGCGTTTCATCGTTTCCATTTAGTTGTGGAACTCGCACTTGTGGCGGGGATCGTGTGGTTTGTGTGGTCGCACCTGAAGCGCGGAAGGCAGGTGGAAGCAGTTTGAGGCGCGGAATTTGCATTGAAGGAATTTGTAATGTGAACGGCTCCGAATGGCGGAACAGGACAGGGAACAGCTCGATAGCTTCGAGCAATCAATTTGATGTTAGGAGAATCAATGTCAACTGAGGAGCAAGGCGCCCAGAAGACGGCTGGATCGAAGGTCGCGCCCGCCACGGGCAAACTTGGAGTCATGGTTGTCGGCCTCGGCGCCGTGGCCACAACGATGATTGCTGGCGTGGAAGCTGTTCGCCGCGGACTGGCCAAGCCGATCGGGTCGCTGACGCAGATGGGCACGATTCGTCTGGGCAAACGCACCGATAACAAATCTCCACTGATCAAGGACTTTGTGCCGCTGGCCGATCTGAACGATATTGTGTTCACCGGGTGGGACATTTTTGAAGACAACGTCTATGAGTCGGCTGCGCATGCAAAAGTGCTGGACAACGAGACGCTGCAGAAGCTGAAGCCTTACCTGGAGACGATCAAGCCGCTGCCTGCTGTGTTCGACCAGTACTATGTGAAGCGGCTGCACGGCACGCATGTGAAGACGGGCAAGAATAAGCGCGACCTGGCTGACCAGTTGATCGCCGACATTCGCAACTTCAAGAAAACTGCGGACCGCGTGGTGATGATCTGGTGCGGGTCTACCGAAATCTTCATGGAACCGACGGCTGTGCATGCGAGCATCGAGGCTTTTGAAAAGGGTCTTGAGGCGAATGACATCGGAATCGCGCCCTCACAGATTTACGCGTACGCGGCCTTGAGCGAGGGTGTTCCATTTGCCAACGGCGCGCCGAACCTGACGGTGGACACTGCGGCGCTGATCGAGCTGTCAAAAAAGAATGCAGCGCCTATCTGCGGCAAGGACTTCAAGACGGGCCAGACCTTCATGAAGACCGTGCTGGCGCCTGCTTTCAAGGCGCGCATGATCGGCGTGTCGGGCTGGTTCTCAACCAACATCCTGGGCAACCGTGACGGCGAAGTGTTGGACGAACCGCAGTCGTTCAAGACCAAAGAAGAGTCGAAACTGGGCTCGCTGGAATACATCTTTCAGCCCGAGCTTTATCCGGATCTGTACAAGAACATCTACCACAAGATTCGCATCAACTATTACCCACCACGCGGCGATGAGAAAGAAGCCTGGGACAACATCGACATCTTCGGGTGGCTGGGCTATCCGATGCAGATCAAGGTGAACTTCCTGTGCAGGGACTCGATTTTAGCGGCACCGATTGCTCTGGACCTGGTGCTGTTTCTCGATTTGGCCAAGCGCGCGCCGGAACTGCAGTCGCGGGGAATTCAGGAGTGGCTGAGCTTTTATCTGAAGTCGCCGCAGACCGCTGCGGGGCTGTATCCGGAGCATGACTTATTTATCCAGTCGATGAAACTGAAGAACACGCTGCGGCACATCATGGGCGCAGACCTGATCACCCACCTTGGCCTCGAATACTACGACTGACCACCTGCGGTGGGGCAGACGCCTCCCTTTGGGTCGGCAAAAGCAAAAGAGCCTCATCCGTCAAGGTTGGGGCTTTTTGCATGGGTGCTCTGCCTTGCACATTGACTTTGGCAGTTGGGTGCAGATTACCGCGGTTTGAGGCTCGTCAATTCAAGCAAATGCGCCGGTTGCCGCCTGCGCCAATATAAGTTTCATGGTGCTGCCTTATCTTTTCACGCAGCCTAGTTCCTTCAACACCGAAAGAGCAATTTCCACATCGTCGAAGGGAATCGCGCCGCCAGCCAGGACCTGTTCCTTCTCATGGCCTTTGCCGGCGAGCAAAACCACGTCTCCAGCTCTGGCTTCCATGAAAGCCGCGAGGATGGCCGCTGCACGATCAGGCTCGAAGGTGTATTTGACTCCACTGGCCTTCAGGCCCGGTTCAATCTCGGCCAGAATCGCAGCAGGCTCCTCGCTGCGGGGATTGTCGCTGGTGGCGACGACAAAGTCGCTTCCCTGCCCCGCGGCCNNGCTGCGGGGATTGTCGCTGGTGATGACCACAAAATCGCTGCCCAGGCCCGCGGCATGGCCCATCATGGGGCGCTTTGTTTGGTCGCTTTCGCCCGCGCAGCCGAAAAGCGTGATCACACGGCCGCCCGGGTGCGCAGTCACCTGTCTCGCTAACGAGGTCAATTTGTGCAATGCATCGTCGGTATGAGCGTAGTCCACGATGACCGTGAACGGCTGACCCGCATCGACAGACTGAAAGCGGCCCGGAGCCGGCTTGAGTCGCGGAACGAATTCGACGAGTTCCGCAAACGGTACGCCCCGGGCATGTGCTGCGGCCAGGGCGGCCAGCAAATTAAGGATATTCACTTCGCCGGCTAGCGGCGAGGCCACTCTGGCCGCACCCTCCGGAGTCTCCAGATCCAGCACCATCCCCCCGGGCTTCAGAGCGTAGGATAATGCGCGCCAATCGCCCGCGCCAATGCCGAATGTGCGAACCGTGGCTCCTGCCTCTGCTGCGGCGGCCGCCAATTCCTGCGAACGGGCATCGTGAGCGTCGATNNACGGCGACGCGCGGAGCCGGATAGACCGTGCCGTCGAAGAGCAGCCGCTTGGCCGCAAAGTACTCCTCCATGGTCTTGTGATAGTCGAGATGATCGCGAGTGAGGTTGGTGAACACAGCCACATCGAAGCTAACCCCTTCCGTCCGGCCCTGGTCGAGGCCGTGGCTCGAGGCCTCTGCCACCAATTCAGTGGCTCCGCGCTCCACGCCCTGGGCCATCATTTCGAACAGGTCTCTTGATTCGGGCGTGGTGTGTGTCGAGGGCCGCGCTTCACCTGCGACGTGGTATTCAATCGTTCCCACCATGACGGTCTTACGGGCATCCGCGTTGAGCATCGCTTCAATCAGATGCGCCGTTGTCGTTTTGCCATTCGTGCCGGTGATGCCGGTTGCCGCAAGTCTCCGTTCCGGATGTCCGAAGAAAGCCGACGAAGCCTGGGCCAGCGCGCGCCGGCCATGTTCGACCAACAGCAATGGCAGGCCGGGCTCGCAGGCTAGAAGATGCTTGAACTTGGGTGCGGAGTCCGTAATGATGCCCAAAGTGCCGGCTCGAAGCGCTTCTTCGACGTAGCGGTTGCCGTCGGTCGTGCCGCCCTTCATCGCAACAAAAGCCACGCCAGG
>PLKU01000578.1 GCA_003140705.1 Acidobacteriaceae bacterium
CGCTGTCATGTAATCAGTTTTCGCCAGGTAACACCGGTGTCGAGCCATCGCCATTTCGCCAGACTTGTGCACCGAGCCGGACGAAATCAGGGGCAGGTGAAAAGTTATGGAACTAAAAAATATGACTCTCCTGGAGGCCGCGATGAGCCCTGCGTTAAACTAAACCCTCAATCATCTGCAATTCTCGGCGCTGCCCGCTTCCGCCTACCCCGCGCCGGCGTGGACCACCGTTAACAGCGCCAGTTTTGGCCAGATCACCAGCACCTCCGTATCATCGCGGCCGGTGCAGATCGGGCTCAAGTACCTGTTCTAGGCAGAGAGCAGAGGAGGGAACCATGTCGATCATGAAAGAGCAGTTCAAAGGCAAGATCACCCGGCGCGCGGCCATGAAGACACTGGCGTCGGCGGGAGCCACGGCCGCGCTGGCGGCCTCCGCCGCTCCTTTCGTCAAGGGGGCGTCCACCGTACGTGCCGTGACGGGCGTGGGTGGCACCCCAGCCATCGTGTCACTTGGAAAAACCAAAGTCACCGGGGCCGCGCTCTGCCCGCCCCTGCCGACCGACTGGACGGGGCGCAACACGCAGCTCCACCGCTACGACCTGGCAGAGGGCTACCCGGCCTACGATCCGCATCCGCGCTATCTGGGCGAGATCAGCGGCTCCTGGTACAACATGGGCCGGCAATATGGCGAGCGCGCCGCGGACCTAATCCGCATGGTCTATGAGGGCTGGTATCGGGAGCTGATCGCCATCCAGGGCACGCCCGAAAACATGCTGGGCTACCTGCACGAGCAGCAGACCTATTACGAGGCGCTGCTGCCCGAGGGGCTGGAGTTCATGCACGGCATTGCCGAGGGCTCGGGGACGGAGCTCGATGCCTCCGCCTTCGCGCACATCATGAACAACGACCAGAAGATCCTGATGATCAACAGCTACTTCGGGCTGCAGGGGCCACCGCCGAAGTCGGAGACCGCCATGCTGGCGCCCGACGACGGTGTGCACTGCTGCAGCGGCGCCATTATCCTGGGCGCGGCCACCAAGGATGGCAAGACCATCCACGTGAGCTCCGAGGATCAGCACTTTTTCCCGCAGGAGTATCTGGTTACGTTGGTCGCCAATCCCAGCGACCGCAACGCCCATCGCTTCACCGTGACCGACACCGCCGGCGAAATCGGCAGCGAGCACGCCATGAACGAGAAAGGCGTGGCTGTCAGCGGCTATGCCGGCGGCGGCATGAACGTCTTGTCGCCGACGCTGTCGAAGCCCTATTCCGGCTATCGGCGGCCGGGTCTGGACTGGCAGGTGGGTAACTTCTATGCTGCCGCCTTCGCTGGCACCGCCAAAGAGGCGGTCGAACTGTTAACCGTGGGCCGGCCCTCGTACCGCCAGAAGAGCGGCTACAAGATCGTCATCGGCAAGTGCAATAAGGGCGCGAACTGGATGGTCTCGGACGGGAGCAGCGCCTACCTCGTTGAAAGCATTCCCGCCGATCAGAACGGCGTCGCCCGCTACGCCGTACGCATGCCCGGCGATATGGGCGAGCAGAACAAAGCCTATATCTGCTCCACCAACAACGTCGAAGGCAAAGACAGCTACAACGAACAGAACGAGTACGACCCCGCGCACCCAATGCGCCAGCACGGCAACGCCACGCAGGTGAATGCGTCGCCCAATCAGCACTTCGCCGGCGGCGGCCTGCACTGGGGCCTGAACGGCACGGGGACGCGCTTTTGCACCTTCATGTGGCTGATCAAGAACAACTACGGCAACGTAACCACCGATATGGTGAAGGAGTGGCGGCGCTCGCACGACGTCTACGACATGGACGGCACCCTGCACATGGACGTCGAGATCAATGGCACGTCGGTGCCGCTACAGCTCTCGCCCGGCGTGGGCACCATTTGCCGCCATACCAGCGGTCCGGCGGGCACCGATACCTTCAAAGGCATCAACATCTATGTCACCGTCTCGGTGGCGCAGGACCTGGTCTCCTACCGTACCAAGGGCCGCCCCTGCGAGTGGACTGGACCCTGGGACGCGCTGAAGCTATAGCCCGAATCAAAACCACGACGGGCGCCGGCGGCGTGATCACCCACGCTTTAGCCATAACTTACGCATGCCCGCGGCAGCCAGCGGATGTGCCATCGAAACTTCTTGCCCGCTTTTCCAGCGTAATATTGCCAAGCTGACTGTTTTCCGTTGCCGGGAATTCGCCTCAAAGAGTGGAAAGCCCAGTTTTCAACATTTGACCGCCCGATATCCGGTTTGAGAGGACTCCAGTTTTCACTGGTAGAGTTTTCCGGGGGCAGGTCACGCTCACGTTTGACAGAAAAGCACTCCGAACTGTTGTGGCATTGGATATGGCAGATGAGAGCGCAATGAAAGCTCGTGCAGAATGGTACGAAAAATGGGTGACTTCACACCCTAGGAAATAACTAACTACCGTATAATTTCGCCACTATGAACACTAAACTTTGTCTGGCCGCGTACTGTCCAGCATGCTCAGCACGCATTCGGCTCCCTCTCGAAAGCCTTGGAAATATGTTTGGCAATCCTGGACACCGAACCATCGATGCGCCTTTTCTAGCCTTTCCATGCCAGTTTTGCAAGTATGTGGAAGCATACTCACTAAATGATGATTCGCCCTATAAGCGTCCGGGATATGAGGTGATGCTACTAATCCCTCCCGAAGCGCCGATATTGCTTTTGGGATGGACAGAATGCGAAGAATCGTCCTGCCCATCTCGTGTACCGCTATTTGTGGAGTGGAGCGAGACGACCAACGAAGTGGAGCGCATAGCCGATGCAGAAACTTGGAAATGGGATCATTTGCTTTGCCCGCAGGGACATGCAATACGGAAACCCGCATTTTCCCATTCCTAACAGAAATAATTTGCTGCCCTGTCACGGCCATTTCAGTTTCTCCTTTCTGCCTAGTCCGTCAAGTATGTTATTACCCTCGTTGATAAATGTCGCCAGATCGGGGCTATTGCCGTCGGAAATTGGTCCAAAACGTGGAAAGCCCAGTTTTCAACATTTGACACCTGATTCCTGGACCTCGGTGATTCGAACGGCACGATGCCAACCCCGGGGGAAACCTTGTCACATGCCGACTTTAAGGGACTGACCTTAAAGGGCATTTGTAAAAGCAAAAAATCAAATGGTTGGTCACGGCGGAACAGTGCTCGACGCCCATCGCCGAAGAGAAATGCTGTACCCTCACGCCGGTCTTACCGTCATGCCCTCAAATGACAGGCGCGGAGAAGCGGTTTGGTGTGGACCCTCAAACCGATTGTCGCGACTGGCGGGTTTTCAGGGGCCACGGGTCTCCCGCTGTCCATCTGACAAGGCTCAGGT
Source organism: Acidobacteriaceae bacterium (assembly GCA_003140705.1). Lineage (GTDB taxonomy): Bacteria > Acidobacteriota > Terriglobia > Terriglobales > Acidobacteriaceae > Telmatobacter. Next base: position 3,357 of record PLKU01000578.1, read on the forward strand.
TGTACAATTTTGCTCAACCAGCCGATGTCATAATGACTACCCGATCCCTCGTTCAGGAAGGTTGTACTCTCCTATGAACAGACCCGCAGCGCTCCTGCCTCTCGCCGTTTTCATCACCTTTGCCACCGCACAGGCAGGTGCCTCTGTGCCGGCCCCAACTTCATTAGGCTCGAAGACTCCCGGTCCTGCACCCCAGACACAGTCCCTCAAGCCCACTCCCGCAGCTGCGTCCACCGCCGGTCCAGCTAACCCGGGTCACTTCTACACGGTGACCGACGTGAAGGGTTTGCTGTTGACCTGTATCGCGCCGGAGATTGATACCAACGCCGACACCGATCTATTCAAGAGCTGCACCCTGGCGCCCGGCCGGACTCTGGACGATGTGATGCATACATTTATCCAAGGTGTTCACTATGAGCAGAGCCAGCATGAGAAGGAACGTGAAGAGTGGCAGCGAGACCTCGAAGAGAAAGCCGCCCAGAGGCCCGCACAGAAATAGTGAAGCAGTTCACGCCCCTTTACCTCATCTTCCCATGATCGCGATTCTGGGAACGCCGGCGGGGTCCATCGGACAGGGACTAGGTGTCTGGGCCGTGAGTGGGTACCCACCGCCCGGATGAAATCGAATAGGGTGCGCCAGAATCAATCATTGTTCAGCCGGCCGCGCAGGATCGCTAACGGCAAACGCCGCTGGGTCCAGAAATGAAGGCGGCTACAACGCGGATGCTTGGCACAGAGTGCACCTCTCCTATGCTCAAGAGGTGCAAAGCCCAGTTATCAACATTTGACATCGCGTTTCAGGCTTGTGCCTCTCAGTGGTTGGTCAACAGACTCAGATCGCTGGCGAGTTTATTGATTGCGTCGTCGAAATTCTTGTCGCGAGCCTTTTGCGACACCGTGATTTTAGTCGGCTCATATACTGTCCAAAGCACAATTCCAGTCTTCGGATCCAGTATGTCAAGCTTGAATTGCCAGACAGCCGAACTGGGAATCACATTGACATTGAGAACCAGATCAGCTTCGCTTGGAGAAGTCACAAGTTCAAAGCGTCCTCCGCTCTTCAGCGCTGCGTAGAACTCGTTGTAGATTCGGTCCGACCCTCCGCTCCATGCGCTCGAATCGAATCCGGCGCCCGTGTTGCCGACGAATACCTTTTTTGCGCCGAGAATCTTCGACGGCACTGGTGCCGTGGTCACTGAGTTGTTCTGCGCCGTCAAAGCTGGTGCCGCAGTGAACATGATGGCAAATCCGAGCGACGATATTGCAAGCAGCTGTTTCAAAATGATCTCCTTCCTTCTCTCTACTTGCAGACCCCGAATAGGTTGATTCCACTCGTGGCAAAAGTGTCATGACCACATTATCCGCTCCAAGCCGGGATACGATCGCACCACTGGGTGTGCTTCAAGAGAGCAGATTGAACGTGCAAAGACGCCGGTTCAGGCCGTGCTTCGCGGTGGCATTCGTGCGCATGTGAGGCAGGTCACCATTCCGGCGTCAGAATGTGAAATGCCCAGTTATCGACATTTGACACCCGGCGTTCTGGATCTTCGCTATTCGAATGGAATGATGCCAACTCTCGAGGAATCC
>PLKU01000161.1:0-4518 GCA_003140705.1 Acidobacteriaceae bacterium
CAAAGCTGCCGCCGAACCGATGTTGGCGAGTCTGCCGGCTGTTGATGCTTCGCAGGCCACGGATGCGGCACAGGACCTGAATGCTCCGCCACGCGCCATTCGCCACCGGCTGCCCGAAGAGCGCGCCTCGATTACTCATAAGTTTTCGATCGGCGGACACGAGGGCTACATCACAGTGGGCCTGTATCCCACTGGCCAGCCGGGCGAGATCTTTATCAGGATGGCCAAGGAGGGCTCGACTNNTTCATCAAGATGGCCAAGGAGGGCTCGACTGTCTCAGGCCTGATGGATGCATTCGCCACATCCATCTCGCTTGCACTGCAGCACGGAGTACCACTGAAGGTGCTGTGCGAGAAGTTCGCTCACACGCGCTTTGAACCCTCGGGCTGGACTGGCAACGAGCAAATCGGCTACGCCAAGAGTCTGATGGACTACATCTTCCGCTGGCTGAATCTTCGCTTCCTTTCCGGCACCCAGTTAACATTGTTTGCCGGCCTTGGCCTGCAAGAGCCGCATCTGGCCGTCTCAGCCAGCATGCTTGCTGAAACCGAGCCCGAGGAAGACGAGGTGACTTCGCAGCGCCACCTGGCCCGATTGGCGGAGGAGGTTGCCAAGCGGCTGAACCAGGTAACCGGATTGCCGGGAAGCCCGGCGGGGGGTGGAGGGATTCCGCCGGAGGCTCATCTGGCTTCACCCATTTCTGCCAGCCCCACACACGGGCCCAACCTCAAGGACCGCGGAATCTATCATGCGGCAGACGCCATGCGCGACATGTACGACATGGGCGACGCTCCAAGCTGCGGGACCTGCGGCGCCATCATGGTTCGCAACGGCAGCTGCTATCGCTGCATGAGCTGCGGCTCAACAAGCGGGTGCTCCTAGCAACTTTTACTTACTCTTTCCGGAGCTGTGTGTGCGGAGGCACTTAAAATGGAAATTGCGATCACTTATTTGCAAGTTCCACTTTAATTGCAGGTTCCGGAGATCAATACCTGCAGATACTCGAAATGGGGGCGCGGTTCCATCGGGAGGATTCAGGAGCCGTGCCCCTTCCACTGAATCCTTTAGGACTGTGTTTGCTCATGCGCTACTTTAAGTGCCGAACAAATAAACGCGTGCGCCGTTTCATCTTCACAAAAAAGGCTCGATAGCGGCAGTTTGCCAACGAGCCAACCTTCTCATTGCGGGTTGATCACGAACTTGGTGGACAATGAGGCTTGCGAAGATCCGCCAACCCAAAGTGTGTAGTTGCCAGATTCAACCGTCCATTTTCCCTCCGCGTCCCACACCGCGAGTTGACTCTGAGGAATCCTGAAGGCGACGGTCTTTGTTTCCTGCGGATTCAGAGCTATTCGGGAGAAGCCTTTCAGGGAGATTGCTGGAGTCTCGACGCTGCCAACCTCTTGGCGTACGTAAAGCTGAGCGACTTCATCCCCTTTGCAGTTGCCAATGTTGGTCACCTCTGCGGCCACCAGAATTTCCCCATCGCTTCCAGGCGCCGGGATATGCACGGCCAGGTGGTCATAGCGGAACGAGGTGTAGCTTAGTCCGAATCCGAAGGGAAATAGAGGAGCACCGTCATCGTCCACATATTTGTGGTTGCGTGACGGGTCAGAGTTATAGAAGTCGGGCAATTGCCCAACGCTACGCGGAAAGGTGATGGTCAGGCGGCCAGCAGGATTGTTATCGCCAAAGAGCGATTCGGCGATTGCCCTGCCCCCAAACTCTCCTGGATACCAGGCTTCGAGAATTGCAGGAACGTGTTCCTTCGCCCAACCGATTGTCAACGGCCGGCCGTTTTCCAAGACCAGCACCACAGGTCTGCCGGTGGCAACCACGGCCTCAAGTAGCTGTTCCTGATTCCCGGGTAGGCTGAGGTTGGTACGGTCAAACCCCTCACCCGATATACCCTGCCATTCTCCCAAGCCGAGAATGACCACGTCGGCTTCTTTGGTTTTGGCGATAGCCGCCGGAATGTCCCTGCCTTCGTCGAAATCGACGGTTGTTCCTGGAACCAGTGCGCGAATGCCTTCCAGCATGCTGATTCGCGCTCCGTTCAATTCATTTTCGTAATCGCCATATCGCGCCACACCGGCATTGGGGCCGATCACGGCGATCCTCTTCACCGATTTTGATAAGGGCAACAGGTGCCCATCATTCTTGAGCAGCGTCATAGACTGGCGCGCCGCCTCAAGCGATAGTTCAAGATGCTCTTGCGACCGATATGTGGTTGCTTTCAGATTGGGATTGGTCATCGGATGATCGAAGAGTCCTAGGGCAAACTTCACGCGAAGCACCGACTTCACCGCACGATCCAAGTCCGATATGGGAAGCGAACCCTCGCCGGCACAGTCGATAAGCGCATTCTGAAAGACTTCATGCTCGAAATCGTAGAACTGCATGTCAACCCCAGACTTGATAGCCAGGCATACAGCCTGTTTCGGAGTGGCCGCGACGTGATGCACCCCGTAAAGTCGCTGGACCGCACCCAAGTCTGAGAGCACAAATCCCTGAAATCCCCACTCTTGACGCAGTATTTTCTTAAGGAGGAATGGGTCGGCAGTAATCGGAACGCCATCTATTTCGTGGTAGGCGGCCATTATTCCCATTGCATTCCCGTCACGAATTGCCGGCTCAAACGATTTGAGCATTATGGAGCGTAACTCTCGTTCTCCCAAATGCACCGGCGATGTGTTTGTGCCGCCCTCCGGGGACCCATGGCCAGCAAAGTGCTTTGGCTCACTGACCACACTACGGTCGCTGCTCAAGCTTGCCCCTTGGGCGCCGCGCACATACGCCAAGCCAAGTTGACCTGTCAGATAGGGATCTTCACCATAGTCTTCCTCAACGCGTCCCCAGCGCGGCTCACGAGCGAGGTCCAAAACAGGCGCGAGAATCATGCCGACCCCGGTTGAGCGTGCCTCCGCCGCGATGGCTGCCCCCACCTTCTCAACGACGGTCGGATTCCAGGTTGCCGAAAGGTTGATCGGAGCCGGAAATACTGTGCCGGCATCAAATCCGTGCAGTCCTTCTTCTATGAACAGCACTGGGATGCCCAGACGATTGTGCTCGATGACCCACTTCTGGATGGTGTTTGCCTGTTGCGGCGTCGGATTCAAGTCGTGGATCGCGCCGACGCCGAGATTACCCCACAAGCGTTGCCCTTTGTCTGGCTGGAAGTGGGCTGTTGCAGCCGCGTGCGTACCGTCGGTATGTTCGTCCACCAAACTGGTTGCCCCTGAATAAAGGTCAAGTTGCCGCACTTTCTCCTTCATGGTCATCCGGCTCAAGAGGTCCTCAACACGTCGTTCAATGGGCACATCTGGCTGCTTGTATAATGCAATCGAGTCAGTTGCCGAAACCGCTGCTTGCGCCGAGGCTTGGACAGGGCGAGCTGCAACCACCAGCAAGGCGATCAATAGAATTCCAACTACGCAGGAAAAACTGCCGGGGCTTCGTGCATCCTGTTTGCGTGCCTGGCGCAAAACAGATCCGGGCATTCGGAAGAACGTATCGGCCCTTGGAAATGCTCTTCTCTCCTGATGCGATCCCAATCCAGGAGCAAAATACCGAACGTAGATCACACCGTCGTTTCGATAGCTATACTTCTTCACTATGTGGCCTCCTCTGGGCAGTCCGTTGACGTGAGGATCAGCAATGCTATCGGTCTCCAGCGCCCAACGCCTGGCAAACGGAAGCATCACTGGGGGATTCAAAGTGGAAAGCACTCAACGCTTCACACTTTCCCACACCCCGGAATGCGGCAGCGGGATGAGTATCGATCTCGCTGCGCGACATTAACATTCTCCGGGGTACAGATTACTGCGCAGTCCAATTAGATGGCACTTCTTCCGCAAATTGTGGAATCGCTGATACTGGACCATGCTGGATTTCCTCCTGGGTGTTCCCGGCTTTGTTGTCGGCATTTACGAGAACGAATTATCACCCGAAAATGAATCGGGATTTAAAGATGTTCACTGTGGATTGGGTAGCCCTTGCCCTCTTATGCGAATGTTGACCGAAGGACGGTGCGGCGTTTCTTTGTCACCTGAGAATGTTTGCATGCCGCGAATCGTTTTGCTCCATGGGATCAGATATCAAGTCCTCGCAGGGACAATCTGCGACGAGAATCTTGCAGTTCGAATTGTGTTGGCGAAGTTGGTCGAGGTCAATTGCCTGCGGCTGCCATTGCTACCTAATCTGTACTCTCTTCAATGAGCAAATCTTTACTCGTAACAAGAGCGACAGCGCTGCGCAACCGTGCTCTGTTGTCTTCTTGAGCGGGGCGAAGCATTGGAATCCTCGCCAACCGTTTCGACGAATCTCAGCCACAATCAGGGGGCCAACGAACTACAAATGCGGCGTGATGACGCCCACCACCTCAATTTCTGTGCGCGCCAATGCAGCCCCGATCATCTGCATCCCGCGCCCAAGCCAGATACACATTCTATCGATCGCCACCGTCCCCGCGGGATCTCCGCTTACGGTCAATTTCAAAAGCACGTCAAATGACCGAGG
>PLKU01000161.1:4577-4785 GCA_003140705.1 Acidobacteriaceae bacterium
TCCTCGGACAATCCGACCTTTAGCAAAAATGCCAGTGCCAATACGCTCCTCCGTGTGATCCTGGTCACAGCTTGCTTGACTTTTCGCCGCTAGGGTTGCAACTGGGGTAGGGGCGATGCGGGCGAAGGAGACTGCTGCGAGGGTTCGAAGGGGATTGCTGCCGGCTGCGGGGTTGGCGCTGCTGGGGACCGGGCTGCTGGCTGTTTTC
>PLKU01000543.1 GCA_003140705.1 Acidobacteriaceae bacterium
AAGTGAGCTAGAGCGTTGTCCATACAAACAACGGCATCAAATCCCGTCTCCGGCACGGCGTTGAGATGCAGCATATCCGCAACGTGCAATTGCAGATTCAAGTTTCGCGCTGAAGCTTCTACGCGCGCCCGTTCGATGGCGCGGGGGCTCACATCAGCGCCTGTGACGCGGAAGCCGGCTTTAGCCAGGCCCAGCGCTTGTGTTCCGATTCCGCAGGCACAGTCGAGTATCTTTATTTGCGTGGCAGTGCCGCATTCGCGGACGAGGATCGGCGCAAGAGCCGCGGCTTGGCTCGCCATAGATGCTTCCCAATCCTCAAAAATTAAATGGTAATAGCTGGATAGGTCGTCGTAGAAGTTTTGNNGCATTCTACCAACAGAGTCTCAAGTCTTGGTAAGCGCGCTAACCGGACAAACGCCGAACTAAAATTCCACCTGTCCGGTAATCCGACTTACCAGGCAAGTTAATTTCATTGGGGAAAAACGCGAGGTTCGCCAAGCGCAAACAGAACTTAGCAAAAAATCACCGCAGCTTGGCGTATTCGGATTTGGCGGCGATAAGGATGGAGACTGGCGGTCGGCATCCTCCAGAGTGTGAGGGAGTCCTGATACGCAGCGCTGTATCCGCGGCTCGCTGGTAGAGCCGGATCGACTCTCCCCGGACGGCCAAGAGCATTCTGATTAGTCGCCTGCAAGCAAAAGCTGATGTACTCCACCGGCTTGCGTGCGAGTCATTGAATCTAGGGGATTGGTACAACGATTCACAGCTGTGGAGAAATCTCGATTCACCCAGGCAACATCCTCGTCTACTTGCCGCCTTCACGAAATAGGACTGCGTTCCTGGCCCCTGGACCCCTCGCCATCACCACCCACTTTCCGTCGGGCGAGGGATGAGGCGTCCAATTGTTCATGCCGTCTGCAGTGATCTGCTCCGGCTGGCTGCCATCGGCCTTCATCCGCCAAATCTCCATCGAGCCACTGCGGTCAGAGTTGAAGTAGATGTAGCTGCCATCCGCGGAGTAGTCCGGGTCATCGCTGATGCCGGTGCCTGTCGTCAGAGCAGTCTCTGTCCCACCTTCGGTCGGGATAGCAAGAATGTTGCCTGATCCATGACTCGGACGCGTGAAGGCGATCGTCTTTCCGTCTGGCGACCAACTGTGAAAATAGGAATCAGGATGTTCGGTCAGAATGCGCGGCGCGCCTCCGCTCGAGGGAACAAGAAAGACGTGCCTCCCTGGATAATCAGGCGTAGTGCAGGTGATGGCCAGCAACTTTCCATCGGGAGAAAGCCCATGGCTCCCCGTGCAGCCCGTAGCATCTCCCGTATCGATTTGGGTTGGCATCCCGCGATTCGCAGGAACCTTCAGCATGTGGCCGCCGCCATCAAAGATCAGGCTCTGGTTGTCCTTCGTCCAGTTCGGCGCTTCAAAGCGGCCTCGATCGGTGTAAACAAGTTCGCGGCGCGTGTTGTCGCCGGGTGCGATGGTCTGCAGAGTACTGAACAACACGGGCGCACCCGCTGCGGGCGGACCAAGCTCCTTGAGCTCAACATGGGCGAAGGTCGCTTTCTCTACCACGTCCTTGTTGTGCGAGCAGAGGCCGATCCCCACAAAAAATGGGCCATCGAGATGGAGCTTGATTGAGGCGCCTACCGGATGGAGGGTTTCACCTGCCATCGAGACATACATCGTGATCGTGTCGCCCCGCTTTGTCAGGCGAAGCCGGTGCGGCAGATCGATATTCATCTCCAGTCCGGTGGTTTCGGCGCCCGTTGCTGAGCGGGATTGCAAAGCCGTCAGCCCCGATCCGTGCAGCGCGGCGTCGGCATAAACGGCGTCGGCATCGAGAGTCTGGCGGAAGATCAGGATGGCTTTGCGGTGTGGACTGTGGTCGCCTGTCGTGACAGGGAAACTGATGTCGGCTGCCAGCGAGAGATCGCCAGAGGCCTTTTTCCAGACCAGATGAAACCCATCTAGGGTCGACCAGAGATTTGTGCCGGCAGAGGTAAGGGTGTAGACGCCGGTCGCTGCGTCAAACACAGCGCTCCCCGGCGGGGTCACGCTTCCCACATCCGACTGGCCTTCAAAAATCCCCAGAGAGCTTGAGGCAGATTGCGCGGTCAGCGAACCGGAATGAGTGCAGGCGGCAAGAGCAAAGAGGGCGAGAGAAAATGATGAGCGGGTGAAGCTCCTTGACATGAGAAATGCCTCGACAGAGATCGGTTGATGGAGTCCGTAACAGGGCGGCCACCCATTTGTTCGGCCTGCAAAATATAGGTTCAGCGGATGCGCTTGTCAATTGGAGCTTTTGTTTCACTTCTTGGCCTGGGATTGACCTCTTAAACAACAACCTTCACAGCAACCATGCAACATTTCTCGCGATCAGGGGTTCCAGTGAGGGAGTGCTACGCTGGCAGGCCGGCGGACCATCAAATCTAATTTGCGAGGAATTGTCATGAGGAAATGGATTGCTCTTGGGGCATTGCTTTTGCCCATTTCATTGGCTGGTTGTGTTTCGCGGCCTGTCGTTGTCTATGCCGCGCCTCCTCCCCCTGCAGCGCTCGCTGATGCCAATCGGCAGGGCTATAACGCAGGAGTTGAAGCAGCGCAGCGCGATATTGCAGAGGGAAGAAGACCAGATGCGGACAAACACCCGCGCTTCCGGAATCCTCCGCTGCCTCCACCTCTGATTCAGGATTATCGCCACGGCTTCATAGCCGGATACGATCAGGTCATCCGTGGTGGAGCGCCGGGACCGGGATACTGAGCTCTTCAAACAATCCCGGGTCTTCCGCTGCGGTGGTAGGCCCGGGATAACCGGTCCTATAAAGAGCGCGAATGATGCCGTTGCGTATAAACTCGCCACAAGATGACTCCCAACGCAGCTACAAGGAGGCTCTTGGTCTCAGGACTATGGGCCATGACACTAGGAGTTTCGCTGCTCCTTAGTGGCTGTAATCCGACGTATCATCCGTATCGCGTAACCGGAGAATCAATGCTTCCATTGCTTCATTCCGGAGACAGAATCTTTGTTGATGAATCGGATCAGGCCCGCTTCGACCTGCATGATGGAGACATCATCGTGCTGCGCCGCAAAGATACCATCGTTCTGGAACGCATTTTGGCAATGCCAGGCGAAACTATCAGTGGTGCCGATCGCAAAGTCTTCCGCAATGGCAAGCAGCTTGATGAGCCGTATCTCGCCCCAGCTACAGGGGAGAACATACCCGCACGGATAACTTTGCAACTCGCACAGTTGGTTCAGGGGAATTCTTCGTCATGGGAGATAATCGCGATCGCAGCTTAGACAGTCGAACGGCAGAATATGGGCCGGTCCGTGTCTCAGACGTTGTTGGCAAGTACGGTTGGACATATTGGAACGCCTCGGCCGTAGCCAAGTAGAACTGAATTGAACCTTTTCTTCCTCGACCAACTCTTCGCCATCATTCCTGAATGCCGGCGAAGTAATCGGCAACCTGCGCCCAGTTGTCCACGCGGACAAAGCCCGTAGCAGTCAAATTGTGCGGAGCCGTGTAAAGAATCCCCTGGCCTTCGAAGCGAAGCAGGTTGCGGGGCAGATCGTCGATAAGATAGTCGGCGCGAAGAATCGACTTGTTGCCGCAGAAGACGTAATGCGTGGGCGGGATGAAGGGAAAGTGCCGCTGCAGCCATCGGTACTTGGGGCCAAGCGAGTTTGGAACGGTCATGGCCTGGGTGGCGATGAAGATTTCAAACCGGGTCGACAGGTCTTTGAGTACCCGCTGCGCGTCGGGCATCAGGGCCAGGTCTTCAAAAAAGTCCTCGGCGTCAAGAAAGGCGCGGAGTTGCTGCTGGCGGTCGAGCGGGGCAACTTCCCACAGTCCCTTTCCAGCCAGGTCTTCGGGAGTCACTGCCTCGTCAAAGGTCTGGTTGTAGCGGCGCAGGTGTTCGGCGAGCGTATCCGCCATCACCTCATCCATGTCTATACAGATGCGCTGCATCTTGAAATCTAGGCTCCGGCGGTTTGGGACTTGGGAATGCGCGGGCGGGCGGCCGGAGTGTGCTCGGGTTGCGGGGCTTTTGGTGCGGGCGCCATGGCCGGATCCCAGTAGAGAAGGCGGCCGCAACTGTCGCAGCTGAGCAGTTCGCCCTCGCGGAGCTGGTTCCACACCTGGGGCCGCACACCCATGCGGCAGCCGGTGCACTGCTGGTTCTCCACGCGCGCAATGCCAGTGCCGCGTGAGCCGGAGAGCCGATCATAACGTGCAAGGGCATCGGCCTCAATGAGCGGACGAAGGCTGTCGCGCTCCAGGGTCAAAGCGGCCAGTTGAGCGTTGAGCTCGCTCATGCTCATTTCTACTCGGGAACGGGTCTTATCCAGGACGCCGGCAAGAAATTCCACATTGGCCCGGGCTGCTGCCAGCGCGGCTTCCTGGGCGTCACTCCGCTCAAGGCTTTCAAACTCCTCGTTTTCCATGCGCTCGGCTTCGGCTGACTCGAACGCAATTTCATGTTCGATGGCCGCTGCCTGCTCGGGCGTTTTCACTGAGTCGAGTTGGGTGCGGAAGCGAGCGGTCTTCTGTCGATGCGAGGCAATGTCGCGCTCGAGCCGGGTACGCAGGGACTCTTCGCGAGTCAAAGAATCAGAAGTGTCGGCGGAAAGTCTCTCGGCGGCAGTCAGCGCGGCTGTGGCCTGTGCAATTTCGGAGGGAAGGGCGCGAATAGCGAGGGTCAGGCGGTTGCGCTCCAGATCCACGCTTTGCAGCTTTACGAGCTTTTCTATTTGGGCTTGCATCCGTGATATGGAGTCTACGTCATTTGGCATCCAATAAGAAACAAGGGGTCGGAGATCAGGGATCGGGAAACCAGGTCGAGGGCACCGCAAGTTGGAAGCAATCCAGCCTGCGACAATTGGGCAGTCGGGAGACGAGCATGGGATTAGGTCCGAAATCATTCTGGCGCAGGAACCGGTGGATCATTTGGGTCGGCGGGGGATTCTGCGTCATTCTGGCGGGGTTGCTGGCGGNNTCTTGCTCGCCGTGCCGAGCCATATTTGCGCGCGCGGATTGTGCAGGAACTGCAGGACCGATTCCATGCCCGGGTGGAACTGGACAGCTTTCATATGTCGGTGCGGAACGGCCTCAATGGGCATTGGGGAGTGTGGGCCGAGGGGAAGGGGCTGCGGATCTGGCCGGCGGCACAGGTTGCAGGGGTTGCGATTCCGGGAGCCACGGGGCTGGCTGCCGCGGGAGATGAAGGCGATCAACCGCTGATCCAGTTGGATGAGTTCAGTTTTCACGCGCCACTCATCTTCGAAACGGGCAAGCCGTTCCACATCTCGGTGGTGGAGTTGAAGGGTCTGAATGTGGATCTGCCGCCAAGGTCGCATTTTGAGCATGCTTCTTCAGGCGCCAGTGGCTTGACCGCGTCCAACATAAGCCGGAGCTTGTTGCAAATGGACGTGGAGAGCCTGGATTGCAGCGATGCACGCCTGGTGCTGGAGACCAGCAAGCCAGGCAAGTTGCCGATGGGGATCGCGATTGCTCACTTTAAAGTTGAGAATCTTCGTTCAGCTGAAGCAATGCGGTTCACTGCGGAGCTGACCAACCCAAGGCCGACAGGCACAATCCACTCCTCCGGGACCTTTGGACCGTGGGATGGGCCGGATCTTGGTGCAAGCCCGCTGGCGGGCGATTATCAGTTCGATCACGCCAATCTGGGCGACTTCAAAGGAATTGCGGGAATTCTGTCGTCGACAGGGCACTACCACGGGACCCTGCGCGACCTCTTGGTGGACGGGGAGACCGATACGCCCGACTTCCGGCTCGAGCCGTTCAACACCCCGTTGGCCCTGCACACAAAGTTCCATGCCAAGGTAGATGGAACCAATGGGGACACGTGGCTGGAGCCCGTCGATGCCACTCTTGCGCACTCGCACTTTACGGCGCAGGGCCAAATTGTGCGCGTCCTTGCGGGCGGAGTGGGGAGTAAAGACACCAGGCGCAGTCTCGGCCACGACATAGCGCTCAACGTGACTGTGGGTCAGGCACACATTGAGGATTTCCTGCGCTTGGCGAGCCACGGCGGTACACCACTGTTAAATGGCATTGTGACCATGAAAACTGCGTTGCACATTCCGCCGGGACCGGCCCCTGTGCATGAGCGGCTGCAGCTGAACGGGAGCTTTGTCCTCGATCAGGCGCAGTTCAGCGACCCAAAGATCCAGGGTGGCATCAAGCAACTCAGCCTGCGCGGACAAGGGCGGCCCAACGAGGTCAAGACAACAGATCCGGAGAGCATCAACTCGAAGATGACGGGCAATTTCAAGATGGAGCAAGGCGTCATTACACTACCTGCAATCACCTATTCCGTACCGGGGGCGACCATCGAGCTGAAAGGCACCTATGGCTTGCTGGGTGGGACCCTGGATTTTGTTGGAAATGCAAAGATGCAGGCCACCGTCTCAGAGATGGTGGGCGGGTGGAAGGGATTGCTGCTGTCGCCACTGGACTCCTACCTGAAGAAGGACGGTGTGGGGACGGAGGTTCCGATTCATATCCGGGGGACGCGGGAACAGCCGCAGTTTGGGATTGATTTTGACCGAATAAAATTGAAGGCGGCAAAGCCGCAGGAAGACAAGTCGCTGAACGTGAAGCAGCCGTAAATGGAAGCGCTAGTTTCTTGTTCGGAAAGCTTGAGTGAATATGTGAACGCTATCTGGTAGGTTGATCAGATGATTTGCCTGGGGATTCCGGTTAGCGAACACTCGAAATCCCATGACAGGAAGAGAAAGAACAGGACCGCGCGAGACAAGACCGGGAGCCAGCAATGAACGGGAGCGAAGTTAGCATAAGGGCCATCGTAATCAGCGTCCTGGCTCTGTTACTCGGGGCCGGGACATACGCCGGAGGGCAAACTTTGCATGCTCAATCTTCGAGCCAGCCCAACATACAAACCTCTGCCAGCATGCAGGACTGGTGGAAGAATGCGGTGATCTACGAGATCTACCCGCGGAGTTTTCAGGACACGAATGGTGACGGAGTCGGTGACCTCAATGGAATCACCGAGCGACTGGACTATCTAAAAGAGCTGGGCGTGGATGCCATCTGGCTGACGCCCGTTTACCCCTCGCCCCAGGTGGACTTCGGATACGACATCTCCGATTACACGAACATCGATCCTGAGTACGGAACGCTTGCAGACTTTGACCGGTTGGTGGCGGAGGCGAAGAAGCGGAACATTCGCATCCTCATGGACATGGTGATGAACCATACCTCGGATAAGCATGAATGGTTCGTCCAGTCGCGGTCGTCTCGCGACAACCCTTATCGGAACTACTATGTGTGGCACGATGGCAAGGGCCAGACGGCCACAGACAAAGGCGCGCCGCCAAACAACTGGCAGTCGCTTTTCGGGCACTCAGCGTGGGAGTGGGACCCCACGACGCGGCAGTATTACTACCACAAGTTCTATGTCCAGCAGCCCGATGTGAACTGGGAAAACCCGAAGATCCACGAAGCCTTCAAGGACATCATGGGCTTCTGGCTCAAGCGCGGCGTCGGCGGATTCCGCTTCGACGCAATCACCACGCTTTATGAGGACCCGAGTCTGGCAGATGAGGGCGTGGTGCTCGGCAAGGATGGCAAGCCGATCATCAACGCCTTCGGGGATCCCCAACTGGACAACTCCAAGACCGACAACCAGCCCGGGCTTCACCCGGTGATGCAGGAGATGCGGGCAACGGCGGACACATTCAACTCAGAACAGTTCCCCGGGACACGCGTGCTGATCGGCGAGACCTATCTGCCCAACATCGAGGAGTTGGCCAAGATGTATGGGGTCCCGGGCAAACCGGAGTTTCACCTGCCGATGGATACGCAGGTAGGCTTCATTAACAGGTTGGATGTTACGGAATTCCGCCGCAAGCTTATCGATGTGGGGACACGGATCGAGCACAACATTCCGCTGCTGTTGTTCGACAACCACGATAACGCTCGACTCGACCTGCGCTATGGCGATGGTGTCCACGACACTGACATCCAGCGGGTGCTTTCGACGATTTTGTTTGCAAGCCGGGGGTCGGCTCTGGTCTATTACGGGGACGAAATTGGCATGAAGACAACGCCGCCGAGGCGCAAAGAGGATGTAAAAGACCCAATCGGCGTGATCGGATGGCCAAAGGAGAAGGGCCGTGACGGCGAACGGACCCCGATGCAGTGGGATGCGAGCAGGAACGCCGGATTCACCAAAGGTACTCCGTNNGCCGGTGCCGCCCAGCGCCGCAACAATCAACGTCGAAGCGGCAAAAGCAGATCCGAATTCACTGCTCAAGTGGTATCAGACCCTCATCCGCCTTAAGAAGACCAACCCCGCAATCGCCAATGGCGAGAACCTGATGCTGGATCCCGAAAACACCAAGGTCCTGAGTTGGATGCGTCGAACTGTGGGTTCTCCCCAGGTAGTGATTGCCGTCAACTTTACCGCGGAGCCGCAAACGGTAAATCTAGCTGCCAGTGGGGCGGGGTTGCAGGTAGGCCATATGGTGACGCTGCTCAAGAGTCCCGGCGGCGCAACACCCAAGTCGCTGGCGGCCATCAAGCTGAAAGCGTACGGAGTCTATATAGGAGAAGTGCGGTAAGCACAGCTTCCCGTCTGTCGTTTTCTGCGTTGTCGCGCTAAGACCTACAGCGGGCTGTAACCTGCCTGCTTTGGCGTGCGCGTATAATTCGACGTTGCCCCCGCAGAGGGCAGCGGAGGATTTAAATGGACATTTTGCTGGTTGTCTTCCTGGCGATCTTTGGCATCATTGCCTTGTCTCTAATTCTGGGAAGCTTCTTCACCGTCAACACGGCACAGGTCGCGGTGATTACTCGCTTCGGCAAGTTTCTGCGCGTAGCCGATCCGGGATTGAACTGGAAGGTTCCCTACTTCGATACAGTTGCGGGCGTTGTCAGCTTGCGCGTGAATCAGATCACGCTGACCATGGAGACAAAGACCAAGGACAACGTCTTCGTCACCATTCCAATCTCAGTCCAGAATCGCGTGCGGCCCGAAAAGGTATACGACGCCTACTACAAGCTGTCTGATCCCGTGGCACAGATCAAGAGCTATGTGGAGCAGGTGATCCTGGGCCACGTGCCCGGCATGACGCTGGACGAGGTCTTTGCCACGCAGTCGAGCATTGCTGCTGCCGTGAAGCAGGAGCTTGATGCGGATATGGCCACCTTTGGCTACGAGATCGTCAATGTCCTTGTAACCGACATCATTCCCGACCAGAAGGTGAAGTCGGCCATGAACGACATCAATGCCGCACAGCGCGAGCAGGTGGCCGCCAACGCCAGGGGCGAGGCGGAAAAGATTCTGGTGGTCAAAAAGGCCGAGGCCGAGGCGGAAAGCAAGGCTCTCCAGGGTCAAGGCATTGCCAATCAGCGCAAGGCCATCATCGAGGGACTACAAGTCTCCATTGAGCAGTTCCAGAAGGTGGTCGATGGGGCGTCGTCGAAAGATGTGATGCAGCTGGTGATGGTCACGCAGTATTTCGACACGCTGAAGTCGATCGGTGAGAACGACAAGACCAATACGCTGTTCCTCTCTCACTCGCCGGGATCGGTAAAGGAAGTCTCCGAGCAGATCATGGAGTCGATGGTCGTAGCGGCGCGGGCGAATTCCTGATTCAGCGAGGGGCTTCCTGTCCTTCCTGCAACAATCGCCAAGGAAGGAAGCCCCTCGCTTGGGAACTCACGATGAAATCGGCTCAGCCGCGCAAACTCGCTGGCGGATGGCTGACGGCGGAGAGTTCGTCGTACGCGGCCTGCGGCAATTCGAGGCCTGCGGCCGCAATGTTTTCTTCAACATGCGCAACCGACGAAGTTCCAGGAATTGGCAGAATCACCATGGACCTCTTCAGCAGCCATGCGAGAGCCACCTGCAGCGGAGTAGCGTTGAGTTCGGCGGCAACTTTCTGGATGGCCTGATGCGCCTTCCTTCCCTGGCCCAATGGCGCCCATGGCATAAAGCCAATTCCATTCTTTTCACAATGATCGACGATAAAATCTGACTCGCGATCGGCGAAGCTGTAGCGGTTCTGCACTGAGACGATAGGCACAATGGCGCGAGCCCGCTCAATGTGTTCCCGAGTGACGTTTGACAGCGCCACATGGCGAATCTTGCCCTGCGCGCGCAGTTTCGCCAGGGTCTCAACAGAGGCTTCAAAAGAGACGGCGTTGTCGGGGGCATGGAGTTGATGGACGTCGATCCGGTCCAGGCGCAGCCGCTTGAGGCTGCCTTCAAGCGCCGCCGTCAGGTGCTTCGGGCTGGCATTGTGAGTCCACCAGCCCGGACCCGGGCGCTCCCAGCCTCCTTTTGTGGCAATCACTAAGTCAGCCGGATAAGGATAAAGCGCCTCGGCAATCAGCTCTTCAGAGGTGCCTGGGCCGTAAGAATCGGCAGTGTCAATCAGATTGACTCCCAGTTCCACAGCTCGACGCAAGGTTGCCAGGGCGCCTGGCTTGTCGCCAGGCAGTCCCCACATGCCGGGGCCTGTGATGCGCATCGCTCCGTAACCGAGGCGGTTGACCGGGAGGTCGCCGCCGATACTGAACATGCCCGACGCTGCGGCAGAGATGGTTTGGCTTGTGCTCATTGAGGTGTCTCCAAAGAAAGAGGGCAGGCTCGCTCGTCAGCTTTTGCTGACGCGGATCTGCAAGGTTTCAGGCCCTTCAGTCTACCAGTAAGATAATCTTCCCGGGGTTAGATGCAGGAATTGGACTTGTCAGCAGCCGGCAATTTCCTCCCGGTCCATCTTTGCGACGCAGAGCGATACGGCCAGACGATTCGGGTCCAATCGCACGGCGTAGTCCCCCGTTCAGAGGTTTCCCACTGTGGCGCGGTCAAAATAATAGGCCGTTCTGTTGGACCCTGAATTTCTGGTTTATGTTGATATGAATTGCGGAGGGCACGAGGAATGTTGAGCCCAAAAAATCTTCTCTAGGAAGCCATTTTGTACAGTTCCTGCTCCGCCCTTAGCCAGTCTTGCTCAGCATCTCCGTCCTGGTAACCACGCGCTTCCCAATAACTCCTTGCAAGGCGCTCGATCTCCTCGCGAGTGGGCACCGCTGCCTTGGGCATCTCAGAAACCGTCTTTTTCTTGACTGCAGGCTTACGGGGCTTCGGGGCTGCCTTCGTCTTTTTCGCTGTATCTGCCATCGACAATCTCCTTCGCTGGATTCGCCACCAACATTTGGGGCATCCACTTCAGAATACTAAAAGTGCGGACATTAGGCGATCCCCAATCCACACCGAAGTACCACATGGCACAACATGCATTTGAAACAAGGGTTTGCTGTTGCCTGCGAGCCCGGTAGTGGGTCAGTTTGAGGAGTACGGGCTTCAGCCCGTACTTAAATCAAGCAAAATGATCGTGGGCTTCAGATGCCCCTGAGGGAAGTTCTTTCAAACTGAGCCACTACCCGCGATCCCGTCTCCTTGCCGTCTCAGTGGCAACCGTGATTGACTGGGTTCCGAAGGTGGGTGGCACTCATGGCATACATCCTTGCGCTGGATCAGGGGACCACGAGTTCGCGGGCAATCTTGTTTGACAAGGCAGGGACAATTGCCGCCGTAGCGCAGCATGAATTTCAGCAGTTCTACCCCCAGGCGGGCTGGGTGGAACATGACCCGACAGAAATTCTGACTAGCCAGCTCTCCTGTGCCGTTGAGGCGTTGGGCAAGGTAGGCGCACGCCCTCGAGACGTAGCGGGCATCGGCATCACCAACCAGCGCGAGACTGTGATTGTTTGGGAGAGCGCAACGGGCAAAGCGATTCATCCCGCAATTGTGTGGCAGGACCGGCGAACCGCTGCGCGCTGCGCAGCTTTGCAGGAGGCGGGGCTTGGCGAGACGGTTTCATCAAAGACCGGGCTGGTGCTGGACCCCTATTTCTCGGCCACCAAGGTGGGTTGGATTCTGGACAACGTGCCAGGTGCACGCGCACGCGCTGAGCGGGGAGAGCTGGTCTTTGGAACGGTTGACAGTTGGCTCATCTGGCATCTCACCAGTGGGCAGCGCCACGTGACGGACGTGACCAACGCTTCACGGACCTTGCTGTTCAACATCGTGAATGGAGCCTGGGATCATCAACTGCTTGAGATCTTCGGGATCCCTGAAAGCATGCTGCCTGAAGTGGTGTGGTCAAGTGAAAGTGTGGGCCATGTGACAACTTCGCTCGGCCTTGGGGGCGCCGTGATCGCTGGAATAGCCGGCGACCAGCAGGCTGCCCTGTTTGGCCAGTTGTGTTGGGGTGCGGGCGAGGCCAAGAATACATATGGAACCGGATGCTTTCTGCTGCAGAACATTGGCAGCACCTTTGCGCGGTCTAAGCACAGGCTGATTACCACCGTCGCGGCGAGCGCCGAGAAGCGCCTCGAGTACGCGCTCGAGGGGAGCATCTTTATCGGCGGCGCGGTGGTGCAGTGGCTGCGAGACAATTTGAAACTGATTGGCTCATCGGGAGATGTTGAGGCGCTTGCAGCCAGTGTCCCGGACACGGGCGGAGTGGTGTTTGTTCCGGCGTTTGTTGGGTTGGGCGCTCCGCACTGGGATGCACACGCGGGCGGACTACTCATTGGCCTGCGTCGCGACACTAAACCGGGAAACATTGCGCGCGCGGCGCTTGAAAGCATCGC
>PLKU01000254.1 GCA_003140705.1 Acidobacteriaceae bacterium
ACAAGGGCACTTCACTCTAATAAGGAACGAAGCTGAACCAAGAACGTGTTCCGCTTCATTCCCAAGTCAAGTGTCCGAGTGGTGGTGAACAATGTCAAGGGTCAAGATGAACGTCCTGCGGGACGCCCTTGACAGTGTCCACCACCACTCCCGAATCGCTGAGTTGCTGACGCTAGGACGGCCGCCACGTCGGCCTTGACTTTTATGACCTTCTCATAGAAGCCGGTCAAATGTTGAAAACTGGGCGCGAACGAAGTCGCCGAGTGGTAAGGCCCGGTTTCGTCAACTATCAAACAGCGTGAACCTAGGGCGTTAATCTGCGGTCGAGTTGCGGCGCACGCCTTGGCGGCTGCCGAGACCAAGTCGGAGGACCGGGATCAGAACGAAGAATAGGTGAGAGTCCCGATTCAGGCTACGTTCTCCGCAGCATTCTTGCTCGGTAAATTATTCGCTTCGCTGGGTTGATTCCGGTCTTTCTCGACACTGGCACCGAGTTCGTCCGCCTCAGGTTTGCCGTTGGCAGCAACTTGCTCCGCGCCCGTAACGGCTTCCGTTCCGCCCAATTCTTTTGTGGCTGATTTCGCTTCTTGCCTGTTTTCCGTAGGCTTCGGAGACTCCTTCTTGGCGTCCTGCTCAGCCGCCTTGATTGCACAGGACAACAGATAATTCATCCTCACCCGGACCGCAAGCCATCTGACACTACTCCTTTTTCCCGCCTGCTCCAAATGGGAGGCAAGTTCTTCCTCATTGGCTATCCCTTTATCTTTCAAGAATTGCAAAATAGCTGTGCTCTGAGTGTCTAAGGCCTCAAGGGAGGCAAACAACTCATCGAGTATCTCCTGCACAATTTTCTCGTCCATATTCCACTCTCCTCTCGAAACCTACCCGCGGATGCACACGCCAGAGGGTCGATGGCTTCTGCTGGCATGGAGCGACGCCTCGACAAATTATGTCAGAATGGCGATCACCAAATGATGTTCACTCTTGCTCAGCCGTTCGCCGGGAGTTGCATCCCAATTTTCACGGCGCGGGAAGCACTTGCCTGAAATTTCCAATGACCGGCTCTTCGGACATTGGCCGGTCAACTGTTGAAAACTGGGCATTCCACGTTTTGAGGCCGAATTCCAAGAGGCAACGGAACCCTTCTGCCCCGGCGATATTGCTCAGCCAGACACTGCCGAGATGGCAACGATACGCCCGGAACTAAACAATATGACTACCAATATGAGCCTCTTGGAGGCCGCGATAAGCCCTGAATTGAACTAAAGACGAGGTCTTCGGCGGCTACCGCCTCTGCAACGAAGCGCTGATTGTGCTGACGAAGTAGTCTCCAAGCTGGATCAGGGCCTGGTTTTCGGCTCGGTTGCCGGAAGCACAATCTCCACATCGTCGCGTCTTTCGTCGACGCCGAGTTTGATCACCAGCGCCGCATTGCGCAACGCGGTGTTCCCGAAATAGTAGAGGTCTGCGGGCAGATCGTCCGCGCAGCCCGCACCGCCGCAGGCGCCAACCTTGAGTTTAGGCGCGCCCGACCGCCGCGCGCCAACAATATAGCTGCCCGGCTCCCACCCGCTGAAATCGAAGCTGCCTTCCTCGTTGGTCGTTTGGATATTGACGCGTGAGCCGTCGGCATCAACCAAAAGGACGTCGGCCTTGATGGCAGGCTTGCCGTCGGGCCAGCGCACGTGGCCGGAGATGCGCGCTTCGGAGGAGTTAGATAGGATCAATTCCCGGCATTCGCCCTCTTTGATATCCGCAAAGCTACCCACTGGATGAAAGCTGCCGATGGGGTCGACCTCAACCTCGTAATCGCCCACGGGAAGCGGCTGAAACTCGTAGGAGCCGTCTTTGTCTGAGACGGCGCTAAAGGTCGCCTGATCGGACTCCCGCACGACGGTGATGTGCGCGCCCGGCACCGCGTTGGCGTCCTCTTTCTTGCTTCCATCGTCGTCATCGGAGGAAGAGGCGAAAAGTTCGCGCAGGACTCTGCCGCGCAGAAGCCCCGTACCGACCAGATTCTTCAGCCGTCGCAGCGTCTCCAGGTGAGAACTCATCTCGCTGACGGGTGCGCTTGACTGATCGTTATAGGCGAGAAGGGCGTTGCCGTCTGCGTTACGGAGAGAAAAGAGCCACTGCTGGCCGGGCTCCAGATGTTCGAAACACGATCCCTGCGAGGTGAGAGCAGTAATCGAGTGGCCCGGTTCGCCCAGAAAAACCTCATTGGGGACGATCTCAACGGACTTCTCCTTCTCCGGTGCGGGATGCACCGCGCTAATGGTTCCCACAAAGACGTATGCGTTGTTCAGCTTGTCGAGGCCGCAGTCGAACTGGTCCGCGGGGCCAGCGTATGAAATCATGCATTCGTCAATATTATCGTCAGTTTTGCTGATCGGGGTTTGCTGCGCCACGCAAAGCGCGCCCCATGCAAGCGGCGGAAGCAAAATAGCGGCAAGACGAAAATCGCGCATGGATCGGCCTCTTGGACCACCGAGAGCATTCTAGCTCGCGGACGTTAGTCGCTCTGCAACAAGTGACTCTATTGCGCGCCAAGCGGGAGCAGAACGCGTAAGGTAGGTCAAATGTTGATAACTGGCCATTGCACAAGCTGATGCGTGGACGGCTCGGGCGCTAGCGAAGAACTCTCACTCCCGGTAGGCGAATGGAAGGATGCAGCTCATGAACAGTCATAGGCCATCCCGTAGCTTCGCCCCCGACAAACGACCGCGCTATGTTTGAGTTCTGCTTTTGTCCCGCAATTGGGGCGATGACTTCTTGCATTAGAGCGAAATGAGTTTATTTCTAAGGAGATCGGCGAGGGTCTATTTTGATCAGCGACTCGGTTGCGCGGCATCCAATTGATCCAAGGAGAAGTCTATGATTAACGCTACTCATTCCGCGGTTCAAGAGACGAAGCCGCCCACGTTTACTGCCGCTGAAGTGAATAGAGAGCTTACTAACGATTCCCTCGGGACTATCGACTGTGCGGACTCCACCGGTTCGGACGAGAAAAAAGAGACCGGGGATGGGAAGAAGGGGAACACGACAACGAGGGAAGACTGATGCGGACAGGCCACCACTGATTGGCCTCAAACCTGCAACACGATGCCACTTGGCGATAACTGGGCTTTGCACATTCTGAGGTCGAATTGCCTGCGGCATCGCAACGGCGCCAAACGGCGATGTTTATTGACCCGCAAATGAGATCAGTCCCTAAGGGCGTTCGAGCAGGTATTTACCCCGTATCTCTTCGGTCCTAAAGAAGGCAAGTCTTCCCGGAATGCAACACAAGATCGTTCCCATACTGCGACCCGACGTCTGCTCCATTGCTTCCTCGAGGTCCATTTCTCGACCGTTGATGGCCCGATATTCAGAGATGATCCAAACAGTTTTCCCAGCACCTTTTTGCCGCAGGAGAGAGATCAGTTCGGTTGCCGTGTGAGCGGTGGATGCCGGGATGATGTGGGCGAACTTCATATCCAGCCATTTGAAATGCGCGAGTCCTTCGGTGAACTTACGCCTACGCTCCGGATGAGACAGCAGGAATAGAGAACGCTCCTCTTTGTCCTTCCGAATGAAGGCTCGGACGACCGCCTGTTCGTAGATCTGGCCATCGATTGCCATGCGCGGATAATAGCCGAAGCGGCTCAGGTGGGTCGGTGATTCTGAGTCTTCGCGGTTTCCAAGCGTGTCACCTCATCAATCCGAACATTGTATGGTCAAATGTCGATAACTGATTACATGACAGC
>PLKU01000372.1 GCA_003140705.1 Acidobacteriaceae bacterium
AAACGCTGTTTCCGATCGGCGGACTTCCGGCAAGAGCCGCTGAACGCACGCCGGGAATTGCGGAGAGATACTCCAGAAGCTGCTGGTGAATGGCTGGGATCTGGCTAGGCTTATACCCGGCGAGGCGCTCGTCGATCTCCCCGAGCAGCAGGTGCGTGCGTTCGAAACCGTAATCCTGATTTTGCAGGTTACGCAGCGTTCGCAAAAACAGGCCGGCCCCAACCAGCAGCATCAGCGAAAGCATCACTTGTACGGTCACAAGCGTCTTGGGCCAGAAACGGGATGACCTTCCACCGCTGCTCTGCGCCGTGCGTGCGCCCGCACTGAGCGTATTGGCTGCGCCGCTCCGCGCAGCAATGAGCGCCGGAGCCAATCCGAATAACAGGCCCGTCAGCAGCGAAACGCCGAGAGTGAAAAGCAGTACGGTCAAGTCAGGTTTGGGATTCATTGCCACGTTAGCGGCGCCCTGGCTGACGAATGCAATCAGCGCGCGCGTCGCGCCGTAGGCAATCCCCAAGGCAAGCAAGCCGCCAAGCAGTGAGAGAAGTAGCGTTTCAATCAGGCTTTGGCGAACGATGCGTGCGCGGCTGGAGCCGAGAGCGATGCGAGTAGAAATTTCGCGTTGGCGCGTGGCGGCGCGGGCCAGCAGAAAGTTGGCCAGGTTGGCGCAGGCGNNCTTTCGGTGAGCATCTGCCGCACCAGCCGGCCCATTCCCGCGCCGAGGGCCGCGCGAATCGCGAGCTCTTTGCGACGTCCCACGGCGCGTGCCAGCAGCAGATTCGCCAGATTGGCGCAGGCGATCAGCAGCACCACAGCAACCACCGCCATGAGGATTTTGAGCGAGTCGCCGAACCCGCTGCGGAACCATGAAACACCCCGCGAGGCAGAAAGCAGCGGAAGAGTAATTCGGTTGATCTCTTCCAGCCGGGCGTTGGTGATCTTGCCGCCTTCTGTCGCGCGAATGCCGTTGCGAATCTGCTGGTCAAGCCATGTCTGCGCCTGCGCCAGGCATTCTTTGCAGGAAACGCCACTGGCCCTCAGGCGACCGAACAGGTGAAGGAAATAAGGTCCGGATGGGGTGAGAAAGCTGGGCTGCTGCATCACGATGGTCTGCATCGAGATGGGAGTCCAGAGTTCCGGCGCCTCCAGTTGCTGCTTGATGCCGTGGAAGTTCTCCGGCATGATCCCGACAATTTCGAAGGGAGTGCCGTTGATGCTGATTGTCTTGTCCAGCGCCAAGGGATCGGCGGAGAGCGACTGCTGCCAGAAATGATGGCTGATCACAACCACCGCTCCGTTCCCTGGCGTTGCGTCATCCGCATTGTTGATGGCGCGGCCCAATAGAGGCGTGGCTCCCAGCACATTGAAATAATTGCCTGAAACCATGCTCGCGGGGACGATGATTGCAGGCGCATTCGAAGTTGCGCCGCCCTGTGAAACGATCCGCACACTGGCGCTGTTGGAAAAGCTGCCGTAAGCGGCGATGCCTTGAAACGGCCCGGGCTGGGCTTCAAGCTGGCGAGCAAAGTCCCAGGGAAACATGCCGAAGATGCCAAGGTCGACGCCGCCCAAAATACCGCCGCCGTCGGATTTGCCGAACGTGACAAGCTGCTCCGGATTGCGCACCGGAAGATTGCGCAGCATCACCTGGTTGATGAGCGTGAAGATGGCTGTATTGCCGCCGATGCCGAGCGCCAGCGACAGGAGGGCGATGGCGGTAAATGCGGGGCTCTTGGCCAGCATGCGCAGGCTCACGCGGGTGTCCTGCAGGAGGCCTTCCAGGGTGGACTCCCAGCGCGAGGACCACACACGATGCTTGACCGCGTTCCGGCTTCCCATCTCGACCATAGCGGCCCGACGCGCGGCATCGGCAGTCATGCCCGCCGTCTCTTTGTGCGCGGCGGAAGCTTCCACGTAGCTCTCCAGTTCCTCGTCGAGTTCACGTTCGACACACTGTTTTTGGAAGAGAGATTTCAGACCAACCGTCAGTTTGGTTATCCAATTCACGATGTTCCTCCTGGGAGCCACTGCCTGAAGTCTGGAATCACGCTTCAAGAATGCGGGAGATGGCAAGGATCTGGCGCTGCCATTGTTCGGTTTCCTTGGTAAGAGCCTTATGACCGTTGGCGGTCATAAGGTAGTACTTGGCGCGGCGATTGTTTTCTGTAGCTCTCCACTCAGACTTCACGCGGCCAGCGCGCTCCATCCGGCTGAGCGCAGGAAGCAATGAACCGGGATTGACGCGAAATACGCCGTTGCTGATCTGCTCAATGCGCAGAGCTATGCCATAGCCGTGCATGGGCTCAAGAGCCAGAGTCTTCAGGATGAGCATCTCCAATGTTCCCTGGACCAGGTCGCTTGATTTTGAAATGTGCTGTCCCGCTTCGTCTGCAGTGGCTGGCATGGGACTCTCCTCTTGACAATCTAGAGGTTACAAACGTTCCAGTAGATTGTCAAGAGGAGCCAGGGATATATCGTGGCTGGTCCGACATGCTTGCTCGGCTTCGATCAACTCTCTGACGCTACCAGCGCAGGAGTTGAACGGGAACCCGCTCGTCCAAACGAATCTTAGTTGGCGCATTATCGCCAAGGCGCGAATCGAGCACCTGGTTCGCGGTTTCTGAGACTTCCGGCGAGTCACCGGTTCTCCGACTCTTGACCGTTCAAATGTTGATAACTTGGCATAGCACTTTCTGAGGTCAATTCCAGGCGGCGGGCCCCCTTAACCTTATCCAAAGAGCGCCTCGATTGAATTGTGCTCTAAATCACATCGCAATTGCTAAAGATTGACTACAATTGCCCGCAATCGTGACAACACGAATCGACCCTCGTCTTGATACTTGGCACCTTCGCAGATTCTGCTTTCGCTTCGAATGACGAGTGGGTGGAAGTGCAGGATCTGGGATACGAGGAGCTCGGCTGCTGTTACACGTCAGGAGTGTCGAGATGAAATGCTTGATTTGTGAGGAACGCGCAAAAGGCAAAAAGGAGGTCGCGAGGTTTGGCCCCATCTACTGGGACATCACCAAAGCAAAACAGATTGCGAAGGAGCGTCAGAATATCATTGAACTCCCTCCTGAACAGGTCAGGGAAGAGGCGCTTTCGCCTGCACCGCGCGAAGGATACTCGGTCATTGGTGGGTTTGAAACTGTTATTGACGAAGACCACCTTTCCCATATCCCAGATCCAACGGAACCTGTGATTGTAGCCTGCCTTCCTCCTTATCCTGGCGGTGATCAGGGCGATCTTCCCATCGTGATTGATGGTCATCACCGCATGGTGCTCGCGGCTCGGGAAGGCCGCGGCGTTTCAGCTTACTTCTTAAGTTTGGACGAGAGCCGTCGCTGCATATTGCCTAAGCTCAAATTGGTAGCAGCAATAGATCGACCCAGATGAAGCGGTCGGTCCTCTCAGGCAGGTCTGCGTTCCTGTCCCCTGCTTTGATTCCGGTCGAATCCCACCTTCTAGCGCCTCGACTCTGAGGTTTCCCCTCGTCGAGGCTCCGCGAAACTTCCATGGCGGTCCGAAGCGGGTAGAGATGTCTTGCGCAGAGCTAAACAATGCCGGCCAGTTCCACATCCGTCCAGAAGAATGTGGAACTGGCTCAAATTCAAGCCGCATCAGGGTACTGGCAAGATGAATGAAGGTCCAACTGGGCTAGCTTCCCAAGTGCCCGCATGTAGTCCCCAATGAAGAGTATGAATCCGGCAGTAGATGTGAACTTGACTTCTACGTGGAGCGCTCTCAGCCGCATTACTCCGGAATCAAAATAGACTCCAGGATGCAAACCCAAATGGGGTACTCGGTCTGCGACGTGCGAGCAAGCGGTCCAGATTGCACTGATGAATTCCTTAGGTGCCGGATTCACACTTGCTCCACCAATGCTCGCGAAGACCACTCCATATTCCTTCTTCACGGTGAATCCCACTTGCAGCCATTCCGCGTCTTCGAAGCTTGCTGCATAGCAGAATGTAATCAGCAGAATCCCCAATGTCGTTTTGAGTTGCACAAAAGGCATCACCTTCCGTGCGAGCACAGGTCCCAAACTGTACTCTTTCTCGAAAAACGAATCGACGAAGTCTTCGGCCAAGACACCGTTACGTTCATAGCTGTCGTCGACTGACATCAGAAATCTAAATACGTTGAGGGTTTTGAGAACGGTTTCTGCAATTTCATTACGCTTCATTTTTGTTCAATCCTTTCAATTTGATGGCCTCTGATCTGCGAGTTTGAGTAGCGTCTTGCATTGGAGAGCGTTTGGTTTGGAGACAGAGGGAGTGGCTGCGGCCGGTTGAATTGGCCGGAGGCGTTAGGGCAACCGAGACATCGCTATTGGGATGACCTGCGCGCCGATTCTTAGCGCACAGGATTCGAGGGCGTTTGGTGCAGCTCGAGCTAATTTGGGCCGGGAGTCCTGAGATTCCTGTCTACCCGCTCCCTCGCAATCAACAATGAACGTGTAACTGACTTCTGATTGGATTGGGCCTCCCAGAGATGGTTGGAGCTTGTCATCCCGAACGTCTGGCTGTGAATCGAGGCTTTGAATGTCACCGTCCTATTCCAGGCGCCGTGCTTCCCCGCCCGTCTCGTCAATGTCCGGAGACTGAGTGACCGGCTCATTTCAAGCCTTCACCCAGACTCAAGGCGTATTCAGGAATGCGAATTCTTGGCGCGCCGTAAGCGAACTTAGACAAATTCAGCGAGAGCACCGTTGTTCACCTGCTCCTGGGAAATTTCGTCAGCGGCGTCTACCACGCCTAAATAAGCGAGCGTTTCTTCCAAACTCTCATGCCCCAGCCATGCCTGGATTTTGCGAACCGAAACACCTTTTTCGTGGTGCCGGGTGGCTCCGGTCTTCCTCCAACGATGCAGATCGAAGTCCTCCCAATTCGACAAACCCGCCCGTTTAGCGATGCTCTTGCATCTCCTTATGATGTGAGTGTCTATCCCTCCTACGGTGTTGGGAAATAGAAGGTCCCGCGGGGCCTTGCCCGAACAGAGTTTCTTCATGCGCGCCATGAAAATTGCAGGCAACGGCACTTTGCGCCCCTTCGTTTCCTGACCTGAGCGTTTTCCCTTGAGCCGAAATTTCCTGTCCGGCTTGGGGCAGATGTGCAGCACATTGATGTCGAACTTCAGATCGCGCACTTCGCAGTTTGCGACCTCCATATCGCGGTNNTTCCTTTTCCTTGCATGCTCCGAAGAACTTCACCATCTCGTCGTCTGGATAGGGTATGACCTCGGTTGGTGGATAGGACATTTCCTTCAGAATGGCCTTTGCTGCCATGTTGCCATTCCGAATTAGAAATGTACTCACAGCCTGCACGATGTTGTAGCAGGTCCTGTCTCCGAGATCCTTCTTGTGCTTCCGAAGAACACTACGGAATCTTTTGAGAAACGTATCGTCAATCTCGTCGAGATATGCTTCGGGCTCGAAC
>PLKU01000294.1 GCA_003140705.1 Acidobacteriaceae bacterium
CTCGGTTTCGCCCAGGAGCAGCGCATCACGCAACTGTTCCTGGGCCACACCGCCCGCGGACGCGCCTGGTTGTCGCGCAGCCCCATCGACCGGCTGATTGACGGCGCCGAAGGTTTCGACGTCCGTCTGTTTCCCCACGAGGGCAGCCAGTGAGTACCGTCGCCAAAGGGAAACTCAAGGTCTACCTGGGATACGCCGCCGGCGTAGGCAAGACCTACCGTATGCTGCAAGAGGCGCAGGAAATGAGGCAGAAGGGTATCGACATTGTGATCGCTTACTTCGAGCCCCACGGCCGCAAAGAGACCATCGCCAAGACCGAAGNNCATCCTGACTTACAACGGTTCGCAGTTCGAGGAAATGGATACCGCGGCGGTGCTGGCCCGCAAACCGGCAGTCGCCGTAGTGGACGAGTTCGCCCACACCAACGTGCCGGGGTGCGATGGCGTCAAGCGGTGGCAGGACGTGCATACCATCCTGGAAGCCGGCATCGACGTGCTGACCACGATGAACGTGCAACACCTGGAAAGCCTCAACGACCAGGTGTTCCACGCCACCGGCATCCGCGTGCGGGAGACCGTCCCCGATTGGGTGGTGGACGAGGCCGACGAGCTGGTTTTCGTGGACCTCACGACGCGCGCCCTGCGCAATCGCCTGGAGCGAGGGGTGGTCTATTCGCAGGAAAAAGCCCGCCGCGCGATGGAGAATTTCTTCAACGAAACCAACCTCACGGCTTTGCGGGAAATGGCCCTTCGGCACACCGCCCACGAAGTAGAAGAGAAGCTGGACGCGGCGGCGGCCGCCACCCTGGCCGAAGCGGAGAGGGTGTCGCCGGCCGGGCCCCAGCCCGCGCGACGTACCGAGCGCCTTCTGATCTGCCTCACCGGCCGCCCTTCTTCCGCCATCCTGATTCGCCGCGGCAAGCGAGTGGCCGACTATATCCATGCCGAGTGCCTGGCCGTCCATGTGGGCGAAAACGGTCACAATCGCGAAGCCGTGGAGCGCCACATGAGCTTTGCGCGCAACTTGCGCATCGAAACGCACGTCATATCAGGGAGGGATGTACCGCTCGCCATTGCCAGCTTCGCCCGCACTCGCGGAGTGACGCAGATTTTCATGGGACGTTCCGCCCCCCTGCCCTGGTGGAAGCGATATCGTGAGACCATTGTTCAACGGCTGGTCCGTCAGGCTCGCGATATGCAGATTACGATCGTCGCCGAGCGGCGGCGCTAAGAATATGAAAAGGCACGCTGTAACTTGCTCCGCCTTACTGGTCTGCTGGTGCCTTCCGGCGCTGGCGGCGGAGCCGGTCACCATCGACGACGCCCTGCGCTGTCTTTACGAATTCGATTTCCCCGCCACCCATGCGACGCTGGACCGTTATATTGCGGCCCACCCACAGGAGGCGCTGCCTTACGCGTTCCGCGGCGCGGCGTACCTTTTCTACGAGCTCGACCGCCTGGGCGCACTGGAAAGCGAGTTCCTCACCGACGACGACCGGCTGGTGGAGAAGACCCGGCCGCAGCCCGACGCCAATGTTCGCAAGCTGTTCCTGCAAGCCCTGGAAGATGCCCAGAAGCGGGCCGAGTCCGTGCTGAAGTCGAACCCCAACGATCGCGACGCCTTGTTCGCCATGTGCGTGGTATCGGGCGTGTCCACGGATTACATGGCGCTGGTGGAGAAGCGCCAGATGGGAAGCCTTTCATCCGCCAAGCGATCGAACGGCTACGCACAGCGCCTGCTCAAGCTCGATCCCAAGTTCTACGACGCTTATCTGACGGCCGGGTTTTCCGAATATATGATCGGCAGCCTGCCGTTTTTCATCCGTTGGTTCGTTCACTTCGATAATGTGGATGGCAACAAGCAGCGGGGCATCCGGAACCTCGAGCTGGTGGCCCGCGACGGTCATTATCTGAAGCCGCTGGCCAAAGTCTTTCTGGGGATCATCGATCTGCGCGAGAAAAAGCCCCAGGAAGCCCGCCGGCTGCTGGCCGAGCTGGTACACGACTATCCCCGCAATCCGCTCTATCGCAAGGAACTGGATAAGCTGAACTTGAAACTCGCAGTCCCGGCGGATTGAGCGGGCGCCTCGATCTCCTTCCAGGAATCTCTCCAGCCTTTTCTCAGGTGTCTTTTCGTCGCCGATCTGGCATCCCGGCACAGCCGCACGGAGTTCTCTCTATCGCGATTGCGGTTCAGCGGCAACTCATCTCATACAGCGCGCTCGCGTTCGAAGAACTGCGGGCCGTTCTCCCGGAAGTCGTCAAGTGATGGAAACTGCTTGTCGCTGGCACTTGTGTTCCGGGTACGATCCTTCTTGGTGATCCCGCTCTCGAAGTCCTGGTGTACCATCACGCCCTTGAACGGGATGCGCCGCCGCTGAAACTCCAGGCAGGAAATGGTGGCCAGACGCGCTTTGTCGTTGTCTTTCACCCCGAACAGGAAGAGCGGACGCGGGCCGATATCGAACTGGTAATCCACCTCGTACTCGTCGTGGTCCGCGATTGGCAAGGTGCTCCGGCGCGGGTTGTACTCGGCCAGTCTCTCCTCGACGAACTCAGCCAACTGCTCGTAGAAAAGGTTCTGGATGACCTCCCGCTTGTAGTACTGCATGCTGGAGA
Organism: Acidobacteriaceae bacterium; assembly: GCA_003140705.1. Lineage (GTDB taxonomy): Bacteria > Acidobacteriota > Terriglobia > Terriglobales > Acidobacteriaceae > Telmatobacter. Next base: position 2,619 of record PLKU01000294.1, read on the forward strand.
CCTTTGCGACCGTCTGCGCGAACTGAAGCAGCGCCGGGTACAGTCGCTCGGGTTCGGCCTCGATATACAACCGCCCGTCCTGTTCCTGAATCCGGTTTTCCGACAAGATGCGGTTGAAGATGCGCTGCTTGTTCTCGGTGTCCAGGTCGTAGGTGTACGTGAGACGCATCAGCGTCAGCCCATGGTCGCCTATCCGGACCTTGCCAGAACCGTTCACCGGTTCATCAAGGAAGATGTCCACCATGTCGCCGTCTTCGTGAAACAGCGGGGCCAGGACCTGCAGCACGCCCGGACGGCGTTCCCGGAACGCCACGTGGCCGTTGAACTCGCGAAACAAGGCATCCAGCATCATCATGCCGGCCGGCCTACTGGCGGCGTAATGGCGTACTCGACTGACATGGGATTCGCCATGCGCTTCGAAGCGTCGAGAATCTCGATGCTCACCATATTGCCGCCGTCGTCGTAGTCCAGGATGAGGCCAGGTTTATCCCGATCGCTTTCCGCGACCGGCGCGTCGCTCAGCAGCACGCTGAGGATGTCCACTTCGGGGTCGTAGACTACTTTCATTCGGTGCTCCAGTACTTCTCAATCTAGCTGGTTCGGTAAGCCGTGACGATCACAGGCGGCAATTCCCCTTCGTCCACCACGACTCGCAACAGATACATTTTCCCATCTTCGAACCGTAACCGCGACTGGCGAATCCAACGGCCCGTGCGGGCTTCGTCGACAACCCGTTGTTCCAGGGGGGCTATAATTTCCGTTTCAAGAAAGTGCCCCTCCGGTCCCTGACGGTCGCGGCTCGGTGCGAAAGCCTCAACGACGTCAAAAATTCGCTTGATTATTGTATTATTTGACTAGTACACTGGAATTGCGGTTTTTTGCGGCGGGCCGCTCCCTTTGGTCGNNGGCATCGGCGCCAACACGGCAATCTTCAGCCTGATCGATACCCTGATGCTGCGCTCGCTGCCGGTGCGAAATCCGCAGCAGCTCGTCGAGCCCCTGTATACGTACCCGGGCGATCCGCGGTTGAACGGCTACAGCTTCGATGCGTACGAGTACATGCGCGAGCACAACCACGCGCTCTCCGGCCTGATCGCCAGTTCCGTGTCGCGTCTTTCGGTGGGTGGTGAAGCGGCGGCGGTGGACGGCGAGTTTGTGGATGGGCACTACTTTCAGATGCTCGGCGTGAAACCCGCGGCCGGGCGTCTGATTGGTCCGGAGGACGACGGCATGCCGGCGCTGGCGTCGGCGGCGGCGGTTGTGAGCTGGGCCTACTGGAAGGGCAGGTTCCATTTGGATCCAGCCATCGTGGGGAAGCGCATCGCCATAGAGGATGTGCCGGCGACGATTGTGGGTGTGGCGCCGGAAGGCTTCTTCGGAATCGTATCGATGTACCGGACGCAGGTCTGGGTGACGCTGGCCACGGAGCCCGCGATCCATCACACCGCCGCGCACGGCGCGGTATCGCTGATGGGGCGATTGAAGCCGGGCGTGACGATGGGGCAGGCGCGCGCGGAGATGGCGTTACTCTACCGGCAGAGCATGGATGAAGCCCGCCTCAAGCGCGATCCCAATTGGAGCCGGGTGACGTTGGAACTGGAGCCGGCGGGCGCGGGTCTATCGCGCGCCGTTCCTCCGGCGGGGCGGGTGCGCGATCAATTCTCGAAACCGTTGCTGTTCCTGATGGCGGTGGTGGGGCTGCTGCTGTTGATCGCATGCACCAACGTGGCCAGCATGCTGCTGGCGCGTGGCGCGGCGAGGCGGCGCGAGATGGCGGTGCGCGGTGCGCTGGGTGCAACGCCGATGCGGTTGGTGCGGCAGTTTGTAACGGAGGGTCTGCTGCTGGCGGTGGTGGGCTGTCTGGGTGGGGTGCTGGTTTCCGAATGGCTGATGGTCCTGATGAAAGGGCTGATTCCAAAACCCATCGCGGATGCAGTTCCGTTTCTGGGGCTGGTGGGCCTGAATGCGCACACGGCCATGTTTGCCGGCGGAATTGCCCTCCTGGCTGGGTTGATGACGGCGACAACACCGGCGTTGCGGCTCTCGTTCCAGGACATTCGAAGCGGACTTGAAGAGGGAGGGCGCACATCAGCGGGAAGGTTCTGGCGGCGCATGGGAGCGAGCCTTGTTGTGACCGAGCTGGCCGTGGCTGTGGTGCTGCTGGTGGGCGCCGGGCTGCTGGGACAGAGCTTCTATCGCCTGCTGCACGTACCGATCGGCTTCGATCCTGGTCGCCTTGCAGCTGTTAATTTGATTGTGCCTGGCAACATCTATGGCAAAGACGAGCAAAAGGTGGCTCTCTACCGCGAGGTTATTCGCCGCACATCGAGTTTGCCCGGTGTGCAATCGGCCGGCCTGACCTCGGTGTTGCCGGTGCAGTGCAACTGCGATACCGACTGGATCAGGATCGCGGACAAGCCATTTCACGGCGAGCACAACGAAGTGAACGAGCGCGAAGTGAGCCCGGCGTACCTGACCATGCTGAAGGCCAGGCTAGTACGCGGCCGTTTCTTCACCGAGGCGGAAGATGCGAGCAGGCCCCAGGTGATCGTGATCAACCAGACACTGGCGCGTAAATACTTTCCCGGCGAGGACCCCATCGGCAAGATGGTAGGCGACGGAGATTTATCGCCGAAGTCGATGCGTCAGGTGATTGGAGTGATTGACGACGTACGGGAGGGCGCGCAGGACGCGGATGTTTGGCCGGCTGAGTATTACTCGATGTACCAGCAGCCCGACAGCTACATCAGTCTGGTTGTTCGCACTGCGCAGGACGAGCGTGCGGTGCTACCGGGGCTGGTGAGCACACTTCGTCTGGTCGATCCGAACCTTGGTGTCTACGGCGAAGAGACGATGGAACAGCAGATCGACGCGACGCAAACGGCGCTGCTGCATCGGTTCGCGACATGGCTGATGGGAGGGTTTGCAGCGATGGCGCTGGTGCTTGGCGTGGTTGGGCTGTACGGCGTGATTGCTTACTCAGTGAGCCAGCGGACGCGGGAGATTGGTGTGCGCATGGCGCTGGGAGCGCNNGTCTTGTGGTGGGGTTGGCGCTTTCGGTCGGAATGGCGATGACGATGCGTAAGTTGCTGATTGGAGTCCAGGCATGGGATGCAGAGACCCTGATTTGCGTAGCTCTTGTGCTTGGAGTTTCGGCGATGCTGGCCAGTTATTTTCCGGCGCGACGGGCGGCTTCAGTGAATCCGACTGAGGCTTTGAGGGCGGAGTAAACTGTCTCACTCCCAGGTCTCAGACATCGAGACCTGGGGCACCCCGCATTGGTTGATTGAAGGCACTTTCGAGGCAAGACCCTACACCAGGCGGAGAAACCGGTCTGCGCGGAGGCCCGCGCCCGGGAAGACCAGTTCGAGGTTGCTGGCGCCGAGGGTCTTCGAGACGGCTTCTCCGAGGACCTGGCGGAAGTCCGTGGTGACTGCGAGGTCGCGGCCTTCGTTGAGCTGCTCGTTGGCGAGGCCGGGCCAGCGACCGTAGACTTTGCCTCCCTTGACGCTGCCGCCGAGGACAAACATGGCGTTGGCATGGCCGTGATCGGTGCCCCCGGTGCCGTTCTGACGGGCTGTGCGGCCAAACTCAGACATGGTGACAAGTGTTACGGTTTCAGCGCTGTCGCCGAGGTCGCGCCAGAAAGCAGCGATGCTTGAGGAGAAGTCACGCAGGCGATCGGCGAGCTGGCCGTTGACGCCTCCCTGGTTCTGATGAGTGTCCCAACCGCTTACATCGGTGAAGGCGGCCTCGACGCCGAGGTTGGCCTTGAGCAGCTGGGCGATCTGCTTCATGTTATTCCCGAATTCCGAGGTGGGATATTCAACGCCGGGACCGGGCTTGTATTGTGCCGGATTGGCGTCGTGGAGCATCTTGACAGCGTCGAAGGTTTCTTCTCCGGTGGCGTGGAAGATGCTGTCTCCGGAATCACCGTACATGGCCTGAAAGGCGCTGGCGGCAGGAGAGGGCGATGCGTTGCGATTTGGATTTGGAGCGCCGACGGTGAAGTTGTTGACGTTGGAAAGCGCGATGGCCGGGATCTTGCCTGCGAGGGTTCGGGGAACCTGGGAGCCAAGAGCAAGTGCGCGAAACGCAGTGTGCTCTTGCCGATGTCGCAAGTCTTCAGATTGCAGGGCGCGATTGAGCCAGCCGTCCTCCGTGCTCTTGAGGCCTGGCGTGCCAGACTCCATGTAGTCCTGGGCGTCGAAGTGGGAGCGGGACATGTCAGGAGAGCCGGCGGCATGGACGATGGCCAGATGGCCCTGGTCATAGAGCGGTTTGAAGGCAGCGAGTGAGGGGTGAAGGCCGAAGAAACCGTCGAGATCGAGAACCTGGTTTTCAGGGATGGCGATGCCGGGGCGCATGGCGTAGTAATTCTTCTCGCGATAGGGGACGACTACGTTGAGGCCGTCGGCTGCGCCGCGCTGAAAAATGACGACGAGGCGACGACCGGGAGTGGCCGCAGTTTCAGCCATGACGGAGCGGACCAGGAAGCCGGGAATGGCGGTGGTGCCGGCTATGGCAAGTGCGCCGTTGCGAAGGAAGAATCTCCGGTTGGTCTGCATGGTGTACCTCGCTTGACCTCTTGAAAGGTCGACTACCTCCGCTGGAATTCCGGGGAGCCTAGCAGCAGGCCGGCTAACAGTTGGTCCTGACGATCGAGTGCTGTGGCGTTTTGAGCCTGGCTGACTTGCTTTGCGGCTGCGGGGACCGGCCGGCCAGATGCGTCGGCTGGTCCATTCTGCTGTGCGAATTGATCGAGGACGGCGGCCCGAGTGGACTCGCTAACCCCGCCGGCAACGAGAAGGGATTCGAGACGCTGTTCTTCAGACTGTGGCGTGGGGGTGGTGCTCGCTGGATCCTGCACGGGCCAGGTTACGGCGACGCCGGGAAGCTTGTTGGCAGCGAGGCGGAGCGCAAAGTTCATGCGGTTGACCAATGAGCCAGTGCTCACCCACGTTGACGCCTGCCAGTTGTAGCCGGTGGGAGGGATGGCGCCGTAGAGAGGCATCCCCATTTCTCGAAGGGCATTCACGAATGGCTGCATGTTATCCGCATTTGCATTGCCGGCGCGCACAGCGGAGACGATGAACTCAATTGGGGTCTTGACCTTGGCACGATAGGCATCGGCAGCCCAGAACTCGGGTGAATGAAAGAGCGTGTTGAGCACGGCGGGAATGTCGCCGCCACTAGAGAGATACGACTTGGCCATGCGATCGACGAGGGACTGCGGTGGATCATCGCCGACGAAACGGATGGCGAGTTTACGGGAGAGGAAATGCGCGGTGGCAGGGCGGGTGGCGAGCATGTGGAGCAACTGGCGGCCTTCCAGTTCGCCGTGGTCCTTGAACTTTTGACCCATGACCTTTTTGGTTCCGGGCTCGTGGCGGTTTTCGTCAAATTTGAATTCGCCGGCACGGGCGGGGCGGTCGACGGTCCATCCGGTGAGAATGCGCGCAACTTGCGTGACGTCGGCCTGGGTGTAGCCGCCGTTGACGCCCAAAGTGTGCAGTTCCATAAGCTCACGAGCGTAGTTTTCATTGAGGCCCTCGGGAGCTTTTCTCTTGGCGTCGGAGTTGCGCGCGTCTCTGATCTTGTTGCGTTCGGCCGCCGGGGAATCGGGGCCCATGCTGCTTGAATTGTCGAGATAAACAAGCATGGCCGGACTGTGCGCGGTGGCTTCGAGCAGGTCCTCGAATTTGCCCAGGGCGCGGGGGCGAATCACATCACGCTCGTAGCTGACCAGGTAGTNNTTGAAGTGGTTGAACCAGAAGTCGGTCATGACTTCCTGAAGCTGGGTGTTGGAATAGATATCACGAGTCAGACGTTGGGATGCCAACTCATCGACGACGACGCGTTGGGGGTTCTCAAGGGCGTCAACAAATTCTCTCTGCATCGGGGTCAAGTCGGCGATGAGCGCGGCGTGTTGCGGTGGCTTGAGGGCCTTGCGGAAGCTATCGAATTCGGTTTGTTGCATGGAGCCAAGACGGCCAACCCGCTGTTGTGGAGGAAGGGCGATGATTCGCGAGATCTTTGCCTGGTCGAATTCCTGCTGATCCTGACTGGCCTTGGCAGACATTATGTTCATCTGGCCGGAATCAGATGGCTGGGAGGGTTCTGGAGCCATTGTGGCGACCGTGCCTCTGCCCATGGCCTGGGTTTTCGCAGGCTGGTCAGTGGTCTGAATCATGGCCTCTGCCATGTCCTGGGGGGAGACGGCAGCCATTGGAGCAATGGCTGCGTTGGGAACGATGGAGGCCTGCTGCTGGTTCTGCTTATCTTTTTCTTGCCGCTTCTCCTCGACGCGGGCAAGCTGGTTGTCATAGATGGCCATGAGAGCAGGGTTCTTGGGGATAGGCGCCTTGCCGTCGGCCACCTGGCGGATGATCGCGTTGCTGGGAAAACGGAAGAGCAGGGTCTCAAGGTCTAACTGCATGGCAGGGAACTGGTCGAGCCGAGCATTGAGTTCAGCCTGGTCGAGGGTGGCCGGGTGAAGCTGCTGGTTGAACCATTTGTCCAGGCCCATTGCGCGCACAGCTTCGAGATCGCCTTGCCGCGGACCAAATGTGAATCGATTGAGGGCATGGAGGATGCGTTCGTCGCCCTGCAACTGGTTTGATTTATAGGGTTGGCGGCCAGAAGCGTGTTTCAAAGATTGATCGGGGGGCGAGGGAGCCGCCTGTGAAAGCGCAGGCGTGGAAGGGGTGGTGAGACTCAGGCACATGACAGCGGCGAGAGCTTTTTCACTCCATGTGCTGAAATTGCATCGGCATGGAAGGCAACTTTTTCTTGGAGAAAAAGACACAACGCCACTTGGGTTCTTTCGAGACCAGGATTGAAAAAGCTGCCGCGTCGCTTTGAAGCGTTCCATCGATGGCGCTCCTGGGGAAGGTGGCCGGAGTGCTGGCGCGGCACGACCTCTACATCAGTAGGAACCCAGAATACGCGGCGAAGTTGCGCGGGCGAATAGCACTTGAATGGGATTTGGGCGGAGAGGTGGCGAGAAAGGCATCAGCAGCCCTTTTTGCAGCGGGCCATGATGGCGGCGTGGAGGCGCTCGCGGAGATCGGAGGGCAGATCATAAATCTCGTGTGAACGATAGATTTCAATAGTCTTGCGGGTGGTGTTGAGGGTGACCTCGCAGTGGCCGCAGCCGCGCAGGTGCTGCTGCAATTCGGAGCGGGTCTCGGCGGATACCGAATCGTCGATCAGGTCGTCGAGCAAAGCGAGAAACTCAGAGCAGGTCACTTGTCATTCCTCGTCTCTCCAAGCTTCGCTGGCCTGGTCCGCTTTTTCTTGCGGAAGTAACGGCTCAAGCGTTCTCGCAGTTGCAACCGGGCGCGGAGAAGGCGCGACTTTACGGCAGGGATACTGAGGCCAAGTGTCTCGGCCGTCTCCTCCGTGGAAAGCCCTTCCACGTCGCGCAGAACAAATACAATACGAAATCCCTGAGGCAGCCCCTGGATGGTCTTGCGCAGAATCTCGGCCAGTTCCGCCTGCCCGTAGTTCTGCTCGGGATCGGGAGCCCAGTCGGCAAGATCGCGCGGGACGTTGCCTTCGTCGGTCTCGATATCCTCGTCGATCGAGACCATTTTGCCAGTGCGCCGCTTGCGCAGGCGCATCAGACTTTCGTTGACTGCAATTCGAACCAACCATGTGTAAAACTTCGAGTTCCCCTGAAACTGGTCGATCTTTTGGTACGCCTTCAGGAACGCGTCCTGCACCACATCCTCGGCGTCTTCGCGGTTCTGAACGATGTGCTGCGCAATGCGAAAAACCTGGCGATCGTACTGCTTCACCAGCTTCTCGTACGCCGCTATATCGCCCCGCCGCGCCCGCTCCACGAGCAGGACGTCAGGATGAACTTCGGCCGTTCCTTGTGATTGGATGGGAGAAGACATGAATGGCTTCAGAA
>PLKU01000397.1 GCA_003140705.1 Acidobacteriaceae bacterium
TCAAACGCGGCAGGGTCCAGAATCGCTGTTGCTCCTGTATCGTCGGCAAACCGGACAGAACCCCAATTCTGGGATAACTTCCGGGTTGCCCGTCATACAACCGAAATGCAGTTCTCCAGCCTCGCTGATGAAGCGCAGTCCTTTGCACACTGGTGGTGCGTGCTTCAACTTTCACTATCACGTCGATCACTTTTCGTAGAGCCCTTGCCCAGCGAAGTGCCCTTCCGCTCCACACGAAACCCTAGGTAAACCGCGGCCAGACCGATCAAGCCAAGAGTCACGAGGAAGATCCCAACGTCTACAGCAAGTCCATGGAGAGCACCAGGTTGAAACCAACCGCCGGGAGGGTCGGGCTGCCGGAGATGCCGGGCGTATACTGACGCGGAACCGGGAGTGCGGCGACGTACTCCATCAAGAAACTTGCTCTGCAATCTTCCTGGAGGGGCCATGTCCCATCTGCGTTCGACACTGCTATGCCTGCTAGCGCTTTGCACCGCTGAAACACTGACGGCTCAAACTGGCGATACTGCCCCTCTGAAAGTAACTTCCCCCAATGGCCAGATCGTGTTTCTCCTCTTTGAGGGCCACGCGGCGAAAGGGGCGACGGATCATGAAGCCTTTGAAGCCCCGGCGCCGTCGAGCTTGCGTTACGCGGTGGAGTTTCGCGGCAAGCGCATGATCGCTGAATCAAGTCTGGGCCTGGAAGCGGCGGGCCAGTCTGCACTAGGGCCGGGGATGCGCAATATGGGCGCGGAGACCGGCAGCACCGATCAGACCTACGCCATCCCCGTTGGCAAGACCAGTTCTGTCCGCGACCATTACAACTCGCTCCACGCCGATTATGAAGACGCGGCCGGGCGCAAGCTGGGGATTGAAGTGCGCGTCTACGACGATGGCGCGGCTTTCCGGTATATCGTCCCGGACCAGCCGGCATTGAAGCAGGTACGAATCGCCCGCGAGAATACCGAGTTCGCGTTTTCCAAGGACGCGACCACCTATCCGCTCATTCTGGACGGATATCAGTCTTCATGGGAAGACGAGTACCAGGAGCGTCAGGTGAGCGGATTGCATGGGGACTGGCTGATCGGGCTACCTTTTCTGACTGAGGAGCCGGGGTTCGGCTGGGTGGCGATCACTGAAGCCGGCATCTACAATTACGCGGGCATGTACCTTCGCAAGGGCAAAGGACGCTTTGACGTCAGGGCAGACCTGTCGCCGCGGGTGGATGAACCGGGTGTGGCAGTAGAAGCTACAACTCCTTTCTCGAGTCCGTGGCGCGTGCTGATGATTGGCGATGAGCCGGGGCGGCTGATCGAGTCCAACATAATACTGAATTTGAATCCACCGTCAAAGATCGTGGACACTTCGTGGATCAAGGCCGGAAAGTCGGCGTGGGATTGGTGGTCGGGACAGGCGGCGCCGAGCGTGACATTCAAGACCGGCATGAACACCGCGACCATGAAGCACTATATCGACTTTGCTTCGGAGTCCGGGTTTCCTTACATGCTGATCGACGCAGGCTGGGCGGTGGCTCCTACGCGCAATGGACCGGAGGACTACGAGGCGCTGGCGGACATCACCTCCGTGGTACCGGAAGTGGACATGCCCGAGTTGCTTCGCTACGCGAAGGAGAAGAACGTCAAGCTCTGGCTGTGGTCGCATTGGACGTCAGTGGACAAGTACATGGACCAGGCGTTTCCACTGTTTGAGAAGTGGGGCATCGCGGGCGTGAAAATCGACTTCATGAATCGCGACGACCAGTGGATGGTGGACTTCTATCATCGCGTGGTTGAGAACGCCGCCGCGCATCACCTGATGATCGACTTCCACGGGGCGTACAAGCCGGATGGGCTGCGCCGTACCTGGCCGAACCTCGTCACCCGCGAAGGCGTGATGGGCAAGGAGTATCTCAAGTGGTCTGCGCGCACCGGCCCGGTGCATAACACGACATTGCCGTTTACCAGGATGCTGGCCGGCCCCTTGGACTACACTCCCGGAGCCTTTGGCAACAGCAACCGGGAGAACTTCGTGCCCCGAAACTTCATGCCCATGGGACTGGGAACTCGCGCCCATGAGTTGGCACTTTTTGTGGTGCTGGAGAGCCCGTTCATGATGGTGTCGGACTATCCCGAGCACTACAAGGGTGAGAAGGCCTTCGACTTCATCAAGCAGGTTCCGGCCACGTGGGACGAGGTGCGCGTGCTGAACGGAAGACCGATGAAGAATATCACCATTGCCCGGCGAAGCGGCACCGATTGGTTCGTTGGATCGCTGACCAACTGGGATGAGCGGACAGTCAAGGTGCCGCTGAGTTTTCTTGGTGAAGGCAAGTATGTCGCCGAGATTCACGCCGATGCTCCCGACGCCGCCCAGGAAGCCACGCACTCGACGTTCACGAAGCTAACCGTGGACAAGAACAGCGTGTTGGATGTGCACATGGTTTCAGGCGGCGGAAACGCGATCTGGATTCATCCAGCGGGACGCTAGGTCTGTGGCCGTTTGATCGCTCCTCTATCGTCGCCAATCCGGACATGACACCATTTTTCTCTCCAACGTTCGTATGGGTGG
>PLKU01000132.1 GCA_003140705.1 Acidobacteriaceae bacterium
TTGAGACCTGGCGCCGCAGCGGAAGAATCAAGCCACGCCCGGCCGCTCCAACATAGGAGAGAACCACGGACTCGTGCTCGCCCGCCGCCTGTTCCATTGAGACATTCCACTCGAGTGAGTAGGGGTTGGCGAGCGTGCGCGGAAAGAGATAGCCGACGCTTGCCGCATTCGGTACATCTGGAGAAGCAGGAGCGGCTGTTGCGGTTGGAATACTGGCATTCTGTACGAGCGTTGTGCTTGTGAATCCGAGGGCGGTAAATGCCGGCACCGCGGCGCGGTTGGGCGTATCGAATACAACGCCAAGACCGCCGCGCAGAATCAACTCTCGTCCGGCGGTTTGGACGGGCTGCCAGGCGGCGCCGATCCGCGGACCAGCGGCAAGCCAATCCGCTCCCCAAAGCGGGGTTCCACGCGGACTTACCGACAAAGTCTGCGGCTGGTCTGGATCACCGGTGACATGAAACGCGTCGCGGCCGTCAGAGCTTGTGGGCGGCGGATTTGCATCCCATCGCAATCCGGCATTGACTCCGAAATTTCGCGCAACTCTCCACTGATCCTGCACGAAGGCTGCGAATTGCTTGAAGACGGGATGAGCCGGCTCATTCCTCCTCAGGATCAAGAAGTCCGCGCTGTTCGTCAAAACAGAATTGGTGCTCAGATAATCGGCTTCAATGGTCCACGGGAGTGGCTGCACCGCACTATGCAGATTTCGGGCATCGATGCCAACCTGAATCAGATGCGACTCTCGCTGCAACGAGAACGTATCTCGAGCCTCGATCTGGCGAAGCGCATTCACTCCGCCGTCGGTCCACGCAGAAGTCTCTCCAATGCCCGCAATGCGCATGTACAGTTCGGCGCGTGTATCGTTCGAGACGCCCGGGGAGCCGAGCGCAGTTGGCAGATCAACCGGTACGAGACCGGGGAAGTGCGACTCAATTGTCGAAAGGGAACTGGAACTGGCGCGAGCCCACCCGAAGCGAAACTCATTTCCTGCCTCAGATGCAATCTGTTCATCCAGCCCCAGCGTCAGGCTTTGATTGCTCAACTTTGTATCCGTAGCTGTTTGCAGAAGCTGAGATTCGCTCCCGCTGGGCGTATTCCCAAACCGCATCAATCCGGAAAGGCGGCTGCCGAACTTGTGATCAACGCGAAAATCCATCGATTTCAGGAAGCTTGGAGGGCTGGGTTCGACGCCATTGTATTCACCAAGGCCGGCATTGGCCGGGAGGGGGCCAGCATATCCAGTCGGTAATGCCAGGAACGCGGCTTGAACCTGGGCGGGCGCATTCAGAATCAGTTGGTAGCTGGGAGCATACTCTACGAGCGGAGCGGTTCTCTGCTGTACATGCATCTCTTCGTACGATCCAAAGAACTGCGTCCGGTCTTGTATTTGCTTTCGATTCCAGAACGTGAGCGGCATACCCAATGTGCCACCCACATCCTGTTGATAGTAATAGAGGCCGTTCGCATTCCCGTTGTAACCGCCAAACCAATCCGTGGCGTCAAAGTAGCTGTTGCGCAGATAGGCATACGCAGTAGCATGAATCTGGTTTGTGCCCTGGCGGGTCAACAGGCTGAACTGCCCGCCGGGCGCGCTTCCGTACTCCGCTGAGGCTGTCGAAGCCACCACGCGAAACTCCTGCAAGGCATCGAGCGCAACCAGGCCATGCGTTGTTCCGAGCGAAGTGACGCTGGCGTATTGTCCCGCCGCCGGCACCTTGAAGTCTCCGTCCAACGAGCCCGAGCCAAAGTTCGCGGAGATGCCGTCAATCCAGTAGACGTTTGTGTCAGGCGGCTGACCATTGACACTAAAGCCACTGGACCGAGGCACCTGAGGGCTGACCGATACCGAGCCGGGCGTCATCGCGACAAGATCCTGAAAGCTGCGCCCGTTGAGAGGAAGATTGTTGACAAGGTGCGCGTTGACGACGGTGGTCATCTGCGCATCCTCGGTATTCAGGCTCTGGCCGCTCGCATCCACATCCACGTTCTCCTCCACCGTGCTCAGCCACAGCGTAATTCGAAATTGGCGCGATTCGCCAACGCTCAAACTCAGGCCAACCAGGTGAACAGCCGCAAATCCATCGCGCTGCACTTGCATACTGTAGAGGCCCGGCAGCACGCCTGGTATGAGAAACGCCCCGGCGCCGTCGGTCGCAGCCACATTCTCGTTTCCGGTTTGAAGGTTAAGCAGCTTGATGGAGACGGACGGGATGCGCGCGCCAGACGCATCTTCCACGTCGCCAGAAACGTTGGCCGTGCTCACTTGAGCGCACAGGTGCGTTGCTACGAAGAGAAGCAACGCGATTACCTGCCGGAGCCGCACCGGAAGCGAAATCCATGGCGTCAAGGAATTCACCGCTTCTGCATATCTCCTACGTCGTTTTGTGCCGACGGAATGCGGGCCTCCATGCGGTCAGCGAATGAACTCACACGCCTCGCCTCTATAACCGGCAGAGCGCCGCGCAAACGCACAATCGAATCCTGAGCCAGAGTTGGGGGAATGCTGGCAGCGCTGCCAGCAAACAGTTCCACGACCTGCTCGTTCACAGATTGCGTTTTGGCTCGGAGATCGGACGTTGCACGAACGAATGCCGCGCCGTCCGCGATCCCATGCGCGTCCAGGGTGGGTATTTCATTGATGCCCGTGGAAACTGAGTCCAGTTGCAGGCGCAACGCGTGTAATTCCCTGATGGCCGCGGCGGAATGCTGGTCTACCATCTGCGCCCATTTGACCCGTGAATCGGAATCAAGGGAGGACGGGCCAACCTGTCTCAGGACCATTCCAAGCCGGTCGAGAGCATAGGCGTGTTGCAAGGCTGCCTGTGCGTGAGATAGTGCGGAAGCTGCAAACTCCTGTTCCGCGCTGTTCAATGCCTCCCCTTTAAGGTCGCGTGCAATCATTGCGGCCCGCACCAGGCCTGCGGCCGGTGCGTCACCGTTGGTTCCGACAAGCTCCTCACTGTGTGCTTTCTCGCGATGAACCGCCGAAGCCGCCTCTTTGAGGGACCGAATCTGAAAGTCCACTCGCCCGGAATTCGGGAGCGCCAATATACCCTCTTGAATCGCCAGAAGCAATTGCCCGTCGCCGAGCGTCCCCGTCACACGAATGCGACCATCTGAAGCAGGAGTCACTTCAATCGGCTGTCCAACATNNATCGGCGCGGCTCGCGTTTCCTGCGAGATTGGCTCCAGGTTCTCCAAGCGCAGCCCCATCACCTTGCCTGTCTGGAACCGCAATTCCGTGCGATTGCGGAAACGCCGTATCCGGAAATTCGCTGTTGGGCACTCGCCGCAGCAAAGTCTGTACCAGCCGGACCTCAGAGACGCCGCCTGCCGTCCTGAAACGAACTCTCTCTGCCTGAACCCTATAATTGAGGTCGAGTACAAGCGTCCGTGACAGAATTCCGCCGCGGCCGTCTTCGCGCTGCGTAACTTCAATCCCACGTGCGCCGCGGAGGGCTTGAGCCACCGCCTCATGGCCGGTCTCGAAGGCGGCGCTGGAAAGATCGCTCCGCCAAACGCCGCTTTCAACAAGCTGACGCTCCTTCTCTCCAACTGAAGCGTTTTTCTCAATTTGATCGGAGGTTGTGCCGTCGGCCAAGTTCGTCGAAGTGGCGAGCAGTTGTTGATGTGCATCGTAAAGCTGCCGAACTTCCTTATGATCGCTGCTGCGCCAAACCTCAACCGTGCCAAGATACGCGCCATCCGCCGCTCCCGTAGCTTCCTCAACGCGAAGAGTCTGGTGGAGTGCTTCGGACGGCGACGGAATTTCACTCATGGCCTCTGAGCGAGCCAGCACGTCACGCCAGGCGGGATGCATGTACCGGTAGGTGGCGACTCCGAAGGCACTTGCCAGCAACACAGACGCGAATGCGATCGCGCCCCAGGGAACGAAGCGGAATTTCCCCGGCCGCCAGAAGCACGCCCTGAGGGGTGTGCGCACTTTGCTGGTGTGTGCTACATCCTCCAACTCCCCGACAGGCAAGAGGGAGGGGTCGATATAGTCCGCCTCTGCGTGGATACCGAGCCCGTCAAAGCGAACCTCGAGGCGCAACTTGCGATGATCGCTGAGCAAGACTTCCTGCGACAGCCGATGCGTTGCAGGTATTGTGGATTCCGTATCGAGCGGAATGTGTGCCAGGCGGTCTCCGTATTCGTCGAAGACTTCAATGAAGCGCACCGTGGAAGCAGCCTCGACTCGCGATGAAAGAGAATTGCGCGCGCTTTCGATGGCATGAAACGCAACAACACGCCCGTCCACCGCGATTGCCAGAAGCGAAGGACGCCGTTCGAGCAATTGCTCGCGCCGGCGGCGCACCATCCGCATCGTGGCATCAAAGCTTCTTCCTCCTTCTCCCTTCGGCGCTTGTCCGCCATCCAGGCCGTCCAGAGGACCCTCCCGGTTGTCCAATCGTAAGGCACGCTCCAGAATATTGAGGCAGCGTTCGCATCCTGCCAGATGCGCGAGCTCACGGCAGCCAACTGGAGAAGTGCGCTTCTGTTCGTATGCGTTTATGAGTTCCTTCTCTGGTGTGCAATCCGAATGGTCTCCATCGAGAATGAGTGCACGCAGACTCCTCAAAAACGATTCGCTGGAAAGTGCGCTCCGGAGTGGATCCCTTCCCGGAAGAGCGCCGTGAGGAACGACCCGGATCCCCTTACTTGAAGACAAATGCTTGCGCAGTTCGCACCGAATATCTTTGAGCTTGTTGTAAATTGCGGCAATCGGCAAGCGCGCGAGCAGTGCAACATCGCTCCGGCGATAACCGAGGAAGAAATGAAGTATGAAGTGGCTTGCACTTTTCGAGGTGGACTTTCTTGTGACTAAGTAGTCGCCAATGCGAATCAGTTCGTTCTGGACATCGACGATGTCCAATCCGCTGCCGTCAAAAGCCATCCCGACTTCGTCATAATCTTCTATCTGGATCACTCGAAGTCTCTCGCGAGAAACCCGTGCCAGGCGGGAAATGTACATGTTTCGGAGGCACGTGTAGAGATAAGCATCGAGATCGTTGACGGCGCTTAGATCAGGCTGGGCAACTGTGAGATGCAGACAAAGATCCTGAACGATCTCCTCTGCGGCGGTGGCATCGCCCCGCGAGAGAATCTGGCCCCACTCCGCAAACCGAGCAAAGTAGTGGCTCAGTAGCCGCTCAATCGAGCCGGCAGAGAATGGCGAACGAACAGGTTTGAGAACAGACTTCATCTACTGCTGAAGAGTGCCATTCGGCAAGAATCTACCCTGTGGCTCAAAAGAATGATCGTCTTTCATCTTACGTTATGAGACTTCCCCGCCAAAACTGGGACGCATGCCATCAACAGCGCCAAAGCCGCATGNNCCCGCCTCTCTCTTTAAGAGTGAAGTCCCAAAGGAGAAAATTGCATGGCATTCAAACACCAGTCTTCTGTCCCTTCCACATTATTACCTTTCCTCACTCTCCTGCTCATCCTGTTGGCGAAGGGCATCTGTGCTCAAACCCCGGAGCCTCCCAAAGATCGCAACTTCACCCCCGGCACCGACATCTCCCTTGGCACTTTGGGGCAAATGACTTTTTCCAGAAACCCGGTTCACGTGGATGTTGAACCAGGAGGAGATCTTGATATCCAAAAGACTCAATCTGAGTCGCCCTCGGCCGGCGCCCTGGCCACATTTCACGGGGCCATGGCGCCTTATTTCGGGTACAACGTCAACTTTAGCTACACGAGGTTCACACAGACCGACTCTGAGGCGTCAGGATTCATCCCCACGACGGGCACAGTTCCGCCGCCAGGGTCGGGCAGCTATTCGGCGGGCGCATTGGATACGAACATGTATGAACTGACAATTGCCTATGCCTTCGATGGCCCGCGGACCAAGCGATTTCGTACCTTCGGACAGATCGGCGGAGGCGGCTTGTTTTTTGAGCCGATCAACGCGCCATTTGCGAAGCAGCAGACGCGTCCTGCGATGGTCTTCGGTGTCGGCATGGAATACAACGTCAGCAGCCATTTCTCGGTTCGTGCCGAATATCGAGGACTGTTCTACAAGGGGCCTGACTTTGCCATTGATAACGGCACCTTCCCCCAACAACGGCTTTTTACCGTGACAAATGCTCCGGCGATCAGTCTTGTCTACCATTTCAAGGGGCAACGGGATAAAAAGTATCTCGCAGCACTCCGGTGACATGTTTACAGCTTCAATGCGGTCGCCTATGGAGCGGTCCTTGTCCATCTCGTTTCGCTGTTGAGCGTGCGGTCCCCATCGGAGGGCTCTCTGCGATGCGCAGCTTCATCGCGGAGGGTTGGGGCCCCTGGGATTCCAGGCATCACCACTGTCCCAGTGTCCGGGCACCCTTTCCGAGTTGTGAAAGGATGCGCGAACTATTTAAATCAGAGCACATGAATCTCTAGTGGCAGCCAAAGACCTTCGATCACTCAACGTAATGCGCGGGCCTTTGGCTGGTTCAATCTAAACGAGCGCGCGGCGGAATTGCGGCTCGAGGTCGGCGTTGGCCGTGAGGTAGTTGTCGATGGCTTCAGCGGCCTTGCGGCCTTCTGAGATGGCCCAGACTACTAGCGACTGGCCGCGACGCATGTCGCCCGCGGCAAAGATTCCTTCGACGGAACTCATGTAGCCGCCTTTGGTGGCCACATTGCCGCGGTTGTCTAGTTCAAGTCCCAACTGCTCGATCATTCCGGAGCGCACGGGGCCAAGGAAGCCCATGGCGAGCAGGACCAGATCGACGTCGAGGGTAAACTCGGAGCCGGGGATGAGCTCAAACTTCGGTGGCGGACCGACGCGGACCATGTGCAGCTGCTTGACATCGCCGTTTTGGTCACCAGTGAAACTGAGGCTGTTGATGCTCCAATCGCGAATTCCACCCTCTTCATGTGCGCCTTCGGTGCGCAACTGCAAAGGCCACATGGGCCAGGGTGTCGACGCAGCGCGCTTCTCGGGCGGTTTGGGCATGATCTCAAACTGGTGAACACTGATCGGACCCTGACGATGCGTGGTGCCGAGACAGTCTGCACCGGTGTCGCCACCACCGATGATGACTACGCGTTTGCCCGCGGCGGTGATCGCCTGAGAAGGGTCGGACAAGAAGTCTTCATCCTTATCGCCCTCGCAACGGCGATTCTGCTGGGGCAGGAACTCCATGGCGTAGTGGATGCCTTTGAGTTCACGGCCGGGAATCTTGAGGTCGCGCGGGTGTTCCGACCCACCAGCCAAAAGGATGGCGTCATAGTGTTCGGTCAAGGCTTCAACCGGAACATTCACGCCGACATGGGCGTTGGTGACAAAGGTGACGCCCTCTGCGCGCATCTGGCCGAGGCGGCGGTCGATGACGTGCTTTTCGAGTTTGAAGTTGGGAATGCCGTAGCGAAGCAGGCCGCCGATGCGGTCGTTTTTCTCATAGACCGTGACGGAATGGCCGGCACGGCGCAACTGTTGAGCTGCGGCCAGACCAGCTGGACCACTACCGACCACGGCTACGCGCTTGCCCGTGTTCTGTTCGGGCGGTTCGGGATGAATCCATCCTTCGTCCCATGCGCGCTCGACGACGCCGCGCTCGATGAGCTTGATAGAAACGGGTGGCTGGTCGATGCCGAGAACGCAGGCGGCCTCGCATGGAGCAGGGCAGATGCGCCCCGTGAACTCAGGGAAATTGTTGGTGGAGTGCAGGCGCCGAATGGCTGCTTCCCACCGGCCGTTGTACGCCAGGTCGTTCCAATCGGGGATCAGGTTGTTGACAGGGCAGCCGGTGTGGCAGAAGGGCACGCCGCAGTCCATGCAGCGGGCTCCTTGCTCGCGCTGCTTCTCCTCGGGGAAAGGTTCGTAGATCTCGAACCAATCCTTGACGCGTTCTTCGACCTTGCGCCTTGTGGGCTGTTCGCGCTGAATCTCAAGGAAGCCGGTATCCTTACCCATGCTGCACCTCTGTCGTAGCCGCCGCCAGGGGCGATGAATTTGTGGGGGAGGCCTGGGCTGCGCCAAAGTCGGCGCCATAGACCGTTTCCACCCGGGCAAAGCCCTGGACTCGCTTGTATTCGTGTGGGAAGACCTTGATGAATCTTGGTTGCGCATCGGCCCAATGCTCCAGGACCCAGGCGGCGCGCGGGCTGCCCGTCAGATCGCGGTGGCGTTCGAGCAGGCCACGCACGCGCTCGACATCCTCCGCTGCAACCAGGGGTTCCAGATCCACGGCAGCAAGGTTGCAGTGCCGATTCGCGAAGTCGCCCTGGTCGTCGTAGACGTACGCGATTCCGCCGCTCATGCCGGCGGCAAAGTTGCGNNTCGCAGCCGTGATCGCCCACGCCTTCAACGACGGCCGTGGCCCCGGAGTTGCGGACCGCGAACCGCTCTCCGGCGATGCCGTTGAGGAAGGCTTCGCCGGCTGTTGCGCCGTAGAGTACGACGTTGCCAACCAGGATGCTTTCTTCAGGCAGGAAGCTCGATGTCTTAGGCGGGTAGGCGATGATGCGCCCGCCGGAAAGGCCCTTGCCCAGATAATCGTTGGAATCGCCTTCGAGTTCGAGGGTGACGCCGTTAGGCACAAAGGCGCCAAAGCTCTGGCCAGCAGAGCCCTGGAAGCGGAAGTGAATGGTGCCGTCGGGCAGTCCTTCAGAACCAAATCGGCGGGCGATCTCACCACCTAACATAGCGCCCACAGTGCGATGGACGTTGCGGATTGCGAAGTTGCCGTTGACTGGCACCTTGGCACGCAGGGCGGGCGCGGCTTTGGCGATCAGGGCATGATCGAGGGCCAGATCCAGTCCGTGGTCCTGTGACTGCACGCAGCGGCGGGCAACGCGCGAGGGCAGGGTTGGCGCGTAGAGGATCGACGAGAGATCAATCCCTTTCGCCTTCCAATGCGTGTCGGCGACTGAAGCATCAATGCGGTCGACACGGCCCACCATCTCATCGACGGTACGGAAGCCCAGCCTGGACATGTGCTC
>PLKU01000246.1 GCA_003140705.1 Acidobacteriaceae bacterium
TTTGGTATTGCTGATTGCGCACGCAATCAGCAATACCAAACCCACCGCGCCAAAGAGCAGCAGAAGGCGGGGGCGCGCATCGCCCACAATTGAGTTGAGCAGCGGCGCCACAGTCATCTCGGCCGCCCAGTTGTCGGGCATTCGCCAGGGAAAGAGGGTCAGCATCTCGCGGTGCAGCGAACGCAACTCCGCCTGCGCCTGGCTCGGCTGGACGCCGTCACGCAAACGCCCGATGGCCTGATAGCCGAATACCGCCCAGGGATCGACTGGATCTCCGGGCTTGAATGCAATCGGAATCCAAAATTGAGTTTCGAAATCCGGGAAGTGAGTCTGTGGAGGTGCGACTCCAATAATCTCTCGGCTCACGCCGTCCAACATCATGGTGCGGCCGATGACAGAATGGTCCCCGCCAAACTGTTGACGCCAGAATCCGTCGCTCAGCACGATGACCTGATCCTGGCCGACGGCGTCCTCCGCCGATGAGAAAAAGTGACCTTCTGCCGGACGTACTCCCAGGGTTTCAAAGATGTTTGTGCTGACATTGCTGCCGAAGGCACGATCTGCGGTGCCCCCGCCGGTCACGTTGTATTCGGCATTCAGCGTGTACCCTGAGACGCTCGCGAAGGTCTGAGCGCGGCGCTGATACTCGCGGATCCACCCTTTCGGATAGTTGTAGTAGTCGGTTGCGGCCTGGAGTTGCACCAGACGGTCTTGATGGGGGAACGGCAGAGGCTCAAGCAGGATGGAGTCAACCACCGTGAAGATGGCCGTGTTGGCTCCAATGCCCAGGGCCAGAGTAAGGATTGCGACCACTGCAAAGCCTCGACTCCGGTTCAACTGCCTCAGCGCGTAGCGAGTATCCCGCCAAAAATCTTGCATAGTTGCTCCTCCAAGATCCACAACTCGGCACGTGTGTGATGGCAAGCGAAGCGCCAAACGAGGTCCAATGCTAACCCATTTTGTTTGAGTTAAATACGCAAAGTGAAACCAAGCGCGATCAAGCCTCGGTATCCACTCGTGCAATCCATCGTCCGGAATTGAACACCGCTGGCAGTGTAAGGGGAGGAAAGTTCTGGGTTTACCGGCGGCAAGAATCTTCTGGAAATCTCAGGGCTGCCCAGCACCATAATTTGGGAGCCTTGGCGTAAACCTGCGAACGATGAACTCCTGAAACAGATTCTGGGCGGCGCTGGCAGCCGTCCCAAACAGAGCATTTTCGAAGGTGAGCCTTACCCCGTCGCGGCTGCTCGCCGGNNGATAGTAGAAATTTGAGATACCACCCGCTGCAAGCCCACCAAGAATGGCGGAATAGCTTGGCTGCCAATGTCCATTGTCCCCTTTGCAGACAACGGCCATTGCGATGGCGTAGAGCGCGCGCGCCTGCCGGCTTCCGGTCCCCTTGTAGAAGTAGCGCGGATCTTGTTTGAGCAAAGATGGCAATATAGCGGCGCCGATCATCGTGCCAATGAGGTTGTCCCCGAAGTCGGCGCCAAATCGCGCACCGTAACCCGCTGCTCCTTCTCCGTAGCCGCTAAAAGTGTCGTCGGCTTGCTGCACGCCAGCAAACGCTCCGGCGGCGAGGAATGACACGGGGTCGATCGATGTCTTCCATGCGAGTTCAAATTTCTGCTTTGTGTTCAGCGGAGCTGGATGAGGCGCGTAGCTGACATAGAAGTTAGGAAGCACGCCGAGCACGCGCTGCGTTTCCTCAACTTTGATCTGTGCTTCCGCAATCTCCACCTGGGATGCTGTCACATGCACTTCGCTTGCGGTGCCGGACATCAGCAACGCGATGGCATCTGCGTCGAAGCTCTCCCCTGAGTGCAGCACCCCGGAACGGCTCTGGGGCGCGAAGCCAGTCGAAGAGACAGTGATCTTGAACGTGCCGGGCGGTACTGCTCCAAAACTAAAGTGGCCGCTTCCATCGGAAGTGACCGCGGTCTCCGACTCAGTGCTTGAGGCCGGTTGATCGAGCGACACGCGGGCGCCCTCAAGAACCGCTCCGTCCTTGTCAACGACCGTACCTTGAATGCTTCCCGGCCCGACCTGCTGTGTCCAAAGCTGCGTCGCAAGCCCAATAACGCACAGGCTCAACAAAGCCCGTGCAGGCTTCAGAAAGCCGCATCGCAAGCGACGGGACCGCGCGCCGCCGAACACCTCAGTTGGATAAATCTGATTTCGGATCAGTCCCACATCCAGTTCCAGAGCCCAAAGAATTCCCTCAACAGGTGACCACAGCCTGAAAGACCTGCTGAGGATATTAGACGTGTTTTTTGGGCGGTCAGACGGCCATGTGCCCGCCAAGCTCTGAGAGCCTTGAGTACTTTTGAGACCTTTACAAGGTATCCAACGCCTTCTCAGGCTCGATGCCTTCAGAACCTGGCTTCGAACACCTGGAAGCGATGTTCGAGCTCCCACTGGGCTGCAGCCTTTTCGCTGCCATCAAGGAAAGCTTTGCAATCGGGCGTCGGGTCTTGCTGACCGGGAGTCTGAGCTTTGCACGGGGCTACAGGGTCAGTGAATGTGTCGGGCGTGGCCCATAAGCTGGCGCCGGGAAGGAAGTTGTGTTCCAGCCCGGTGCGGGCAATCTGCTTCAGGTCCTGGTAGGTGAGGTGGTAGTCGAGCGCGGCGCGAACGTACTCGTGAGTGATGTCGATGCGGCTCACCCCTTCGTCGTCAGTGGAAAGAGCGACGGGAACGTGGGCGGAGCGGTACATCGGGAAGGGATGCTCATCGCCCTCAATACCGAGGATGCCTTCGTTTGAGCTCAGATTAATCTCGATCATCACATGCTTCTGGGCCAGCTCCTTCAGCAGCCCCGGATAGTCGTCCTCATACACCACGTCCACACCGTGCCCGATGCGCTCCGCATGTCCCATTTCGACGGCTTGACGAATATGGAACCGCAAACCCTCCGGCGGAACCAGTCCGGGAGCCAGCTCTCCAGCGTGCAAGCTTATGTGCGCTCTTGGATAAATTGAATGGAAGTAGTCGAGCATCTTCATCTGCAGCGTGTAGTCGTGCATGGAAATGAAGCTGTCCTCGGGCTGGACAAAGTTGATGCCGACGAAGCCCGGCTCATTGGCGTCCATTGTCGCCTG
The DNA here is from genome assembly GCA_003140705.1 of Acidobacteriaceae bacterium. Classification (GTDB taxonomy): domain Bacteria; phylum Acidobacteriota; class Terriglobia; order Terriglobales; family Acidobacteriaceae; genus Telmatobacter. Next base: position 3,102 of record PLKU01000246.1, read on the forward strand.
AATAGTTTCGAAGCCCAGCAGCGTCTGGGCGAAGACCTGCTCGGGAGAGTTGCCGCGCAGAACCTGGTAAATGTAGCGGATCTCCACCTGGCAGGCAGCAGCGGCCTGTGGTGTTCCGCAATGCTCAAGCTGGCGGCGCAGCGCTTCAGCACTTCGGACAACGTCGCGATCGGCTGCCACTTCGGTGCGCAAGCCATGATCAAGCAGCGCCCGTCGGAACTGGGCGAAATCAGAGTTCCAGCCGATCACATGCGCGATTTGAACGGCATGGCTGAATCCCGGCGTCTGCATCAGCTCCAGGTACTGCTGGTTCTGCGCGGCGGCGCGGCTAGCCACCTCATCCACCCATTCCCCGATGTGCTGGGAATTCAGGCCGCCAAATCGATCAAACGTCGAAAAGAACTGGTCGTGTCCGCTGAACGCCGTCGTGGCAACAAAGCTGCGCATGGAGAATGCGTCGATCAGGCGGTCGTAGAGAACCTGATTCTCGGATGTCATATTCCCTGAAAGTTGAATGGCCGGCACCAGCTTTTGCTCGCAGGGGGGCTTTACAAACTTCAACGCCGTAGGGTCCACACACAATCCATCCTCGCCCGCATCCCGTATGAAGGTCTCCGCGTAGACCGCACCGGAGAGATGAACGTGCAAGTCGGCGCCCTTGGGAAATGGCGTCAGAAAGGCGTACAGCGCCAAAGGGCCGTTAAAGGCCGTGGCCTGGTAGGCACGGGAGGCGCGTGCTTCCGTCTCGGAAATGCGGGAATTCGGCCCCTTGGAGCAGGCCGCGGCAAGTAGGGCAATGCAGGCAAGAAGCTGGGCTAGGCGGTGCATGTTGCCTTCCAGTGTAGAGCAGCGATTGGGTTTATGGGCAGGTTTGCGCTGTGGGTTTGGCGCGCGGAATGGGAGTTGGTATACTGATCCAGTTGTTGCAGAGCACTGTACGTGGACACGCCTTCCTTTACCGGTTTCGCCGGATTCCACGCGTAGACATGCAACCGAAGTTTGCACTGAGGCCAGATAGCTCAGTGGTAGAGCGCGGCCCTGAAAAGGCCGGCGTCGGCGGTTCAATCCCGTCTCTGGCCACCACAATTATTCCGTTTAGAATCGATAACTTAAATTGACTCTCGGCGGGATTAAAGGCCCAAGGCCGCGCGTTCTCCGGACCACCATCGACGAGCATTGACGCTGGTAAAATCCGGTGGCCGTGAAGCTGTCATTCCAAGGGGCAATCGTCTGTCAGCCTCTGTCGGCGACGTGTCCGTAATGGTTGATCAATGTCACGAGTTTGGAGACCATTGCCGTCGGAAATTGGCCCAGAATGTGAGAAGCCCAGTTATCAACATTTGACCATCGATCATGGGGACCGTTCTGTGCGGTTTGCTTATCTTACTGTTTGAAATAGTTGTCTCTATTCTCTTCCCAATTCGGATCATTCTGGCGAACGATTTTGAAATCGTCATTTGTGAGAACGAACGAATTGATGTCTTCAGACTTGACGTTGTCGCCGATCCAGCCGACAACATCCATGCTGCTTCCTTGGATGCTACGTACATACAAGACCCGGCCATCAGGAAAAACGATCAAATCGGACTGCTTTAGGGTTGAGATCTGTTGAACAAGGGCGTCGGTATGCGCTTGCTGAAACGATTGTTTCTGGGTTAACGCGGTTTTGCATCCGGCAATCGCTAAACCTGCGATACATCCAGCAAGAACAGCCGTGAATACAGCGCCCAACCAAATTGGTCTTAGCAATGCTCTTTTGAAGCTCAAATCGGCCTCCTTGGAAGAAGTGAATAAGTAGCGCTCAAATCTCTCTTCTCTCTTGGCGAGTTTCCGACTGCAATAGGTAGCCCTCGCTGTTGATGAAAACAAATCAAGCCTCGATAACTGCGGAGCGAATGGCCTCCAAGATCGCCACGGGGCTGGGAGGGCAGCCCGTTACCGTGCGATGTACGGGAATGACATTCGCGACAGAACCCCGGCGTGCATAGTTTTTGCCAAATACTGGCCTGCCCGATGTTGGAAACGTATACTCGCATCTTACCGACCAAATCACATTTACTGTGGAACTGCGAAAGGTACCCACTGTAGCTTATTGCGTATATTCGAAATATCGAATATACTGCATGATATGCAGGAGACGCTGCGAACATACAAGGCCAGCATCTTTCGTGCTCTATCCCATCCCACACGCATCGCCATTCTCGAGGTGTTGCGCGACAGGGAACTCTCCGCGCGGACCATCCAGGAGAAGCTCGGCGTCGAACAGGCGAACCTGTCCCAGCACCTAGCGATCCTGAGAAGCCACCAGGTTGTTGTGAACCGTAAAGACGGCAACCAGGTCTTCTATTCCATTCGAAGTCCGCTGCTTGTGGAGGTTCTCGACATCATGCGGCTTTACTTCCAATCCAGCCTCACCGACGCCATTCAGATGCTCGGTGAAGTGGAACGTGAGGCGTCTACCCGGTGATTGCTGAGCTGTTCCTGAGCGGAATTGTCGTCTGGCTCGCGGGCGCCATGGCCAGTCTGGCCCTTTGGCGTCAACCGGCCGCCGCTCGCCGAGTGACCTGCGGGGCTGCACTGGCAGGTTCTCTTCTCGATCTGGCAGCTTCGGCGGCCGCCATCTTCAGCGGCAGCCCCGCCGTAATCGGCCTTCCGTTCGGTAACCCGGTGTTCACGTGGGCGGTCCGACTTGACCCACTGTCGGCATATTTCAACGTGACGCTCGCGGTGCTGGCAGCTGCCGTTTCACTGTATTCTTTCGGATACCTGCGGGAGATGGAAGGACGCCGAAACCTGGGCGCCTTCGGGTTCTTTTTCAACCTGCTGCTGTTGAGCCTGGCATTGGTCTTCACCGCGTCAAACGCTTTCTTCTTTCTGGTGGCGTGGGAAGTAATGGCACTTTCGTCGTTCTTCCTGATCAGCTTCGAGCACGAAAAAGAAAAAACGCGCAATGCCGGGGTGCTTTTCCTGATCATGTCGCACGCAGGCAGCGGTCTGATGCTCATCGCGTTCCTGGTCCTCGCATCCGCAAGCGGCAGTCTGGATTTCTCCAGCTTCCACCTGCTGGCTTCGCGCATGCCTGCGCTCCAACAGGGCGTTGTTTTTCTGCTTTTCCTTTTCGGCTTCGGCGTCAAGGCGGGCCTGGTCCCCCTGCACATCTGGCTACCGGAAGCTCACCCGGTTGCGCCTAGCAACGTTTCGGCCCTGATGTCGGGCATCGTCATCAAGACAGGCATCTACGGCATGGCGAGGGTCTTCTTCGATTTCTACGGGGCACCCCCTGTTTGGATGGGAACCGTGGTGTTGGCGATTGGTGTGGCATCCGCACTACTCGGAGTGCTCTACGCGCTGATGGAGCACGACCTCAAGCGTCTGCTCGCCTGGCACAGCATTGAGAACATCGGCATCATCCTCATGGGTTTTGGCGCGGCGCTGATGTTTCGCGCGCTGGGTCATGGGAATCTCGCCGCCCTCGCTCTGATCGCCGCCCTGTATCACACATTCAACCATGCCATGTTCAAGGGGCTGCTCTTCCTGGGCGCTGGTTCCGTTGTGCAGGCCACGCACACGCGCAACATGGAGAAGATGGGTGGGCTGATTCGGCGCATGCCGGTGACGGCTCTGTGTTTTCTGGTGGGCGCCGTGGCCATCTCCGGCCTGCCTCCGTTGAACGGATTCGTGAGCGAGTGGCTCACCTACCAGGCGCTGCTGGCTGGATTTGGCACCACGCAAAGCCTCACACGATTGATGTTCCCCATCGCCGGCTCTCTACTGGCACTTACAGCGGCCCTGGCCGCTGCTTGTTTCGTCAAGGCTTTCGCGATTCCGTTTCTCGCATTGCCGCGCAGCGCGGAGGCCGCAGAAGCACGAGAGGCCTCGTTCCCGATGCGCGCCGGGATGGCGGTACTGGCGGTGGGATGCGTCGCGCTGGGTTTGGGCGCCACCTGGTTTGTGCGGGTCTTCGATCCCATTACACAGCAGGCCCTTGGCGTTCGCGCAAGCTCGGCGCTAGTCATGGCGCGCGGCTTGGCTCTGTCGCCGGGAACAGCCCATGGCGGCACCATATCCACGGCCGGGATTGCACTCATCTTTCTGCTTGCCGGCGCGGCATTCGCGGTTCCACTGGCTATGCGCTGGAGTCGTCGCAGCGTCAAGGGGCCGGTGTGGGATTGCGGCCTTCCAGGGTTGACCGCCGACAACGAATACACGGCCACGGCTTTTTCCAAACCGCTGCGCATGATTTTCTCCGCCCTCTATCGCCCGCGCCGGGAGATCCAGGCGGAGTTCGAAGTTTCGCCCCACTATCCCAGTGCGATCCGCTTCGAGAGCGAAATCGAACTCACGTTTGAAAAACGCCTCTACGGTCCGTTAAGGGAGCGGATTATGGCCATGGCAAACCGCATGAAGGGAATTCAGGCGGGCAGCATCAACGTTTACCTTGCGTACATTTTCATCACACTGATTCTGCTCTTGCTGTTTGGAGTGCGCGGATGATGGAACGATTGATCGACCGCATGATCGAGAACGTGACGCAACTTTTTCTGCTGCTGGCCCTGGCGCCGCTGGTCACGGGAGTCATTCGAACGCTGAAGGCGCGCCTGCAGACACGACGCGGCCCCAACATCCTTCAGCCATACAGGGATCTCGGCAAACTCTTTCGCAAGGGCATGGTGATTCCAGAAACCGCATCATGGATCTTCGCGGCAACACCGTGGATAGTATTCTTCAGCACTGTTTTGGCGGGACTGATGATTCCCATGGTTGCCGCCGATGCTCCCCTCGGATTGTTTGGAGGTGTGCTGGCCGTGATTTACCTGCTCGGGCTGGGCCGCTTCTTTCTGGCGCTGAGCGGATTGGATAGCGGCAGCTCCTTCGGCGGCCTGGGCAGCAGCCGGGAAATGACCATCTCGGCCCTGGCCGAACCGGCTATGATGCTGGCCATCTTCACCGTCGCCATCGGGGCCGGCTCCACCGGTCTTACCGAAATCGCCGGAGCCGCCATTGGACAAAACTGGCGTTTTCTTGCCCCGGCGCAGATGTTCGCATTCGCCGCGCTCGCGCTGGTGCTGATCGCGGAGACGGGCCGGATCCCAGTGGACAACCCGGACACTCATCTGGAACTCACCATGATCCACGAAGCCATGATCCTTGAGTATTCCGGCCCATACCTGGCCCTGATTGAATGGGCTGCCTCCATCAAGCAATTGGTGCTGATGACGCTGTTGATCAACTGCTTCTGGCCGGTTGGCCTTCAGCACACATGGTTCGGTTTCGGCGCGTTGCAGGGAATCGCCTGGCTGCTGGCGAAACTGCTTCTTTTGAGTTGTGCGATTGTCCTGCTCGAAACCGTTAACGCCAAGATGCGACTCTTCCGGGTCCCGGAACTGCTGGCGGTGGCCTTTACTCTGGGATCGCTCGCACTGGTATCAACATTTCTCTTCTGAGGCTTATGAAACCGTTTCTCGATATGCAACTCGGCGATCGAATCGTCACCTTGATGGCGGCGCTGGTGCTGGTTCTGCAGATCGCTATGGTGACCCAGCGCTGGATCGTCGTCCACATCCGCATCTTCGCGGCGCAATCGCTTTTTCTGGCGATGATTGCCGCTACAATCGCCTGGTTCAACCACGCGCCGCATATCTACGCAGCCGCTGCGCTCACCGTCGTGGTCAAGGTGATACTAGTGCCCATCCTCTTTGAACGCCTCGTGGTACGGATGAAGATTCACGAGGAGATTGAGCCCATCGTGAACGTGCCGATCTCAGTCGTAATCTCAGGCGGACTGACGCTGGTGGGCTATGTCGTTGCGGAATCGTTTTATCGACCGGAGATGCCCGGTCTGGGGCACAATGCGCTCGCCGTAGCCATCTCCCTCTTCCTGATTGGCTTCTTTAACATGATCAACCGCCGTAAGGCGCTGACGCAGGTGCTGGCGCTTCTGTCGCTCGAAAATGGCCTGTTTCTCGCGGCTATTTCGTTGACGTATGGAATGCCGCTGATTGTCGAACTGGGTATTTTCTTCGATGTGCTGGTTGCGGCCATGGTGCTGGGCATTCTGGTCTACCGCATCCGCGAGACCTTCGAGTCAATGGATGTGAGCCGGTTGCGAAGGCTGAGAGGATAGGATGCTACTGGTCGTTCTATTGCTGGTCCCCTTGGCTATCGCCACCGCGTCGTTCTACGTTCGACCGCGCAAGGCCATGGAAGCGGTGAATCTTGTCGGGTTTGGCATCCTGTTTCTGGTCGCCGTTGGACTGGCCGCGCAAGTCCTGGCCGCCGGCACGGTCTCGTTCGCAAAC
>PLKU01000324.1 GCA_003140705.1 Acidobacteriaceae bacterium
TGCCAGCGCTCGTGCAGGGAGCTCTTGTTACCCGGTCACGGAGTCTGTTGGTATTTTTGGCCCTGGCCAGCGTGGTGGTCGAGGTAGAACTTATAGGCGGCGTCTCAATCCTATCTGTTTTCTACCTTTGGACGGCGCCTGCTTGGCTCGCCTGGTATCTCATTGCATCCGGTGCTGCGGGTGAGTCAAGAGATGCCCAACAATCAAGCTAACTAATCGAACCGTTTNNGCGAAAGCGATAGGAATCAGGGTAGGTTCTCGTCTCAATGCAGTGGAGTACCGAGATGATGGTACGCTCATGGACGCAACTGTGCGGTTGGCGCGCGAGTCATTTCTAAGCGGAGGTTTGAGGAGGTGGTGAACTCGATAGAACAACCGCGTCCGGCAGCAAAGATTCTCCGCTCCTTTGCAGAATTTCTTGTTGTCGCTGTTTGCGGCGGGGCGCTAGCCTTCACCNNATTCATCATCTCAATCGTTTCCTTCCGGTTTGTAGGTTCCCGTGATTTCGTCGTATTTTGGGCCACCGGCCAGCTAGCTGCCCACCACGGGAATCCATATGATGGAGATGCCCTGACGCGGGTTGTGCACGCAGCGGGTCTGCCGAGCGGTGGCAGCATCATGTACATGCGCAATCTGCCTTCGGCTCTTCCGCTGGTGTATCCGCTCGGCTTCCTCGGTTTGTGGCCTGCGTCGATCTTGTGGTCAATCCTACTTCTGGGGTGCCTGACAACTTCGGTTTACCTGCTGTGGCAGATGCACGGCCAGCCAATGAATCGGCGGCATTGGCTTGGTTACTCTTTTGGACCGGCACTCCTGTGCATGATTATGGGGCAGACCACACTTTTCGCGCTGCTCGGGTTAGTCCTGTTTTTGCGCCTGCATCGCTCGCGCCCGTTCCTGGCAGGCGTTTCACTATGGCTCTGCGTCCTAAAGCCCCAGCTGTTTCTGCCATTCGGAGTCGTCCTGGTGGTATGGGTGGTGATTTCAAAGAGCTACAGGATCCTGGCCGGCGCGGTAGTTGCCATTGCCACGAGTTGCGTGCTCGTACTTCTGATCGATCAGCATGTATGGACTCAGTATTCCGAGATGATGAGCAGGTCTGGTATTGAGTCGGAGTATATTCCTTGCGTCAGCTTCCTGCTGCGCAATTGGATCAGCCCAGGATCAGTCTGGCTCCAATATGTGCCAGCGGCGATTGGCTGCATTTGGGGCCTCGGATACTTCTGGGCAAGGCGGAAGACCTGGGATTGGATGAAGCACGGAAGCTTGCTGATGCTTGTGTCGTTGGTGACGGCGCCGTATTCCTGGATCTACGATGCAGGTGTGGCCATACCGGCCCTGCTCCAGGGCGCATACGCGACCCGATCTCGAATCATGTTGGCAGTTCTTGCGCTGTTGAGCGCGCTGGTCGAGATTGCACTGCTCGGCGACGCGGTGAAGCCGTCTGCCATCTACCTTTGGACGCTTTGGACCGCGCCAGCCTGGCTGGTTTGGTATCTGTTAGCCAATGCAATTGCAAGTATGCGCAGCCAGACTGAGCGGGCTGGCGGAGAACTCGTGGAGATCGGAGACTAGTAGCAGCCTGCGATCCCTGCAGCGTGAATAGCCCCGACCCCGCGTTATCTGCTTGTGACAGTATCCTCTGGCGGGTGTTCAAATATACTCGTACCACGACCACGGGAGCCATAGACAATGACGCCTTCAGGCGGTTTGAAAAAGATTCCGTTTCTCTCCGGCGTCTTTCTCATCAGCTTTTCTTCTTTGATTTTCCAGATTCTCCAAACCCGCATTATGTCGGTCATGGCGTGGTATTACATGGCTTTCTTTGCCATCAGCGTTGCCATGCTGGGAATGACCGTGGGCGCCGTTTGGGTCTATCGCTGGCGCGATCGCTTTCAGCCCGCGGATTTGCCCGTCACGCTGTCCAGGTTCGCGCTCTATACCGCGCTGGCCATGCCCGCGTCCATCGTGCTGCAGTTCTGCCTCATCACTTCGCCCGCGTGGACGCTCACCACGGTAGTAGCGTGGGCGGTCCTCTTGTCCGTCATGGCCTTGCCTTACGTGTTCGCCGGAGTGGTGGTCAGTCTGTCGTTGACGCGCAGCCCGTTTCCCACCGGCCAGGTTTATGGCGTGGACCTCTTAGGCGCTGCGCTGGGATGCGTCGCGGTGATGGCTCTGCTGAACGTGCTCGATGGGCCGACCGCAGTCATTGTGGCCGGCGCCATTTCCTGCCTGTCCTCGGTGGCCTTCGCCGCCAGCTCCGGCGCCAGATACCTGGTTGGTTCCACGTCAAGGCCTTTGTGGGAGCGGCCCGCGACTGTCACGTTCGCATTGCTGGCCGTTGCTTTATTCAACGCCGTGTCGCCCTACGGTTTCCGTCCCATCCTCACCAAGGGTACGATCGATTCCTACGGCAAGATAGGCAATTTCGAAAAGTGGAACTCCTACTCCCGCATCAGGGCGACACGTCCCGCCATCGCCGCCCCAATCCTGTGGGGCCCATCTCCCCATCTGCCCCCGGAGATGCGCGTATCCGAGGCTTATCTCGATATCGATGGATTGGCGAGCACCTGCGTCTTCCACTACGACGGAACTCGCGACTCCATAGCCTTCCTGAAGTACGATCTGGTCAGCCTGGCGTATCGTCTTCCCGGCATCCACAAGTCCGCGGTCATCGGCGTCGGCGGCGGCCGCGACGTCTTCACGGCTCATCTCTTCGGAGTCA
>PLKU01000102.1 GCA_003140705.1 Acidobacteriaceae bacterium
CTGATGGTGGCGGGACGGAATTCCTCCGGCATGGCCAGCGAATTGGGATCGATGATGGTGACCGAGCAGATCGACGCCATCGAGGCGTCCGCGGTAAATCCCTACCGGCTGCTGGCGGCGACTCGCATCCTGGCTTGCATCCTGATGCTGCCTTTGTTGACGCTCACTGCCGACTTTTGCGGCTTGATAATGGGCTGGGTTACGCAGGCCCTGGTTGAGCCGGTCTCGTTGCATCAGTTTATCAATACTGGTTTTAACGGCGCCGATTTTAACGATTTCCTGCCACCGACGTTTAAGACCGCTGTGTTTGGACTGATCATTGGGCTGATTGCGTGTTTCCAGGGAATGCGGACACAGGGAGGCGCAGCGGGCGTCGGTCGTGCGGCCACGAGCTCGGTGGTCTTGTCGTCGCTGTTCGTGATCCTCGCCGATGTGGTGTTGGTGAAACTTATCATTCTATTTTTTCCATGAACATTTGCCCGTGAACATCGATTAAACAACCCGCGACAAACATATGGACACAATCGAGCAAATTGCGATGGACCTGGCAGAAGCTGAACAAGGCGGCAGCGCACCAGTTATCGCCGTCGAGGATCTGCATAAGTCCTTTGGAAGTCAAAACGTCTTGGACGGGATTAGCCTGGCCGTGAAGCGCGGCGAAACCCTTGCGGTGTTAGGGCGTAGTGGTACCGGCAAGAGCGTGTTGCTGAGGCTCATCATCGGACTTGAGACACCCGATTCCGGATCAATCAGCATCGATGGCAACGAGATCGGTGGGCTGACGGTTGATCGGATGGGCGAGATCAGGAAGAAAATGGGCTTTCTGTTCCAACATGCGGCCCTCTACGATTCGCTTACAGTCCGCGAGAACGTGGCGTTTCCTCTTAGGCACAATCGAAAAGATATGCCGCAATCTGAGCTTACCGACCGGGTGAAACAGTTATTGGCTGAAGTGGGATTGGCGGCCGACTTGAACAAGATGCCATCCGACATATCCGGGGGAATGCAGAAGCGCGTGGGGTTGGCACGAGCACTTGCGCTGGAGCCGGAGATTCTTCTGCTGGATGAGCCGACAGCAGGTTTGGACCCGATCAGTTCAGGAGAGATCGACGACCTGATTCTGAAGCTACAGCGAGAACGGCAAATGGCATCCATTGTAGTAACCCATGATCTGCACAGCGCCAAGACAATCGCCAACCGTTTTGCTCTGCTGGATCAGGGCGACGTGGTGGTAGAGGGCACGTTTGAGGATCTTCAACAGAGCAGTATCCCGTTTGTACGGGAGTTTCTTAAGCATTTGTAGGAGGCATCATGTCCAGAGTGGCGCGGTTGGGAGCATTCATTTTTGTGACGCTGGCAATCCTTGCCACCGGAGTCTTCATCATTGGGAGCAAGGAATATCTGTTTCACTCCACCTATAAATTGAAGGCGCAATTCGACAATGTTGCAGGTCTCGCCAATGGAGCCGACGTGCAGGTGGGTGGGGTTCACAGCGGAACTGTACAGAGCATTGAATTGCCCCACAAGCCCGGCGATAAAGTGACGGTGCTGATGAACCTCGACAGAGCGACACACGAGATCATCAAGCAGGATTCCATCGCTTCAATTGAAACTGAGGGAATGCTTGGCAACCAGTTTATTGCCATTTCTTTCGGCTCAGCAGGGCAGGCGGAAGTGATTGACGGGCAAACTATCAAAAGCCAATCACCACTGGTGATGGCCGATATGCTGAAGAAGGCGAGCGGAATTCTTGACAATAGTCAGCAGGCACTTCAAGACGCCGCGTTAGCAACGGCGCATCTGAACTCAGTCAGCGCCAAGATCGATTCCGGTCAGGGAACTATCGGCGCGCTTGTCAACGACAAGCAACTCTACAGCAACCTCGAACAGACCACATTGACTTTGCATGACACCATGACTCAGGCGCAGGCTGGTGTGACGGACTTTCAGGAGAACATGGAAGCCCTGAAGCACAATTTTCTCCTCAGCGGATATTTCAAAAAGCGCGGCTACGAGGACTCCGCGGAGCTTGCAGCGAATAGAATCGGGGGGCTTCCGCAGGCAGCGCCGGCGAAAGCATTTACCTGGTCGCCCAAGCAGCTTTTTGATAACCGCGATTCGGCCAAACTAAAGAATCAGAAATCACTCAATTCGGGCGGAGACTACCTTGCCAACAACCCGTTCGGATTTGCTGTCATCGTGGTTTCAGCAGGTACGGAGGGTGACTCGCAGAAGGATCTCGAGCTTACCGAGGCGAGGGCAATGGTCGTTCGCCAATACCTGGTGGAGAACTTTGGATTTGACGACAGCCAACTGAAGACGCTAGGAATTGGAAAGCAGACAGGCTCGGCTGCTGATGCGGAAGAGGGCACAATTCAATTGCTCATCTTTCCGGCAGGAACTGAGGTGCCGGCAGATAAATCTGCGCCGGTGAAAAGCTCTTCTTTGACCGATGAGGGCAGACCGGTCCAGGTGACGACCGCGGTAACGCAAAAACCGTAACTCAACCCGAGAACAGGAAGCGGCCGGCGCGATCATACTGCGCCCCCACTTGGCTTCGCGACCTCTTCGCAATGGAGAATCAATGACTGGAAACAAGCACAACTGGGAAGGCAAGAGCGGTGACAGCGGTGAACCGGATCCTGGACCCTATTGGCGACGCATGCATTATGATTGGCGCTTTTGGGTGGGCGCGACGTTCATGGCTGCAGCGATTGCAATCTACGTGCTAAGCGGGGACCTGGCCTGGATACCGCGCGGACTCTCCAAGTAAGGGCATCGTTTGGCTCCGGCATTCAACCCAGGCAATTGAATCTTCTGGCTCACGGGGCAGCGGATCGCCAGGGAGATGCATCTGAGCAAGCGGTGGTCGGCGACTCGGCAATCTTCGATTTGAATTCCACACCACAACGGGAGGCAAACGATGGCCGAAGCTCATTCAGACGCGCTGGTGGTCTTCGGTGCGACGGGCGACCTTGCCCACAAGATGATCTTTCCTGCACTCTACGCGATGGTCAAGCGGGGTGTCCTCAAAGTTCCAGTAATCGGCGTTGCATTTCCAGAGTGGAGCCTTGAGCGTCTGCGCAAGCGTGCAACGGACAGCATAGAGCGATCTGGCGGGATCGACGACAAGCAGGCGCTTCAACGTCTCTTGAGTTTGCTCAATTATGTGAGCGGGGACTATACAGACAGCAGTACATTCGCCGCGCTTAAACAAGCGCTCCTAAAAGCAAGACATCCAGCTCACTATCTGGCGATTCCGCCTTCGCTCTTCGACACGGTCATCCAACGACTGGGCGCCGCGGGCCTGGCGGAGAATGCACGCGTGATTGTAGAAAAGCCCTTCGGGCGCGATCTGGCCTCAGCGCGCAAGCTCAATAAAGTTGCACGTTCGTTCTTTCCAGAGGACTCAATCTTCCGGATCGATCACTTCCTGGGCAAGGAAGCGATCATGAATATNNCCAACTCGTTTCTGGAGCCGATTTGGAACCGCAATTACGTGGCGAGCGTACAGATCACGCTCTGTGAGAACTTTGGCGTGGGATCACGCGGTGCGTTCTATGAGACAGCAGGCTGTTTGCGCGATGTGATCGAGAACCATCTTTTCCAGATCGTTGCATTGCTGGCCATGGAGGCGCCTGCGGGCAGGGACTTCGGAGCCGTGCACAGTGAAAAGGCTAAAGTCTTTAAGGCAATGCGCCCTCTAAAGGCCGACGACATGGTGCGCGGTCAATACGCCGGCTATCGGAAGGGGAAGGACGTTGCGAAGAACTCCGACGTTGAGACCTTCTGCGCTCTGCGGCNNGCCGATGCAGTGCAGGCTGCCAGTCGATCCAATTACCTGCGCCTTCGACTCTCACCGACGTCAGCCATCGCTCTCGCAGCGCGCGTGAAGCTTGCAGGGCAGGAATTCGTGGGAGAGATGAGGGAGTTGTATCTGTCAGAAGAGCAGTCGGGAGAAGAAACTCCATACGAACGGCTTTTGGGTGACGCGATGAACGGGGACGGAGCGCTCTTCTCCCGTGAGGACGCTGTAGAAGCCGCATGGAAAGTGGTTGATCGGGTTCTCAAAGTCCATCATCCTGCTCGCCCCTACAAACGCGGCACCTGGGGACCAAAGGCAGCTGACGCGATGATTGCTGCAGACGGCGGTTGGCATAACCCTCGCGCAGAAGAGTCTGCACCTTGATTTCGAAGGTGAAATCTGTGCCGCTGGCTGCTTTCTGCATCGCGGCCGCGTCTCGATCCACTGAGCATTACTGATCAGCAATCGCCGCCTTGTTTTGGAAGAATCGGAATGAAGCAGGTTAAGGTTTGTCCGCTTCCTGATGACCCCACACTCAGGGAACTCATCTGACACGCGTACTTCTCCACAGTTGGAGCGATGCAAGACCAGGCGCGCTTGACTGCTGTCTTGTGAACACTT
>PLKU01000177.1 GCA_003140705.1 Acidobacteriaceae bacterium
CCCGATGGGGGCCGACCTAAATTCCTTCACGCAGAACCCCAATCCCCGCCGTATTGATATAGCAGCCGTCGCCATGGCCGCGCTCAACCACCTTGGTGTCGCCAGTGACGATCTGCACGCCAGCTGTGACAGCGGCCTGGGCCATTGCCTTTACAATTGCCGCCAACTGCGCCAGCGGAAATCCCTCTTCCAGAATGAAGCTCGCGCTTAGATACTTCGGGTCAGCACCAGAAACTGCGAGATCGTTCACCGTCCCGTTCACTGCCAGCTCCCCGATGGATCCGCCGGGAAAGAACAGCGGCTGCACCACAAATGAATCGATGCTCATCGCCAACCTGCCGGTGGCCAGATTCAGAACAGCCGCATCGCCCAGATTTTCCAACGCCGCATTCCTGAACGCTGGGAGAAACAGGTGCTCCACCAGTTCGTTGCCGAGCTTTCCTCCTCCGCCGTGCCCCATCACAATCGTCGGGTACCCAACCAGCGGCAACGGGCAGGACCAATTGGAGAAATCGGGCACACCTTTTGATGGGACCGCGAGCTCTGGCTTTGCAACCTCAGCCATTTGCTACTCCTGACAAAGCCGATCCAGCGCCTGCCAACTCCTCCGCTGACAAGAACCGGCCATAGTTGAAGTAGGCCGCGCAAGCGCCTTCGCTTGAAACCATCGTGGCTCCCAGCGGATGCCGTGGCGTGCACTCTTTGCCGAAGGCCGCGCACTCCGCCGGCTTGATGGCACCGCGCAGCACATCTCCAGCCCTGCACAGCGCCGACTCCTCGGTATGAATCCCTGAAATCTGGAACCGCTCTTCCGCGTCGAACTCTCGATATGCCGCGCCTAACCGCCAGCCGCTCTTGGGAATCACGCCAATCCCACGCCAGGCCCGGTCTGTCACCTCAAAGACCTCGGCCAGCATCTTCTGCGCTGCCGTGTTCCCCTCGAATGTCACAATTCGCTCGTAGGCGTTCTCAACTTCGTGCTTGCCCGCCTCCAGTTGAATCACCGCGTGTCGAATTCCATCCAGCAGATCCAACGGCTCAAATCCCGTCACCACCAACGGAATCACAAACTTCTCGGCAACGGGCGGATACTGCCAGTACCCCATCACGCTGCACACATGGCCAGCCAGCAGAAAGCCCTGCACTTTATTCCCCGGCGAACTCATGATGGCCGCAATCGCAGGTGGCACCAGTACATGCGAAACAAGCAGGGAAAAGTTCTTCAACCCCCGCCGCTTGGCCACATGCACGCTCATCGCATTTGCCGGCGCCGTTGTCTCGAACCCTACTCCAAAGAACACCACTTGCTTGTCAGGATTCTTGACCGCCAGTTCCACCGCATCCAGCGGCGAGTAAACCACACGCACATCGCCGCCCGCGCCCTTGATCTGAAAAAGATCCGCATCGGTGCCCGGCACGCGAAGCATATCTCCAAAAGAACAGAAAATCACCCCAGGTTCGGCCGCGATCGCCAGCGCTTTATCAATGAGCTCGAGTGGAGTAACGCAGACCGGGCACCCCGGCCCATGAATCATCTCGATGCCGGCGGGAAGCATCTGGTCGATTCCGTTCTTGATGATAGAGTGCGTCTGTCCCCCGCAAACCTCCATGATCTTCCACGGCCGCGTGGTGATGGCGTGAATCTCCCGCGCCATGCGCTGCGCAATCTCCCCGTTCCGGAACTCAGTCAAATACTTCATGCCTAAAAAGCCCTCTCATCCATAGCACCGGGTGTCCGGTCATTCTGAGCGAAGGTCGCCGCTGAGACCGGCGTCGATGAACCTGCATTTCGTCTCAGTGCGTCCGGCCAGGAAGCCCTCAATCCGCTATGAACCCACCACTGACTTGGTGACCTGCTGACTCGCCGGCTCGCTGGTACAACTCCCATCGGGGCAAGCCGATGGGGGCGCGATCGCCGCCCTCGCAAAAGCCTCTTCCTCGATGCCCAGTTCCTCGTCAAGCACACCCATCTCGCGGAAGTCCTTGAGCGTCTGCTGCGCCGTCTCCTCATCGATCTTCGATAGCGCAAACCCCACATGAACGATCGTGTAATCACCAACTTCGACATCTGGAACGTAATCAAGGCAGACGTTTTTCACCACACCGCCAAAATTCACACGTCCCATCCGGATCAACCCGTCGGTCGAGATCTCTTCCACTTTTCCTGGAATCGCAAGGCACATAATGCTCTCTTTATACGCCGCCCAAGTGCCACGAAATGTGATCTAGATCACTCGAAGACCGCTGCTCAGCCTGCCGCCTTTGCCTCGTTCCGCGCTACCCGCACCTTCACGATCTTCGTAACCAGCGCTTTCGGCAGCGGCTTGTCCACGCGAAACTGAATCGTTCCCTTCGAAGTCTTGTACTTCTGCAGCGCTTCACCAAACTCCTCAACCAGAGCGCCATCCAAGGGGTAGATGCTGCAATGGTTCTAGAACGCCGCATACCAAACCAGCGCACCCTTGTACTGGAATGACGGAATCTTGTAGCTGATCGCCTCGGTCGCTTCTCTTGGGGCAGCTGCCCTGATTATGGTCCGAACCTTTTCCAGGGTCGTCCGCGCCGGCTCCGGCACACGAGCCAGATACGCCTCCACCTCTGCTTTGCCACTGTCAGCACTCGGCTTCTTCACGGCCATTGCAATCGCTCCTGACGCCTAGTTTCCGCGCTTTCCCCGCTCCTCCGCCAAATACCTCAGCCACTCTTCCATCCCCGCCCCGGTCTTGGCGGAGGTCTCGAAGATCCTTATCCCTGGCCGAATCTCGTTGATGTTCTTCAGCGCCAGGTCGCGGTCGAACCCGCAAGGCACCGCAATATCGATCTTCGTAATCACGGCCGCATCCGCCGAGTTGAAAAGCGTGGGATATTTCAGCGGCTTGTCTTCGCCCTCTGTCACGCTCAGCAGCGCAACACGGATCTTCTCCCCCAGGTCGTAGCTCGATGGGCAAACCAGGTTCCCCACATTCTCAATAAACAGATAATCCAGGTCAGCCAACTCCCACCCGTCAAGATGCCGGGTGATCATGTCCGCATCCAGGTGGCAAATGCCATGGGTATTGATCTGACGTACCGGCGCTCCACTTGCCGCCAGGCGGCGCGCATCGTTATCGGTTTCCAAATCGCCAACGAGCGCCGCGACCCGAGCCCCGCTCGCCCGTAACTCTGTCAGCGTCCGCTCAAGAAATGCTGTCTTCCCGGTCCCCGGGCTCGAAACCAGGTTCAGCACCAGCACTCCAGCACCCATATACCGATCGCGCAGGCCCGCCGCAAGCTCGTCATTCTTCTTGAGTATTCCCCGTCGCAACTCCACAATCCTGGTCGTCATGCCGCCTCCTGGCCATCCTCGATCTCGATCGACTCAATCTCCAGCTCGCGCCCTTGCCGCTGGTCGCTGCACGGCTCTCCGCATGTCGGACAGCGAAAGCTCTGCACGCCTTCCAGTTCCACGTCCCCACAGGTCGCGCAATGCATCACCACAGGCAGCGTCTTGACCACCAGCTTCGATCCTTCAAGAGAGGTTCCTTCCGTTGCAATGCCCCAACAGAACTCCAGCGACTCGACGACAACGCTGGCAAGAGCCCCCACACGCAGGTGTACCTCCTGGACACGGGCGCCGGGGTAGGCGGCCACTGACTCCGTTACCGTATCGACGATGCTGGCGACGATGGAAAGCTCATGCATAAAGACCCGATTCTACGCCGAAGGCGCCAATCTTTGCTGACCTGCCCGACCCTACCACTCAACATATAAGATGACAGCACAAGGATTCTTCCCCATGCCGACCAGCCCTGCCACTGCCGCCTCGCGCCTTGCCCTGAGCCACCTGGCGCCTGCCGTCATCCAGTCAGAAATTCGTGCCATGACCACCGAATGCGACCGCATCGGCGGCATCAACCTGGCCCAGGGAGTTTGCGACACACCCGTCCCCGCTCCCGTTCAGGAGGCTGCGATCCAGGCCATCCACGACGGCCACAACATCTACACGCGGCTCGACGGCATCGCCCGCCTGCGTAATGCCATCTCAGCCAAGCAGCTGCGCGACTACAGCCTCACCTACGACCCTGAAACGGAAGTCCTGGTCGCCTCAGGCGCTACCGGCGGACTCCACGCCGCCGCCATGGCACTGCTGAACCCAAGCGACGAGGTCCTGCTTTTTGAGCCCTTCTACGGCTACCACGTCTCCACGCTCCAATCCCTGCGCATCAAGCCAATCCTTGTCCCGCTGGCCGAACCCGACTACGCTCTCAACATTGCTGCACTCCAATCTGCCATCACACCGAAAACTCGAGCCATTCTGCTGAACACCCCCACCAACCCCAGCGGCAAAGTGTTCACCCTCGACGAGCTCGAAGCGATTGCGGCCATCGTTCAGGAACACGACCTCTTCCTCATCACCGATGAAATCTACGAGTATTTCGTCTACGACGGTGCACAGCACATTTCTCCGGCCACACTGCCCGGCATGCGCGACCGTACCATCGTGCTCTCCGGCTTCAGCAAGACTTTCAGCGTGACCGGCTGGCGTTTGGGCTATGCAACGGCCGACGCCAAGTGGATGGGCGCCATGTCTTACTTCCATGACCTGACTTACGTCTGCGCCCCCTCAGCATTGCAGCACGGTGCAGCAGCCGGGCTCGAGCATCTCCCGCAATCCTTCTACACACAACTCGCTGCCGACCATCAGTCCAAGCGCACCCGGATCCTATCCGCGTTGACTGATGCGGGAATGACGCCCACGACGCCGGCCGGCGCCTATTACGTGTTAGCCGACGCCACCCGCCTGCGCGGCAAGACCGCAGCCGAGAAAGCCCGCCACCTGCTGGCCGTCACCGGAGTGGCCGCCGTAGCCGGCTCCGCTTTCTTCCGCCCCGGCCACGGCGAGAATCTGCTGCGCTTCTGCTTTGCCAAAATAGACCATGACCTCGACGACGCATGCGCGAGGTTGCGCAAGCTCTGAGGGGTTGTCTTCATCCTGGTCGAAAACCAGGACGGCGCGTGGGTTGAAACGCCATAGAACCCGGATGCCGGGTTTGAATTTGGATGATAAGATGCCTGCAAGGTCGCCACACGGCGAAAATTGCAGATTGCGGATTTGCTGCCGAGGTCTTCCCCGTGCCCTTCGATGTATTCATCAGCCATGCCTCAAAGGACAAGACGATTGCCAACGCCGTATGCGCTCGCCTCGAGGCAGCCGGCATTCGCTGCTGGATCGCCCCGCGCGACATCGTGGCCGGCACCCCCTACGGCGAAGCCATCATCGATGCGATACAAGCTGCCAAGGTGATGGTGCTGGTCTTTTCTTCGAGCGCAAATGCTTCAGTGCAAATTCCCAAGGAGATTGAGCGCGCGGTCAGCAACGGCGTAGCCATCCTTCCCTTTCGCATTGAGGACGTGGCGCCGGGCAAGTCGCTTGATTATTTCATTGGCTCCGTCCATTGGCTTGATGCAATGACTCCGCCGATGGAACAGCATCTAGATAATCTTGCGGCGACCGTGCAAAAGCTGCTTCCCGGGCTTGCCGCCAGGCAAGGACAAGCGGTACCTCCCGTTCCCGTGCCGACGCCCACTCCTGTACCGACTCCAGCTCCTGTGCCCACTCCTATCCCGCCGCCCCCGCCTGCGCCCCCGTCGAAGACACTTTTAATAGGCGTGGCAGGAGCAATTGTTCTGGCGGCAATTGTGTTGGCCGTGATGTTTCTGCGCCATCCCGAGACAACGTCGGACTCCCAAACCAATCCGGTCACGACGGTGGCGCCCGATGCGTCAAACAATCTGAGTCCTGGTGGCAACCCGAATCCGGCAGTCAATCCGAGCAGGCCGGGTTCGCAAACAGTGACCACCTCACCGCCGAGCACAACGAAAGCCGCCTCGGATCCCATTGTGGGCTGTTATCAGTGGTTCAACAATCAGCCTGTCTTCATTCGTTCGGACCACACCATGATGGGCGGCCCGATTCCTGGGCACTGGCAGCTTGTGAACGCGGCACTTCATACGTATATGCTCACCTGGATGCAGCCCAGGGACACCATCGCCGTTGCTCCGGACCAGCGATCGCTGAGTGGACAGAATTCGTATGGCAACGATACAACCGGCACGCGCATGGCGGGTTTCAGCGGACTGATTGGTACCTGGCGCTGGGAGAATGGAGTGCCGGTGGTGATCTCTGCGGATGGCCGGGCAACGGCGGNNGGGATCGATTCACGGCGTCTGGCAGCCTATCAATGCAGCGCAAGGAACTTACGCCATCATGTGGGATGCCCCGGTAGATAACGTCGCGTTGTTAGCGGGTGGCACGCGCATCGCTGGAAAAGATAATTACGGCGTGGCGATTTCGGGCATCCGCACGGAGCCCTGCGACCAGAATTAGACTTCTTTCGACGTGCAATCCACGGCCCGGTCTCTAATCCCTAGTCCCGCTCCCTGCAGGGGTGGCTGCTCCACGCGTCTTCACGCCCAGTAGCTGCGGTCCAGCGTTCGATATTGAATGGCCTCGGCGAGGTGCGCCACGGTCAAATCCCCGGCGGCCTCCAGATCCGCAATTGTCCGTGCAACTTTGAGAATGCGGTCGTGCGTGCGAGCAGTCAGTCCCTGCTGCTGCATGGCTCGCTCCAGCAGCCGCTCAGCGTCACCGCCCAATTCGCAGTGGGCGCGAATCTGTCGCGTGGTCATCTGCGCATTGGCATAGATCTTGTCGCCAGACTTCCTGAAGCGCACCCGCTGCCGTTCGCGGGCCGCCATCGCTCTATCGCGGATCTCGGCCGAGCCTTCCGCAGCCGCACCGCCGCGCAGCTCCTTGTACTGCACCGCCGGAACTTCAATGTGAATATCGATCCGGTCAAGGAGTGGCCCGGAAATCTTGGCCACGTAGCGCTTGGATCATTCCGGCGTGCACATGCACTCACGCGATTTGTCATTGAAGAATCCACAGGGGCAGGGATTCATGGCCGCCGCCAGCATGAAGCGCG